>DBXM01000039.1:52693-85447 GCA_002309655.1 Mageeibacillus sp. UBA1212
GACGGCCAGCACATGAGCGGCATCGACATAGTTCTCCACCAAATCATTCCCGGCCTTTCCGGGCACTTCCACACCGCGTCCGCGTTCGGGAACAGGGCCGATCCGGCGTTTTACGAGTACGTTCTCGCGAAGCTGGCGTCGTCGTTCGCGCACATAGGCACGCAGACGGAAGGGCGGGCGATGTGCGAGGTGTTCGGCGCCTACGGCTGGGCTGAAAACGCGGGAATGATGAAATGGCTGATCGATCACCTTCTCGTCAGGGGCGTGAACAGGTTTATTCCCCACGCGTTCTCGCCTGCGTTCCCTGATCCGGACTGCCCTCCGCATTTCGGGGCGGGCGGCAAAGACCCGCAGTTCGAGGGGTTCACGAAGCTGATGAACTACACGAGCAAGGCGGCGCACCTTCTGTCGGGAGGCGTTCTGAAAACTCAGGCGGCGATCCTCTACCACGCCG
The DNA here is from genome assembly GCA_002309655.1 of Mageeibacillus sp. UBA1212. Lineage (GTDB taxonomy): Bacteria > Bacillota > Clostridia > UBA1212 > UBA1212 > UBA1212. The sequence continues at coordinate 53,148 of DBXM01000039.1, forward strand.
AGGCGGAGTGGATGAACCGGGACGGTGACGCGATGCTGACGCAGGTGCCGGCGAAAATTCTTTACGACGCGCATATCGACTACGATATCATTCCCGCGGACTGTCTTACAGGCGAGGGAGGAAGCAGGGTCTTTAAAGCGCGGGCAGAAAACGGATGTCTCGCAATCGGCAGTCAGAATTATGAATGCCTGATCATTCCCGCCGCGGTGGAACTTCCGGAAAACGTTCTGCGTGCCGTTATGGAGCTTGAGGGGAAGGGCGTTCCCGTGATACGGATGAACCGGTTTGCTGCCGGGGAGGAACTGCTTCGCGAAATTTCCCTATATATAGAGAAGGATTTCGAGGTGAAAGGCGATTTTCCGCTGCTCCGGTGCGCGCATTTTGTCTACCCTGATTCCAACGTTTACATGTTCGTGAACGAGTCGGTGTGCGACACCGCGGACACGGAGATAACGCTCCGGGACGTGAAAGCGAAAGGATTGCGGAGCTGCACGCTTCTCGACATGCTGAACGACAAAATCTATACGAAAAAGGTCGAAAACGGCGTGCTGAAGCTGAAACTCGAGCCGTACAGGTCAGTTATCGCCGTGTTTGAAAAAGAACCGCTTGTCAGAGAGAATGTTCCGGAGGAGGATACTTCGGAAGAGGGGTATGGGAGAGTTCCCGCGGAGTTGGTTTTTGAGATCAGGACGGCTTCGTACGACGACCCGCAAAACTACAAGCTTGCATACGAAAACGCAGACGCCGGAACGCTTCCCAACATTACGGACGTTTCGGCAGAACCCGGTTTTTCGGGAAAAATCAGATACACCGCTTCTTTCGAACTGCCTAATTGCGATGCGGTTGCGCTTGACCTCGGGCACGTCGGGTCGACCTCGCACCTGTGGCTGAACGGGGAAGATCTCGGCGTCAGGATTTGCCCGCCGTACAGGTACGACGTCGGAAACGCGCTAAAAGAAGGCAAAAACGAACTCGTGATCGAGGTCGCGAACACCCTCGGGAACGCGCTCCGTGACCGGTTCACGCAGTTCCTGGCGCTGCCCGCCTCGGGAATGACCGGGCCGGTGGAGTGGATTGTAAGAGCCGTAAAAGCTTAAAAGAACCGCAAAATCGTAAAAGAAGGCGAAAACCGCAAAAGAACAGAAAAAGAGCAGGAAAACGGCCGACGTGCCGCTTTCTTGCTATTGCCTTACAGGCGGGAAAGTTTTATAATAAAATCGTATGCGCGCAATGAGAACGCTCCCGGACAAGGACTCTCGCGAAGCCTTTTTCCGACCGTTCGTTGAGTCATTCACGCCGCGCAATACAACCACAATTCAATAGAATACCGGAGGTATTACATGTCTTTGATCAGGTTTGAATATGCGGACGCGCTGCCGTTCGTGACGGAAAATGAGATTGGCGCACTCGCTGGCGAGGTGAAAAAGGCCGGTGTCATGCTGGAGCGCGGAACCGGCGAGGGAAGCGACTTCCTGGGATGGTACAAATTGCCTAAAAAAAGGAGAAAAGCGGAGATCAAGAAGGTGCTTTCCGCGGCGAGGGAGATAAGAAGAACCTCCGAAATTCTCGTCGTTATCGGAATCGGCGGCTCCTATCTCGGCGCCCGCGCGGCCATCGAGGCGCTGGCGGATCCTTTCTACAATATCAAGGCGCTCACGGGAAAGAAACGCGCGAACACTGCGGTGTTCTTCGCGGGCAACTCGATCAGCCCGGAGTACCTTCTGTCCCTTTCCGAACTCATCGGCAAGAGAGACTTCTCGGTGAACGTCATCTCCAAATCGGGAACGACCACCGAACCCGCGGTCACGTTCCGCTTCTTCAAGGAGCTTCTTGAGAAAAGGTACGGGAAAGAGGGCGCCGCGAAGCGCATTTACGCCACAACCGACCGCGCGAGAGGCGCGCTTAAAACGATGGCGGACCGAGAGGGCTACAGGACGTTCGTGATTCCCGACGACGTTGGCGGAAGGTTCAGCGTGCTGACTCCGGTCGGACTTCTGCCGATGGCGGTTGCGGGGATCGACATCAACGCGGTTCTTGAAGGCGCCGCGGAAGCCTACGACGAGTTCGCGAACACGGAGCTTTCCGGGAACGCCTGCAATCTTTACGCGGCGGCGAGAACGGCGCTCTACAGAAAGGGCAAGGAAGTCGAGATTCTTGTCAACTACGAGCCCGGTCTACACTTTGTCAGCGAGTGGTGGAAGCAGCTCTACGGCGAGTCCGAGGGCAAGGACGGCAAGGGCATTTTCCCGGCTTCCTGCGATTTCACCACTGATCTTCACTCTATGGGGCAGTACATCCAGGACGGAAAGCGGATTCTTTTCGAGACCGTGCTGAACGTTGAGAAGCCGCGACGCGACGCCGTGATCGGGACCGACCCGGAGAATCTGGACGGCCTCAACTACCTCGCCGGCAAGGGAATGGACTACGTGAACAAACAGGCGGCGGCAGGAACCGCGATGGCGCATGTCGACGGCGGAGTTCCGAACCTCAAGATCACGATGGAGACCCTCGACGCGAAGAACTTCGGCGCGCTTGTGTACTTCTTCGAGAGGGCCTGCGGCGTGAGCGGCTACATGCTGGGCGTGAACCCGTTCAACCAGCCCGGCGTTGAGGCGTACAAAAAGAATATGTTCAAACTGCTCGGGAAGCCCGGGTATTGATAAAAGAGGAGGCGCGGCGCAATTGCCGGAACGAGGTCGCAATAAAACGTGTTGAGCCGCGCCGCTTTTTAAACTGTTGTTTTTGACTAAAAACAGGGAAAATTTGTTTCTGCAAACATGAAGATAGACATTTTGACGCTTTTCCCGGAAATGATACAATCGGCTCTCGGCGGGAGCATAATCGGACGCGCCTCGGAAGGGGGCCTGCTCGACATCGGCTACTATCAGATCAGGGATTACACGCAGAATAAACAGCGGAAAGTCGACGACACGCCTTACGGTGGCGGGCCGGGCATGCTTATGACCTGCCAGCCTGTTATGGACTGTTACCGCGACGCGGTGGCGAAGGCGGCGGAAATGACCCCGGACGTCAAACCCTACACGGTCTACATGTCCCCGAAGGGCACGAAGCTCGACTCGGAGGTCGCGAAGAGGCTCGCGGGAAAGCCGTATCTAGTCATTCTCTGCGGGCATTACGAGGGCGTGGACCGGCGCGTGATCGACAGCATTTGCGACGAAGAGATTTCGATCGGAGACTATGTTCTTACCGGCGGCGAGATGGCGGCGGCGGTGCTGACCGACGCGGTGGTGAGGTTCGTTCCCGGTGTGCTCGGTTCGCCCGAGTCGGCAGGCTGCGAGTCGTTCGAGGGGCTTCTTTTGGAGTACCCCCAGTACACGAAGCCCGCTGATTATGAGGGGATGGCCGTTCCCGAGGTGCTTTTGGGCGGGAATCACGCCGACATCACAGCGTGGCGCCTTGCCGAGGCCGAAAAGATAACGCGCGAGCGCAGGCCGGATATTTTCCGGAAATACGTCGAGAGCCCGTTTTACGCGAAGAGGGACGTCTATCTTGACAACAGCGCCACCACGAGGCAGACGCCGGCAGTCACGGAGACGGTCGCTTCGACGGCGGAACTTCTTTACGGCAACCCTTCGTCCCTCTCAAGACTGGGAATGAATGCCGAAAAGGCGCTCCGCGAGGCGCGCGAGACCGTTGCGGAAACGATCAACGCCGGCCGCGACGAAATTATTTTCACGTCCGGCGGTTCGGAGTCGAACAACCTCGCGCTTAAAGGATTCTTTGCCGCCAACAAACACGCCGGAAGGCACGTTATCGTGTCGGCCGTTGAACATCCTTCGGTTCTCGAGACCGCGAAGGCGCTTGCCGACTTCGGCGTTCGCGTCTCTTACTGTCCGGTCAGGCCCGACGGCGTCGTCGACATGGCAAAGCTGGCGGAAATGATTGAACCTGAAACGTCGCTTATCTCCGTGATGACGGTCAACAGCGAGACCGGCGCGATCATGCCCATTAAAGAAATTGCCGCGCTCAAAAACGCGATAAACCCGAAGATCGTTCTGCACACCGACTGCGTTCAGGGCTACGGAAAGCTCAAAGTCGACGTTAAAGATATGGGCTGCGACATGCTGACGGCGAGCGCCCACAAGATCCACGGACCGCGCGGAGCAGGCTTCCTGTACGTCAGGAAAGGCGTCAGAATCGCGCCTATAATAAGCGGCGGTGGACAGGAAAGCGGACTGCGTTCGGGAACCGAGAACGTTCCCGCGCTGGCAGGGTTTGCGGAGGCGGCGAGGGAGGCTTTTGCGGACATTAACGCGTCGTACGAACGAGCCCTTGCGCTGAACTCGAAGCTTCGCACACTTTTAAAAGAGAAGTACGGCGAAAAAGTGGTGTTTAACTCGGATCCCGACGTCTCGCTGCCTTACATTCTTAACGTTTCGTTCGCGCCCCTCCGCGCCGAGGTCATGCTTCACGCGCTCGAGTCAAGGAACGTGTACGTTTCGGTCGGTTCGGCCTGTTCGTCGCACAAAAAGAACCGCAGCCACGTGCTCACGGCGATGGGCGTGCCGGTGAAGATCATCGACGGCAGCATCAGGATAAGCATTTCGAGGTTTACGACGGAAGAGGATATCGACAGGTGCTTCGCGGCGGTCTGCGAGTGCGTGAAGGAACTGAGGCGCGCGGCGCCGGCCGACATGAGGCAGAGAAAGACCGCGGGGGAGCCGGAACCGGAGCAATAACCGGCAATAACCGGAACAGTAAACGGAGCCCGCGGAATAGAGATTAATAGATTTTTGAGGACGGAAATGACATTTCAGACTGAAAACGAATACAACAACATTGGCGAAATTCACGAACCGGGCTGTTCGAGCGAATCAAACGGCTCAGCCGGGAAAAACGGGAAATATCTCCCTGAAAGGATAATTCTCTGCCGAATCGGCGAAATCGCCCTTAAGGGACTCAACCGGTCCACGTTCGAGAAGAACCTTTCGAGAAACATGCGCGACCGCCTGAAAGCGTGCGGGAATCCCGACGTTCACTGGGCGCAGTCCAGGTTCTACGTGGTTCCGAAGAGCGCGGATTTCGACTACGGGAAGGCGGTCAAAGCGGTTTCGGAGATTTTCGGAATCGTGTCGTCGAGCGTTGCGCTGAGAAGCGTTTCTGAGTTCGACGCCTTTGCGGAGATTGCGAAAAAGGCGGTGCGCGAGAAGCTTGCGGAGATTGGAAAAACCGGCATTCCCGCGAGCGTGAAATTCAAGGTCGAGACCAGGCGCGGCGTCAAGACGTTCCCGATGAACTCGCTTGAGATCTCGTGCGAACTCGGCGCGGTCCTGCTTGACGAGTTCCCGGAACTGACGGTCGACGTCAACGAGCCGGATTTCATTCTTTACTGCGAGGTGCGCGAGGAGACCTACGTCTACACCGACATTATCAAAGCGCAGGGCGGCATGCCGATCGGCAGCAACGGGAAGGCCTGCCTTCTTCTCTCGGGGGGAATCGACAGTCCGGTCGCGGGGTACATGGTCTCGAAGCGCGGCGTGAAGATCTGCGCGGTGCATTTTTTCAGCTACCCTTATACGAGCGAGCGCGCGAAGGAAAAAGTGCTCGAGCTGGCGAAAATTCTGTCGGTGTACTGCGGGGAGATCAGGGTGATGATCGTTCCGTACACCGAGGTGCAGCTCGAGATCCACGCGAAGTGCCGCGACGAACTGGGAACGGTCATTATGAGGCGTTCGATGATGCGGATCGCGGAGGAACTGGCGCGCAGGAACGGTTGCGCGGCACTTGTAACGGGCGAGAGCATCGGGCAGGTCGCGAGCCAGACTATGCAGGCAATGTACTGCACCGATGCGGCCGCGGGAATGCCGGTTTTCAGGCCGCTGATCGCGATGGACAAGGTCGACGTGATTGCGGTCGCCCGCGAGATTGGAACGTTCGAGACGAGCATTCTGCCTTACGAGGACTGCTGCACAGTCTTCACGCCGCGCCACCCGAAGACGAGGCCGTCGCTGGAAGAGGTGCTCGCGGAGGAGAAACGCTACGACTATGAGACCCTCGAGAAGGCCGCTGTAGAAGGCGTCGAGGTCGTGACAGTAGGGTGATTTTAATCGTATAAATGAATGGCTTTTGGCCGCCGCGCCCCCGGTTTTTTGAAGGGGCGCGGCGCTTTTTTGTTGTTTACACGTTCCCGCAACGTTCCCGTCTCGCGTCCCGGAAGCCCCGCGCACGGCTGAACCCTTGAAAAATGCTTTAAAACGCGCGCAAATATCGAAAAATCGTTGAAATGGCGACTTAAACGTGGTAAGATAAGGTGTTATTTTATGTAACAAAAAAATCCGAGAGGACGTAATATTATGCTGAGCTTCAAATCATCTGTTGTTTATTATCCCGGAGCGGGGGAAGACCGCTTTTGTGACAATTACTACTTCAACTCCAAGGTGATTACTCCCGACATCGACGGCAACAAGATCAAGCTGACACAGAAGACGGCCAAACCCGGTCGCCAGATGTTCGGCATCGCCACCGGTTCCTACGGCGAGAACGTCGTGAAGGACCAGGTCTACGCCGCCTTTTCAAAACTCAAGAAGTACCACTCCTTTTATATAAAGAACAGCGACACGGTCGTCACGAAGCTTTTGAAGAACTTCTTCAAAGAGGCGGCGCTCGACGTATCGCAGACGATCGACGAGGACTCCGACCTGTCCGTTAAGGTCTCGGCGGCTGTAATGTGCACCGACGAGGATACGATCACGGTCGCGAACGTCGGCAACGTCAAGGTTTTCTCCGTCAAGGACGGCGAGGCCACCGAGCTTTCGCACGAACACACCCAGGCGAAGAAAATGGTCGACATGGGCATCATTCCGCCCGCGAAACTCCGCAACCATCCGCAGCGCAGAAAGCTGGTAAAATACCTGGGCATCAGCGGCGAGGCTGCGATTCCCGACGTCGAGACTTACGACGCGTCCGCAGGCGAGATATTCATTATCGTCAGCACCGCTTTCAGCGACTACGTTGAAGAGGGCGTGCTGGTTGAAGCGGCTGCGGCTTACGACGAACCCGGCGACATCGCGGGATACGTTCTCAGCGCGTACCAGAACGAGCACGTCGGCGACTTTACCGTCATCGTCGTAAAGGCGTACAGTGAAGGCGCGGCGGCGGTTCCCGAAGGCGGTTCGGCTGCGGGAAAGACTGCGGCTGCGGCAGCTGCGGCGGGTGCCGCGGGTGCGGTTGCAGGCTCCGAAGCTGTTTTCGGAGGAAGAGGCAAGGAACCCGGAAAAACAGGCGAAAAGAAGCCTGAAACGGCCGCGGCAGATTATGACGGCGACGGAGACGTGAAGGTCGCTCCTTCCCGCGGCTCCGACAGCGGCGAAGAGCCAAAAAAGGGCCAGGGCGGCATTCTCGGAATGATTCTTCCCGGCAAGAAGAAACCGGAGGAAGAGGAGAAGCCCGAGGAAGTCATCACGTTCATGCCCGCCGGCGTCGACCTGTCCGGCGACATTATGGCCGACGCGAGAGAGCCCGAAAAGCCGGCGGAGCAGCCGACCGAAGGGCAGTCCCTCGAAGTCGGTGAAATCGGCCTTATCGACATCGAAAACGAGATGCGGAAGAACGACGTTCCAGAGCGCGGCTCGAAAGCGGGTTCAAAAACCGGCTCGAAAGCGGGCTTCGCGGGCGGCGTCAGCGCCGAGAGCGAAGACTTTGAGAGAGGCGAGGAACCCGAAGACGGCGGCGAATCCGGAGAAGACGGCGGCGAAGAAGGCTCCGGCGAATCCGAAGGCGGTGAAAAGAAGGGCGGCCTTAAGAAAGCGTTCAAGAACTTCATCGGACTCGGCGGCGAGGACGACGAGAAAGAGAGCATCTGGCCGACGGTCGTCATATTCATCGTTTGCCTGATTATTGTGGTCATTCTCGCGTTCTTCGCGATTGAAATGTTCAAGAAGCCCGGGAAAGACGGCAAAGCGACGCCCACACCCGAAACGGTGGCTTCCGCGACTCCTTCCGAAGTAGCGACACCCGAACCCGGCGACGCGACCGAAGCTCCCGGCGAAAGCGCGACACCTTACGTAGCGCCCACCGAGATTCCTTCCGAGACCGCCGGAACGAACGAAACCCCGACTCCCACGGACGCTCCCACCAACGCGCCGACAAACGAACCCACGCCGACCGAGAGTACGACTCCCAGGCCCACTCCCACCGCAGAGGTAGCCGAGCCCACCGCGACTCCGACTCCCACGCCTACACAGGAGCCCACCGCGGAGCCGACCGAAGAGCCTACTGAGGAGCCTACGGAAGAGCCCACCGAAGAGCCCACCGAGGAGCCTACGGAAGAACCTACCGAGGAGCCTACCGAAGAGCCCACTGAGGAACCCACGGAAGAGCCTACTGAGGAGCCCACCGAAGAACCGACTGAGGAGCCTACCGAAGAGCCCACCGAGGAACCCACGGAAGAGCCTACCGAGGAACCGACCGAAGAACCCACTGAGGAGCCCACGGAAGAGCCGACTGAGGAACCGACAGGCGAAGAGCCCACCGAAGAGCCCACAGGTGAAGAGCCGACAGGCGAAAATCCCTGATTGAGAGGCGGGGGCAGAGATCTGTCTTTACGCATTCCTGCCTGCCGGCCCGAAAACGGCCAACTTGTTAATGTTGAAAAACGCGGACACTGTCCGTCAGAGACCCGGAATTCAAGCCGTAATTGCGACGTTTTACCGACCGAGTTTTACGGCTCTTGAATTGCCGGGCAGGTTTTATAAATCTATTTTCGAAAGGAAACCACACGGTAAATTTTTGTATGGAAAAACTTGGTTTGAATGAAATCAGGGAGAGATATCTCTCATTTTTCGAGAGCAAGGGCCATCTCAGGCTTCCGAGCTTCTCGCTGGTGCCCGAGAACGACCCGAGTATCCTCCTAATCAACGCGGGAATGACCCCGCTCAAGCCCTATTTTACAGGCGCGCAGGTGCCGCCCCGCAAGAGGGTGACCACGTGCCAGAAATGCATCCGCACGCCGGATATCGACAACGTCGGCAAGACGGCCAGGCACGGAACGTTCTTTGAAATGCTCGGAAACTTCTCGTTCGGCGACTACTTCAAAAAGGAAGTGATTCCGTGGGCGTGGGAGTTCCTCACAGAGGACATGAAGATTCCCGCCGACAGGCTGTACATCACGGTCTACAAGGACGACGACGAGGCTTACGACATCTGGAACAAGACCGTCGGCGTTCCCGCTGAGAGAATTTACCGTTTCGGCAAAGAAGACAACTTCTGGGAGCACGGAGAAGGCCCCTGCGGTCCATGCTCGGAAATTCATTTCGACAGAGGTCCGGAATACGGCTGCGGCAGACCCGACTGCAAGGTCGGATGCAGCTGCGACCGCTACATGGAAGTCTGGAACCTCGTTTTCACGCAGTTCGACAGGAAGGCCGACGGCTCCTACGAGCGGCTGGCGTTCCCGAACATCGACACCGGCATGGGCCTCGAAAGGCTCGCCTGCATTATGCAGGGCGTCGGGAACCTGTTCGAAGTCGACACGGTGAGAAGAATTCTCGACACCGTCTGCGAGCTCTCCGGCAAGAAATACGGCGAAGTCTACAAGGACGACGTCTCGATAAGAGTCATCACCGACCACATCAGAAGCACCGTTATGATGGTTTCCGACGGCGTAGTGCCTTCCAACGAGGCGCGCGGCTACGTTCTCAGAAGGCTTTTGAGGGGCGCGTGCCGCCACGGGAAACTTCTGGGCATTAAGGGCGCGTTCCTGACAAGGCTCGCCGAGGTCGTGATTCAGGAATCCGGCAGCGCCTACCCGCAGCTCATCGAGAAAGAGGCGTATATCAAGAAGGTCATCGCGGCCGAAGAGGAGCGCTTCTCGGCGACAATCGATCAGGGAATGCTGCTGATTGGCGACATCGTTAAAGACGCGAAGGCGTCCGGAGCGACAGAAGTTTCCGGCGAAGTCGCGTTCAAGCTGCACGACACCTACGGGTTCCCGTTCGACCTGACGAGAGAGGTGCTCGCCGAGAGCGGTCTTTCGGTCAACGAAGAGGAATTCCGCAAAGCCATGAAGGTTCAGCGCGAAAAGGCGAGGGAGGCCATCAAGAACAGAGAGAGCTCCTGGAGCGGCAAGGAGGCTGTGCTTCCGAAAGACGTTCCCGCCACCGAATTCGTCGGCTATACCGACCTTTCTTGCGATGCGAAGCTCATCTGCCTGCTTAAGAAGAACGCCGACGGCGTTTTGGAGGTCTGCGACAGCGCGGAGACGTCCGACGAGGCGGTGGCCGTATTTGACAGGACTCCGTTCTACGCGGAAAGCGGCGGCCAGGAGGCCGACCAGGGTGAGATCGTAACTGCCGAAGGAGCCGTTCTCGAGCTCGCGGGCGTCACGAAGACGAACGACAAGCGCTGGATGCACTCCGTTTGCGTGGTGGACGGCACGGTGAAGACCGGCGACGTCTGCAAGCTCACGGTCGACGCCGAAAAGCGCAGACTCACCGAGCGCAACCACAGCGCGACGCACCTTCTCCAGAAGGCTCTCACCACTGTCCTCGGACCTCACGTCCACCAGGCCGGTTCGAGCGTCAACAGCGAACGCCTCAGGTTCGACTTCAACCACATGCAGGCCGTAACGCCCGATGAACTCGCAGAGGTCGAGAGGCTCGTGAACGAGGCAATCTCCGCGGAGTACCCGGTCACCGTAAAAGAGCTTCCTATCGACGAAGCCAAAAAGCTCGGCGCGGTGGCGCTCTTCGGCGAAAAGTACGGCGACATCGTGCGTGTGGTCGACATGGGCGGCTACAGCGTCGAATTCTGCGGCGGCACCCACGTCAGGAACACCTCCTCGATCGGTCTTGTGAAGATCCTTCACGAGTCCGCCGTTAGCGCCGGCATAAGGAGAATCGAAGCCGTCACAAGCAAGACTGCAATTGCCTATTTTAAGGAGAAAGAAGCGATTCTCGAGGAGGCCTGCGACGCCGCGAAGGCGACGCCTTCCGACATCTCCGAGAAGATCAAAGTCCAGTCCGAGAAGCTCAAAGAGCTCACCAAAGAGATCGAAAAGATGAAGCGCGAAAAGGCTTCCGGCGGCGTCGACGCCGTCATCAAGAACGCGCAGGAAGTCGCAGGCGTCACCGTGTTTACGGGCCGTTTTGATGAACTCGCCGGCGACGCTTTGAGAGACCTCTGCGAGAGCATCCGCGACAAGGCCGAGTGCTCGCTCTGCGTTCTCGCGTCCGGCAAGGACGGCAAGGTATCCATCGTCGCGATGGCTTCCAAGGCGTGCGTCGCAAAGGGAATCAAGTGCGGCGACGTCATCAGGAAGGCCGCCGCGATGTGCGGTGGCGGCGGCGGCGGCCGGCCCGACATGGCGCAGGCAGGCGGCAGGGACGTTGGCGCAATCGACAAGATGCTTGCGTCCGTAAAAGAATTCATCTGACCGCAATAAGCCGGCTTCAAGCCCGATTATTCAATTATCAAACCCCTGCGCCAGGGCGGCGCAACCGGATGCGGCTTATAACCCGTAGACCGCGCAATACAGGCGCCGCCGCCCGCAGACTTTTAAACCAACCGGAGGAACCCGATGGACAACTGCATTTTTTGTAAGATTATTAAAGGCGAGATACCGTCTTCAAAGGTTTACGAGGACGAATCAGTTTTTGCTTTCCGGGACATCAATCCGCAGGCACCGGTCCACGTTCTGATCGTTCCCAAGAAGCACGCCGCGAACGTTCTCGAACTCTGCGAGGAGGACGAGGCGCTGCTCGGCCACATTCAGCTCGTTGCAGGCGAAATCGCGACGACGCTCGGCATTTCCGAGAGCGGTTTCAGAATCATGTCCAACTGCGGGCCCGACGCCTGCCAGAGCGTGCAGCATCTCCACTACCACCTGCTGGGCGGCACGCAGATGAGCGAGAAGATGGTCTGACGCAGGCGGAGAGACAGCGGAAGAGACCGGAGCGCAGAGAGACAGAGCATGCTGGATAAGTTTTACCCGGATTTCAGGGCGGAGAGCGTCCTGACAGCCGATTTCGCAAAGCTATACGACCGCGGCGTCAGGTTCATTGTATTCGACGCCGACAACACGCTTGTTTCGTACGAGGAGACCGAACCGTCCGAGAGGATAATCGAGTTCGTCCGCGGACTGACGCGTGCGGGCTTCGGCATGTGCATTCTCTCCAACGGCCACAAGGAACGCGTCAAAAAGCTTGCCGCGATTCTCGGGATGAGCTTCGAAGGCGACGCTTTCAAACCGTCCAGGAAGGGTTTTAGAAGAGTTTTCGCGCAGTACGGCGTTACGGGAAGCGAGACGCTCGTTGTGGGCGACCAGATTTTCACGGACGTCTGGGGCGCGTCGCGTTCATCCTGCCTGTCGCTGCTGGTAAAGCCGATCAGCCCCAAAAAGGAGCCGCCGTTCGTGAGGCTGAAGCGTATTCCGGAGAAGCTTTTTCTCCGAAAAATAGAAGAAATCTCAGAGTGTATAGACGTTCCGCGCGGGCAGTGAACCGAAAGCTTTCCGCGAGGCGTCACCAAGTTTTTTACGGAGGATAAAAATGGCAAAAACGAAAACAGGGAGCAACTTTGCGCGAATGCTCTCGGTGCTGTTAGGCGTACTGGGCGCGGGCTGGCTCTTCTCGAACGGCTGGAAAGGCGTGTTCGATTACGTTTCCGGCTACAGCTTTAAAACAAACTTTTTCAGTTACTTTTTCGGCCCTGCGCTGTTCCCGGTGGTTACGCTGGCCGCGGCGCTTCTGTTCTTTATTGTGAGTCTCCGCGACCTCGAACCGATGGTGGGTGGCTTCTCGATCTTCACCGCGATTCTCGCCACCTTTGCGGCAGTGGCCTACGCCGTCTTTTTTATAAACAACATAAGGGCGGTCGAGACGGCTTTCTCGCCGGCGTACATTATGCACTTCGGGAAGTTCCTGCTGCTCGTGGCGTACTTCCTGTTCGCGATGTACTGCAGAAACAGAGGCGGAATCCGTAACGTCGCATGGGGCTTCGCGATTGCCGCGCTCGTGGTAATTCTCGCCGCGACGGTCTACGGATTCGTAAAGGAAACGCTTTACGCCCGCGAATTCGTCGACAACATTTTCACGATACTCGCCCACGCTGCGATGTTCTTCTGCGGCTTGAGGCAGTACTGAAACAGCCCGCAACCCGAATAAAACCGGACAACCGACAGCAAAACCGGAGGTAATACTATGGCAGATCACAGAATCGAACCTTCACATTCAACGCTTGCGTCCCGCGAACTGTACGTTCAGCCGGACTTCTGGGGCGCCACGGACGCACTGGGAAGAAAGCTTCCCGCAGCGGGGGAAACCGGCGCAAAAAGAAACAAATTCGTAGGCCTCTTCTACTGGACCTGGCACACGGCTCAATCCGGCCGTCCCGCGAGAAACGTCACCGAGATACTCGCGAAGAACCCCGAGGCGGTCAATGATTTCAGCCACCCCGTGTGGGAGGGTACGCCTTCGGGAACCGCCCATTTCTGGGGAAAACCGGTGTACGGATATTACCACGACCGCGACGAGTTCACGCTGCGCAAGAACGCGGAACTGATCGCGAACGCCGGCGTCGACGTGCTCTTCTTCGACTGCACGAACGGCGACTTCCTCTGGGACGATGACTACAAATTCCTCGCGAAAGTCTACAAAAAGGCGCTCGCACAAGGAATCAACGTGCCGAAGTTCGCGTTCATGCTCAACTTCTGTCCCTGCGACACGACCCGCACTATGCTGAGACGCGTCTACAAAGAATTCTATTCGGATTCCGACAACGAGTGCCTGTTCTTCTACTGGGAAGGCAAGCCCGTCATTATGGCGCACCCCGAGAGCCTGGACCCGCAGGAGCCTTTGGACAGGGAAATCCTCGACTTTTTCACGTTCAGGCACAATGAACCTACATATTTCGCGGCCGACACGCCTTACGACGCGGACAGGAAATGGTGGGGCTGGTGCTCCGTCTACCCGCAGACGAAATACGGCGTCAAGAAGGACGGTTCGGTCGAGCAGATGACCGTCAACGTCGCGCAGAACGCCAACGACAACGGGCTCAACGCAATGAACTCGAACGGCGGCAAAGGCGTCTACTCCCGCAGTTTCGCGAAGGGAGATTACACCTATTCCTACGACAAATTCGGAACTGAAGCAACCGTCTCGAAGGACACGCCTGACCTCTGCCTCTACGGCCGGAACTTCCAGCAGCAGTGGGACTACGCGCTCTCGGTCGACCCGGATTTCATATTCGTGACCGGCTGGAACGAGCTCATCGCAGGCCGCTTCGACGAGTGGCTCGGCACGCCCAACGCGTTCCCGGACCAGTTCGACTACGAACACAGCCGCGACTGCGAGCCCACGAGAACCGTTCTCGGCGACAACTACTACTACCAGCTCTGCGCGAATATCAGACGCTACAAGGGACTCGACGCGCAGAACTTCAAAATCAACAAGAAGACAATCGACGTCGACGGCGACGTTTCGCAGTGGAAGGATGTCACCTCCGAATTCGCGGCGTACAGAGGCTCCGGACTCGGCAGAGACACCACCGGCTGGAAGGGTCTTTACTACAAGCAGCCCGCCGCGCCCAACGAGATCATCCTCACGAAGTGCGCCTACGACAGCGAGAACGTCTACTTTATGTGCGAGTGCGAGAAAGATATCACCGATGAAGGCGACGCTTCGTTCATGAAGCTTCTGATTACAACGCCTGCGGCCGGCGAAAACAGCTTCGACGGCTTCGACTTTATGGTCAGTCCGCGCATGCGCCGCAAAGAGGCGGTCGTGGAGAGGCTCGGAAAAGGATACAAGCGTGCGCCCGCAACTGAAGATGCAAACGCTGCTCGCGCAACCGTCAGCGGCAGGTTCCTGCAGATATCCGTAAAACGCGAGGCGCTCGGACTGGACGGCGACGGAATTCCGGAGTTCGGTTTTAAATGGTGCGACGCCAACCTCATGAACGGCGACTTCCTCGATCTCTACACGCTCGGCAACGCCGTTCCCGCTGGACGGTTCTACTTCAAGGCCTGAACGCCTTAACACTCCAAAGAAAGGACTGCGTACCGCAGCCGATGAAAAAGAAGGCTCAGACAATAGGGCAGGGCTTCGTCATCCTGTCAGTTTCGAATATCCTGGTCAAGCTTCTCTCGCTGATTTTTGTCCCGCTCATAAGGGGACTGCTCGGCGGCGACGCGGGCTACAGTGTGTACAATTCGGCATATTCCGTATATGCCTTCGTGTACGTCATCGCTACAGCCGGCTTCCCGGTCGCAATCTCGAAGCTTATCTCCGAACTCAGCCGCACCGACAAGCGGAAAGAGGCCAAGCGCGGATTCAAGTTTGCGCTGCTGATTCTTGCGGGCCTGGGCCTGGTGCTTATGGCGCTGGTGATGGCCTTCGCAAAGCCTATCGCCGGATTCATGAACAACCCCGACTCCTGGGCGGGAATCATGTTCCTTGCGCCGACCGTTTTCGTGTGCAGCCTGCTTTCGGGCTACCGCGGCTACTTCCAGGGACGTAAAAACATGCGACCCACGGCGGTCTCGCAGATCATCGAGCAGCTCGTTCACGTGGCGGTCTCAGCAGGCCTGGTGATAGCCTTTAAAGACAAGGGCATCGTCTGGGCGGTCGCCGGAGCTTCCGTAGGTACCTGCGTGGGCGCGCTTGCGGCGCTGGCGGTTTGTCTTTTAGAGTACAAATCCGACAGAAAGATATTCTACGAAGAAATCAGCAACGAAGCGGTTCTCAGGTCCAAGCTGGGCGACCGCGATATCGCCGACAGGGAACTCCTGAAAAGAATATTCCTTTACAGCCTGCCGCTGTTTATAAGCTCCGCCGTTCAGTACGGAGGCGACCTTATCGACAGCAAGATGATCAAAGGCGGCCTCGTTGCTGCGGGCCTCGGGGAGCAGACCGCGAAGGTCCTTCACGGCCAGTATATGGCTATGAGGCAGCTGATAAACGTGCCGGGAGCTCTTGCGACGGCGCTCTGCGTCACCGTGCTTCCTATAATTACGTCCTGCTTCGCGGCAGGCGACAGAAAGGGAGTCGCGGCGAACACGCAGTACAGCTTCAAGCTTTGCTACCTGGTGGCGGTTCCGATCTCGTTTGCTTACGCGGTATTCTCGGGTCCGATCTACAAGATGCTCGGCTACGGCAACAACGCGGTGCTTCTTACGGTTTCGTCGCTCAGCGTGATTCTATTATGTACGATTCACCTCCAGAGCTCGGTCCTTCAGGGCGTGAACAGACTCTTCACCGCGTCTGCGTTCATGTGCCTCTGCGTGGTCATCAAAGCGGTGATGAACTACTTCCTGCTGAGAATCCCGCAGCTGAACATCTACGGCGCCGTGATTTCCACGTACGTCTCCTATTTGATTCCGTTCATTTTGAACATGTATGTGCTTAAAAAGCGCGAGAATATCCGCTTTTCGGTGCTTGCGGCGCTCACTCCGCCGGTTATCGCGTCCACGGGATGCGTTGCGGCCGGATACGCGGTGTACGGCGTCATAAGGTTGATCGTCAGGTCGTTCCTTAAGGGATACCTCGGATACGCAATCGCGTTCATTCCCGCAGCCGTCGTCGCCGTGATCGTTTACTACATAATCATTAGAAAGATCAACGGTCTTACGGCCGAGGACATCGCCCAGATATCTCCCAAGGCGTCAAAACTTCTCGGAAGGGTCGACAAAACCCTTAGAATAAGCTGAACAAGGCCTCTAATAAAGCAAATAATGAACATTGTCGATCTCGTTTGCAGAATACTTATTGGCGCATTCGGCGTATTAACGGCCTTCCGCTGGTTCTATATGGCGGTGGGCCTTTTCGCGCGCAAAAAGACATATCCCGAAACCGACCAAAGGTTCAAGTACGGAATTCTTATCTGCGCGCGCAATGAAGAGAAGGTCATCGGAGCGCTTCTCGACAGCATAGCCGGCCAGGACTATCCGCAGGAGCTTCTCACCGTTTTTGTGATGTGCGACAACTGCACCGACAGAACGCGCGAGATAGCGATTTCCAAAGGCGCGGTAGCGTACACACGCGAGGATTTGAAGCACAACCGGAAGGGATACGCCTTGGAGTTCCTTTTCGCGTGCATAGAAGAGGACTTCGGCAGCCGCTGCTTCGACGGGTATTTCGTTTTTGACGCCGACAACCTGCTCGACCCGCGTTTCATCTCTGAGATGAACAAGGCGTTCGCGTGCGGGAACAAGGTCGTGACCGGCTACAGGAACAGCAAGAACATCGAGACGAACGTGCTCTCCGCAGGCTACGGCATCCACTTTTTCGCCAACACCGCCTGCTACCACAGGCCTCGCGCCGCCCTCGGACTCGGAACGCATCTTACGGGAACCGGTTATCTTTTTGCCGCCGACATCCTCGAGAACGGCTGGCATTTCACCAACCTCACCGAGGACGACGAGTTCACGATCTTCATTACTTCGCGCGCGAAGAAGATCGCCTTCTGCGAGGACGCCGAGTTCTTCGACGAACAGCCGATAGACGCCGGCACCGCGTTCAGACAGAGGAACCGCTGGGCGAGGGGAAGGATCGTTGCCTTCGTGAAACACTTCCGCGAGATCGTGAAGTTCCCGCTCTCGAGCGGCACGGGTTTTACCGGCTACGACATATTCTGGCACTACTTTCCGGTCGGTCTCGCCACGTGGGTGCTGGGCCTTATTTACCCTATAACTAGCATAATTGTGTCGCTTGTAACTACCGGATCGCTCGACGTGCTTGAGATCGTAAAAACCGTTCTTGCGGCAATTGCGTCGACGTACGCTTTCGGCCTCGTGACGGGAATCATCGCCGTCATAAGAGAGCGGAAGCATATAAGATGCGGAGGCTTCAAGCTCCTGTTCTACCTGCTTATGTCGCCGTGGTTCCTGCTCGCCGATACGATACACAACATCGTCGCGGTTTTCGTTGACGTCAAGTGGACCAAGATCGACCACGTCGACGACAGAAGAATCGACGACCTTATTCCCCCAAAAGGAGGAGAAAACAATGTTCACTGACAGAGCAAAAATAATCATCAGATCCGGCAACGGAGGCCACGGCATAGTGTCGTTCAGGCGCGAAAAGTACATCGCGGCGGGCGGTCCCGACGGCGGCGACGGAGGAAAGGGCGGCGACGTCTGCTTTGTCGCGGACCCGGGTCTTTCGACGCTCGTGGACTTCCGCTACAAGAGAAAGTACGCGGCGGAGAACGGCGGCAGCGGCGGCAAGAACAGAATGACCGGCAAAAACGGAGCCGACGTAGTCGTAAAGGTTCCCCCCGGAACCATTATCAAGGACGCCGCGACCGGAAGAGTTCTCTGCGATTTGACGGCTCCGGGCGACAGGTTCGTCGCGGCCAAAGGCGGAAGAGGCGGCAAGGGCAACAAGCACTTCGCGACCGCGACAAGACAGATTCCCAATTTTGCGCGCGCGGGAGAGGCGGGCGTCGAAATGGAGGTACAGCTGGAGCTGAAGCTGCTGGCGGACGTGGGGCTCGTGGGGTTCCCGAACGTAGGCAAGTCGACCATCCTTTCGGTCACAACCGCTGCGAAACCGGAGATTGCGGACTATCCGTTCACGACTCTCGTGCCTCAGCTCGGCGTAGTGACGACAAGGGACGGCAGGAGCTACGTAGCCGCCGACATCCCCGGTCTTATAGAGGGGGCGTCCGATGGAAGAGGCGCCGGACACAGATTTCTCCGCCATATCGAGCGCACAAGGCTAATCCTGCACGTGGTAGACGTGTCTGGAATGTCAGGTCGCGACCCGTGGGAGGACTTCCTCACGATCAACAGCGAGCTATTGAAGTACCACCCGAAGCTCGGCGAAAGGCCGCAGGTGATCGCCGCGAACAAGACCGACGCCGAAGGCGCGGCGGAGGTGCTTGAGGCGTTCAAGCAGAAGTTCGAGGTATGGAAAGAGAACAGAAGGGCGGAGGACGACGCTTTTGCGGCTTACTGCGACGACGGGTGCTTCAAGGTGTTCGAGATAAGCGCGCTTACAGGCGCCGGTATGGCCGGTCTCACCGACTATCTCGGCAGTTTGCTTGAAAAGATGCCTCTTACAGGAACCTTCGAAGAAATTGTCGCGGAAGAAGAGGAGTTTACTGACGGTACGTTTGAGCGCGAGCTGTTCGGCATTGAAAAGGACGAGGACGGCGTGTACGAGGTCACCGGTCCGTGGATCGAAAACCTGCTTAATTCCGTAAACCTTGCCGATTACGAATCGTCCCAGTACTTCCAGCGTACGTTAAGGCAGCGTGGCGTCATCGACCGTCTGCTTGAGGAGGGAATCAAAGAAGGCGACACGGTCCGCATACTCGACACGGAGTTCGACTTCGAGCTCTGATATCCGCCTTGTAAGAACATCCTGCCCGCGTCAAGAGTTAATGCGAGGTTAAACCCCAAACTCTCCGCAGAGGCACATGCATACACCTGCCAGCAAAAACGGAACAAACGGGAATCCTCTGATTTCCGCTATTCTCGAAAGGGACAGCCGCCCCGCACGGCCTGTCCTTTTTCTTTGTCCTGCCGGCGGGGCGCGTTTGGCTTTCACCGACACCGCGAGCCTTATCAAAACAAGTCCCGCCGAAAAAAGTCCGGCCGTCAGGAATGCAGCGGCAGCGGCCGTGAACGCCTGCAGCGGCCCCGTGCACAGTATCATCACCGCCATGATCTTTATATCCGCTCCGCCCAGCCATTTCTTCCACAGCCGCTGCGTCGCGACAGCCAGCGCGAAAAACACCGCCGCGCACACCGCGGAAACCGCCATCATGCGCGCTCCGAGCAGCGCGAAGCATCCGGTGCCTCCCGCAATCAACAACAGTACAAAAAAGTCGGGAACGGTATGCGTTTCTAAATCGTAGACGGCGCACAGAACCAGCGGTCCCAGGAATAGTAGAACAGCCGCGAGACGCAAGTAAAATCCGCCAAGTCCGTCAAGCCGTTCAAGCCCCTGAATCCGTTCAAGCCCCTGAAGCCCGTTTATCAAAAAAGCCTGCATGTCCACAAAAAACACCTCCGGTAAATAAATGAGAAATCTCCGGGAAGCGGCATTTAGTGCGGAAATACTGCGAAGCTCTGCCTTCTTCTGCCCTCGTCCGCATCCTACGATATTTTCCAAACCGCGTCAAGTGCGGGAAATATTTTTTACGCATTTCCGCCGAAAAAACTCGGGCGAAGCGTGTGAATTTGCCGAAAAATAGGCGAAAAATTAATTCAAGCAGATTTCCGGGAAGGCGGGTTTGCAAACCTGCGCGGAATATGACTCGAAGGCGGAAGAAAACGCTTTTCGGTATTGCCAAAACCCCCGCTTAACTGTTATAATCTATTTAAATAAATGCTTTACCGGAGCGGCGCTTTTTGCGCTTCCAGGATATTATTGTAAAGCGACGGCGGAGGTTTGAAATGTCCGATAATAAATCCGATGTTATAACAGAAAACGGCCCGGAACAGGGAGACGCGGCAGACGCTACCGGAAAAAAAGCCGGCGGGAAGAGCGTTTTCAAGAACCCGAAATTCTGGATAGTTGCCGGCGTAGCGGTCGTTCTTGTGGCCGTGATCGTGACGGTTTCTCTTGTTTTGTGGAAGCATGACAAAGGAGGTACACCCGGAGTGAAGTTTTACGGTTTTACCGATCTGATCGATTATAAGAATTACGTTCCCGAGGCGCAGGCGAACAGCCTTCTTGCGCACGGGGGACTTGCTTTCGAGGCCGGCGCGCCCAATATTTATAAAGACGGCGCGTACGCGGACGTTTCCGGCTCGGTAAGCGAAGAGAATCCGGTTGCGTCATACTCGGACGGCGTTATGAGCGTCAACGCGGACCTTCTCGGCAGCCTTACAGGCACCGATTGCGGCAGCGGCACGGTCACCCTCGCGGACGTCGCCTCCAAACTGAACAAAGACGCGTATATATATGAAAACCGGCTGTGCGTTCTTCTTGACAAAGGACTTGACGTCAGCGTTTTCGACAACTATTACACGTTTGAGTGGATCAGCCTCAAGCTCCGCGGGGCCGGCACGGAGGACCTCGAGAACGCCCTTGTGACGCTTCCTTACACGGTCTCGAACGGCGAAAACTACGTGGTGCGCTACACCGATTCGGACCTCGAACTCGGGCTTTCGACGGAAATCTACGCGGCGCAGGGTTACGGAAAGTCGGACGGCGTTCTCGACGCGAGAACGGAGCGGCCGAGGATAGTCGCGGGCGAGGGCGAAAACAAGAAGAATCACACTCTCGTGCGCGTATATAACGAGTATTCGGCGAAAACCGCGCAGTTCCTGGCGTTCCCGTACAACGTGACAGGCGGCGTAAAAGTCGCGTGCGCGTACGTGAATTACCAGGGCGCGGACAGGCCGGTCATTGCGACGGCGGCGTTCAACGGCAGCTTCAGGGAGGCGAAGAGCGTCAGGATTTTCGACGAGAACGGAATTCTTTACATGGAGATCGTTCCCGGCTTCTCTAAGGAGGCGCCATATAATATAGTGACGGGAAACTTCCCGGCGGGAAGAGAGCAGCTTCTCATAATGCCCGTGAAGGCGGACGGCGAGGGCGACATTAAGTGCGAGATCTACCTGCTTGAAGACGGTTCGAAGGCCTACGAGGGCGTGATTAAAGCGGGGGCCGAGTGCGCGGACCACGGGTTCACGGCGGCGCTTGTAAACGCGGGAGAGCACGACGCGCTTGTTTTAATGGACAACGAGACACGCGCAATATTCACCGTTTCTTATGACGCGTCGGCGGGATTCACGATAGCGGGAACGAAGGCGGTCGCGGACCTCAACGCCAACGGAATCGCCCGGTCGGCGTTCTCGGACGGCGGATTTGCGGTGAGCATCGACGTTGACGAGCAGAACGCGCACAGGGCGTTCCTGAGGCTGTTCACGGACGGAAACGACGTCTACGGCACGAAGACCGACGTCGGCGTCTACGAGAACATTTTCTTCTGGGACACCGCGGATTCCAACTTAAAGCTGAAGGGGCTCAAGTCGCTCACCATTCAGGACACGGATTACGTCAGGAAGGCCTCGTTCCAGCATATAAGAACAGACCTGGCAGCCAAGAGCATTTCTTCTCTGACCGCGAAAAAGGTCGCCAAACTCGCGACGCTCGGGTACACCGACTGGGCGTGGACAGGCAAGATCAGGGACTATTCCAAGTCGTTCAACGTCTGGGAGCCCTGCTTCACGCACAGGTTCAATATCATTCCCGGCACCACCATTCTGTCAAGAGTCAAGGACGAGGACGGATTCCTGAGGTACCTCGGGTACACGAACGACAACACGACGGCCAACTACGAGGAACTCGGTTCGCAGTTCTACAACGCGACCTACGCGGAGGGAATTATCGAGCTCGACAAGATGCGCCTCTACCCGCTCAGGGGAAGCCTGCAGGCGCTTTACGAGAACTTCGTGACCGACCCCGAGAAGCTCGCAGGATTGGAGCCGATTCACGAGATAGAGATCAACGTGGGAGAGACGTTCGGCGACTACAACCCGCACAATATAGAGGGCTTCAGAAGCTACCTGCTTGAGCGGTTCGGCAGCGTCGAGAATATCAACAAGAAGTTCGGAACACCGTTCACGTCGCGCGAGGATATTGACGCGCCCAGGAACGGAGCGCTCGGAGACAGAGGCGCCTGGGATCTTTTCGAGGGCGGATTCTTCGAACAGTGGGCGCTTTTCACGAGAAAAGTTATTAACAAGCGTCTCACGGAGGCGTTCAGGGAGGCTCTTCTCGCCGGATTCCCGTCTGAAATCATTTCCGGCCACTCGATTCCTGAAGGCGACGCCATCAGCGGATTTTTGGGGCAGGCCGACACGAGAATGTCGCCGGTGGACGCGATGATGACCCTCGGCTGCCACTTCGGCGCGACCCGCTACGGAACGTGGTTCCAGGACGACAGGAACTTCCTCAATCTGGCCTACAGCGCGGGCTTTAAGAACATAACTATGGGCGAGTACAACTCGATGTCAGACGAGACCACCGACATCGCGGCAAGGCAGCTCGAGTACGTGTGGTGGCACGGCGCCAAGTTTATTAATGTCCTGAACGTCAGCGACAGCGGAACCAGGGCGGACCTTCGCGCAATCAGCGCGCTCGCGGAGAAGAACGAGCCCAGGCCGGGCTACGCGGAAGGAACCACAGAGTCTCTCGCGGTCAAGTCGGGCGACAAGGCTTACCAGATCGTCGAAATGGGCGGCAACGGCAACAACACGGGCCTGCTCAAATCGGTCAACGCGGACGGAACCTGGACCGGCGACGTTTATCTCGTTCCTTTCCACACCCACATCGAGGTCGAAAGGCTTTCGCTGGGAACGAATCCGAGGGCGGGCAGCACGACCTCCAACATCGGCGACCTGCAGACGGGCGACATTATAGAGATCAACTTTATCGGCTCCTACAACGGAGAGGGCGCGGAGCTCGTTATCGAGTTCTACGAGGACGAGATTTTGAACGAGAAGATGTCCCAGCGGTTTGCGCTTTCGAAGGACACGAAGGTCTATAAATACGTGCTTTCAAATCAGGTGCCGCTCGGGAACGTCAAGCTCAAGGTCAGATTTGACTGCGACGACTACTCGGCGGTAAATATCGAAGACCTGAACGGAACGGTTCAGCGTGAATCTGTGGCGAGAAAGTATTTTGGCGACTACACGGCGACAGAGCACGCGGGCGGCGTCAGCTTTGACATAATTACAAGGGAGCTCCTGTACGGGAACTGATTGTTTTGGATTTAGTGTTATAGGAAGGGGGCCGGTTCACTCTTGTTTTTAAGTGGACCGGCCCCCGTTTTTTTACGTAAATATGCGTTGAATTATTGAAACGTTTCACTGCCGTCAAAGTCGGGAATGAATTCCTCGCTGCTTGAGGCGCGATCCTGGCAGAAGCACATGGTTATGTTCTCGCAGGCACAAAGGTAGTCGATTGCCGCCTTGTGTTCGACGGCGGAAATGCGGCGCGAGAGCCTGGGGTTGGAGGAGATTTCCGGTATCGAATTCATGGGCGTGTACTGGCTCATAAGGCTGAAAACTACCTCGTCGGGGCGGAAGTTTTCGTTGACGAAGTCGATGACGCCGGCGGTGTTGCGGAACCAGCCGGGAAGAATTAAGTGGCGGATGATGACTCCGCTTTTCATAAGATAAGTCTTTTCGTCAAACGTAGCGGGACCGGTCATCTCAAAGCATTTTTTGATCGTTTCAGCCGCGCGCGCGGGGTAGTCCGGCGCCTGAGAGTATTCCCGCGCCGGCTTTTCCGACACATATTTGAAATCGGGCATGAAAATGTCGATTTTTCCCTTTAACAAGGCAATTGTCTCCGGCTTGGAGTAGCCGCTCATGTTGAAAACGAGGGGCGTTTTAATGCGCTTTTTGACGTCCGGGGTTATCGCCTCCGCAATCTGCCTTATATAGTGGTCGCCGGTTACGATTCCCACCGTGTCCGCGCCGGTTTCCGAGCGTTCGACAAGAAGCTCGCCGAATTCCGCGGGCGTGAGATAGGTGAGCGGCGGCAGTTCAGACGTTCTTAAAGAGCCGTTGATTTTATAGTTCTGGCAGTAGACGCAGCCGAGGTTGCAGCCGTAAATAAATATGTTCTCGGTCCCGTTTCCGGTCGACAGAACGGGCTCCTCCCACATGTGGCGCATGATCTTCGCAACCGCGATCTTCTCGCCGGCGCCGCAGAAGCCTTCCCCGGTGTATTCGTTTCTGACCGCTCCGCATTCCCGCGGGCAGTCGCTGCATAAATAAGACATAAACCCTCCGGATAATCAACTTCGCGCGTATTATACACAACCCCGCGCCGGTTTTCAACAGGAACAAGCTTCGCGAACGGATTAAAAAGGCTTAAAGAACGGCTCGGGAACGGCTTCAAAACGGCTTCAAAACGCGCGTTTGCCCTTGAACGGCGGCTGCGGAAGTGCTAAAATAAAAGTTAGCGTATGTTTACGCCAATGCACTTACGGAGCTTTGTTATGAACGCGATTTTATTTGGTTTGGGGCTTGCATGCGGAGTCGCTCTTGCGGCGGCCGGTGCGGCGATTGCTTACGGTAAGAGAAATCTGCTTCTCGGCGGCGTTGTTTTCCTGGTCGGCATTGCGGTCGTTCTGGGAATGTTCCTGCTTAACGCGAAAAACAGCGGGGACGAACCCGGCGGCACCGATGCGCCTGTTCTTATTAATACGCCTGAGCCTACGCGCGCGCCTGACGCGACAGACCCGTCAACGGAAACGGACAACGGCGAGACCGGCGAGACGCCAACTCCCGGGCCGGAGGGCACGCACGTAGAAGAGCCTACGGACGTTCCCGGCACGCCCACCGAAGTTCCCACCGAGGCGCCCACCGAAAAGCCGACGCCCACGCCTACGCCCGAACCGGGCCAGTACCTTAAAGTCGGCTACGACCCCTCGACGATCCTGAAGCCGGACAACTGGAACGGCTCGGTCATCTACCTGTCCTTCGACGACGGCCCGAGCTACGTCACCGAGAAGGTGCTCGACAACCTCGCCAAGTATAACGTGAAGGCAACGTTCTTCGTGGTCGGGAACGACTTCAACGGTTCGAGAGGCAACTATATAAAGCGCGCGCTTTCCGAAGGTCACAACGTGGGCATTCACAGCCAGTGCCACGAGTATAATATTATCTACGTGTCGGTTGAGGCGTTTTTCAAGGATTTCGACATGGTCCGCGATTCGCTCAGGAACCACATCGGCTTCGACCCCAACATTTCGAGATTTCCGGGCGGCGCGTCGAACGGCGTCAGCAAAAAATACTGCACGGGAATTATGACCGAGCTGACGAGGCTCGTTCCCGAGAGGGGCTTCCAGTACTTTGACTGGAACGTATCGCCCGAGGACGCGATGTCCCACATGACGGCGCAGGAGATCTGCGACGCGGTGTTTAAGGAACTCAGGTCGAACAGGCCGGCGAACGTGGTTCTGATGCACGACTACGAAGGTCAGGACACCACCGCCGAGGCGCTTGATCTGATCATCCCGAAGGCGCTTGCGGAGGGCTACGCTTTCGACAGACTTACTTATGAGACGACGCCGGCGATCCAGCACGGTGTCATCAACTGACACGCTTTAAAGTTATTTTGCAGACTATCTTAACCGGACGGGGCGGGTAAAAGAAATGACGCTGAAATCAGTAAAAATCGAATCTCGTTCGGTGCGTAAAACCGAGAAAACCGGGGAGGCGCTTGCGTCGCTTTTAAAACCCGGCGATTTAGTGCTGCTTGACGGCAACCTGGGCGCAGGCAAGACCGCTTTTGTAAGAGGTCTCTGCAGGGGGCTGGGAATCGGCAGCGGCGTCACAAGTCCCACGTTCGCGCTGATAAACGTTTACGAAGGCGTTTTTTTCGACGGCACGCCCTGCGAAACGGTCCACTGCGACGCGTACAGGCTCGGTTCCCGCGAGGACCTTTTCGATATCGGATTTTACGATTTTGACGAAAACTCGGTCAGAATCATCGAGTGGGCGGGGAACGTTTTCGCGCCTTCCGGCAAGGGCCCGGACGGTATCGGCGACGCGGAACGTGAACAAATCTTAAAAGAGGCGGGCGGCAGCTGCTTTTACGTGTATATAAAGCGGCGCGACGACGTTGCGGCCAACAGACGTGAAATCACCGTTATGACGACCGGAGAAAGAGGGGAGAGACTTGCGGATATTATTCATTGACACGGCGGCGCACCTCGCAAAGGTGTTCCTGATTGAAGACGGGAAGCGCCTCTCACAGTATGAAGACGACGGCGAAAAGACCCACGCCTCGAACCTTCCGCTCTGCGTCTCGAACGCTCTCGAAAGCGCCGGAAAGACCCTCGCGGACATTGACGTTTTCGCGGTCACGAACGGCCCCGGCTCCTATACAGGCCTCCGAATCGGCATCGCCTACGCCAAAGCGCTCGCGTACGGCAACGGGAAGCCCCTCGTTTGCGTCAACACTCTCGACTACCTGGCGCGTTCCTGCACAGAAAAAGCCGACGTGCTGGTGAGCCTTCTGGACGCCCGGAACACGCTTTGCTTCTTCAGTACGTATATGTGCGTGCGCGACGGCAGCGGCACGAGAACGGTTCCGTTCAGGGTCAACGCCTCTGATTACTGCGATTTTATTTGCGGAATCGTGAAGGGCGCCGCGGAGGCCGGAAAAAGAGTCGTGTTTACAGGCGACGGAGCGTTCAAGAACCGTGAAAAGATAGAAGAACTTGTTCCCGGGGCTTTGTTCACAAGTTTCGGGGAGGCGACGGGAACCGCGGAGGGGGCGTTCGCGCTGGTTTCGGAAAAATGGGAGGCGGCGGGCGAAAACGCTCTTCAAGAGTTCACCGCGGCAAAAGCCGCCGCCGAGTACTGCAAGCCCGTTCATATTACGTATAAAAGGATGCCGGGAAAATGACGTTTCCGCTGGAAAAAGACAGACTTGAAGAGGTAGCGGCGCTCGACCTTCAGTGCTTCAGGGACCCGTGGGACCGTGAAGAGTGGGCGCGCGTTCTCGAAAACCCGCTTGTTCACCTCACCGGGATCGACGACGGAGAGGGAAAACTCGCCGCGTTCTGCTGCTACTGCGGGGTGCTGGACGAGTACGAAATCTGGAAGATCTGCGTGCGTGACGACCTGAGAAGGCGCGGGCTCGCGAAGGAACTTCTGGACAGCCTTATTAAAGAAGCGTCATCTTATTCGCCTGCGCGTGTCTTTCTGGAGGTGCGCGCGGGGAACGTTCCCGCGGTAAAGTTTTACGAAAAGGCGGGCTTTACGCCGCTCGGCCGCAGAAATTGCTACTACCGCGACGGCGAGGACGCGCTCGTTTACGTTTTGGAGGTTTAAGGCGGTTTGCATTATTTAAGGCGGCCGGCCGCGACTTATATTTATGGAGGAGAACATGAGGATCGTTTATCAGACAAAGCTCTCCGGCGTTCTGGAGACGCCCACGCTTGACGACTATTCCGTGACGGCGATGAAGTTTGCCGCGCTTGGCGAAGGCAGGACGTTCTTTAAAGGGAACATGATGAAGGACGCGTTCCGCGAGACGTTTTCGCTGCTGAAAAGGGCGGGCGCGACGGTTTCGCAGGGCATCGGTGGAGTGTCGGTGGACGGCGCGAAGGACCCGAAGGCGGCGCTGAAGGTCATTTTCGGCGACGAGATCGCGGAGTTCAAGAATATAATTCTCAACTCGAACAAGAATTTCCGCGCAACCGGCGAAAAGGACGCGGAGGAAGATCTTGAAGCCGCCGAAGGAAACGATGCCGCGGAAGAGGCAGACGAGCCGGCGGATTTCGACACGACGCTTGCAGAGTACGTATTCTCGCTCGACCATCTCTATTTAAACGGTGCCGCTACCGAAGATCAGCTGACGGCGATTCTGGCCGGCAACGCGGTCTACAAAAACAAACAGACCATTCACATGGAGCTGCCTCTCGAAAACGAGGACAGGTTCCTGATTGACGCCGCCGCGGCCGGTTCGCTCGGTGTGGAAGCGGGGCTGATAACCTCGGATGTTGCCTACGTTTCGGGCGAAAACGGCTTCAGGCACGACTGCGTTATAGCGCCCGCGGGCGACTGGCGCGTGGCTGTGTTCGGCCTTTGCTGCTCGGCAATCGGCTACGACGTGCGCGTCTCGAACGTTTTCGCGGGCTCGCCTTTTACCAAGACAGAGGAGTTTGTGAAGCCCCTATCGCACATGCGGCTAATTCTCAGCGACGGTTTCGACGGCGAGGCGCATTTTACCGGAAGCGAGTTCAAGACTCCGACGGTTATCGACGCCCAGGTCGCGCGCGAATGCCTGCCTTACATCGTTTTTCTGGCCACGCAGACTGAGGGCACGACCGAGATCATAAACGTGACGGATGAGACGCTGGCGATGAACAACAACGCGTTCTACTACACAGTGGCGGAGCTCAGGAAGCTCGGGGCTGTGTTCGAGACACGTAAGAAGGGCTCGATGTTCGTGCGCGGCAGGACCGTTTTCGAGGGCGGCGTGGGCTTTAACTGCCACGAGAACTTCACGCTGGCGTCGGTGGGCATTCTGGCGACTCTGTGCTCGCGCAAGTCGAATGTCCTGGGATACGTGGATTGCGTCGAGAAGACGTGCCCGGGATTCTGGAGACTCTTCGAGAGCATCGGCGGATTCTCCGAGTGAAAAACGCCGATTTTCGGAAAACCACGCGGGTCTCCGCTTGGTCTCCGACGTAGCCGAGGCTACGAGTCGCCCTCGCGCGAGACCCGCGTGATTTGTCGAGTGATAGCATCCTTATTAACTAGACGCCGCAGCTTTGCATCGGCGTCACGAACGATTCTGGGCTTTGCCCAGTCAAGTGAGGGGCGCGATGCAAAGTGCGGCTTCGGACAAGCACTCTCAAAAATAGCGCGAAACTTGGCGTTTTTCAAGAAGCCGGTTTCCGGCGTTCACCGATATTTAAATAATTAAGCTTTGAAGCGCTAAAAAGCGCATGTTTGATTTTATTGGAAAAAGGAAGTTAGTTATGGAAAAATTTTCGGAAATGAAATACGTGCGGCCGGACATTCCCGCCGTCAAAAAGCAGTACCTCGCCATGCTGAAAGAGTTTTCCGAGGCGGAAACTTTTGAAAAGGCGAACGAGGTGTTCCTGAAGTCGCAGAAGCTGATGGAGGACTTCGCCACGATGATGGTGATCGTTCACGTCAGGAACACCTGCGACATGTCCGACAAGTTCTACGAGGCGGAGAAGAAGTACCTCGACACGCAGAGTGCGAAACTCATGCCGATTATGAAAAAGTCGATGCGCGCGCTCCTTAAAAACAAGTTCCGGCCCGAGTTCGAGAAGCTCTACGGCACGCACATGTTCAAGGACGCCGAGGTCTCCGAGTCGCTGATCAAGTGGAACATAATTCCGCTTACAATTAGGGAAAATCTGCTCTCCACCGAGTACTCCAAAACGGCCGCCAAGTGCTCATGCGACTTCCGCGGCGAGAAGTGCAACTTCTACGGTCTCCTGCGCCACATGGAGTCCACCGACCGCGAAGAGCGCCGCGAAGCGTTCAAGGCGTGGGCCGGCCTTTACGAGGGCATCGCTCCCAAACTCGACGAAATCTACGGAAAACTGATTAAAATCCGCTGCAAGATCGCAAAAAGGCTCGGCTTTAAGGACTACACCTCCTACGCGTATCTCGCGCGCGGCCGCTACGACTACGACCGTGAAAAGACCGCGGAGTTCCGCGAGGCCGTCCGCAAGTACATAACGCCGCTCTGCCGGAAGTTCTACGACGAACAGGCCGCGGCCATCGGCGTCGACAAGCTTCAGTGGTTCGACGAGGACGTGATATTCCCGGACGGCAACGCGATGCCCCAGGGAACGCCCGACGAGCTCGTTCAGAAGGCGCGCGAAATGTACCGCGAGATGTCGCCCGAAACAGGCGAGTTCTTCGACTTCATGACCGAGTACGAGATGTTCGACTTTGTCACCCGCGAGAACAAGCACCTGGGCGGCTACTGCACGATGCTTCCCAAATACAAGTCGCCGTTCATTTTCTCCAACTTCAACGGCACCTCCGCCGACATCGACGTTCTGACCCACGAGGCCGGCCACGCGTTCCAGTACTTCTACGCGTCCAGAAGGCTCCCGATCGACAACATTGTCGGCTCCACCAGCGAGATCAACGAGATCCACTCGATGACGATGGAACACTTCGCGTACCCCTACATGGAGAAGTTCTTCGGCGAAAACGCGGACAAGTACAGGTTCGCGCACTTTACCGATGCCGTGAAGACCATTCCGTACCTGGTGTCCGTCGACGAATTCCAGCACCGCGTTTACGACAACCCGAAGTCCGGGCCGGCCGACTGGCGCCGTTTCTGGAAGGAAATCGAGCAGAAATACATGCCCTGGCGCAGCTACGAAGGCAACGAGTTCCTGGAGGGCGGCGGTTTCTGGATGCAGAAGCNNACATCTTCCTGTACCCGTTCTACTACGTGGACTACGCACTGGCGCAGATCGGCGCGTTCTCGCTCTACCGCAAGAAGGTCGAGGGCGGCGACGCGTGGGGCTCCTATTTGAAGCTCTGCGGCATGGGCGGCATGTACGGCTACTTCGAGACCCTGGAGCGCGCGGGAATTCCGCTGCCGCTCAACGAGGAGACGGTGAAGGAGACCGCGGAGTTCGCCGAGAAGCAGGCGGAAGAATTGAAAGCGAAAATCTGAAACTTTGAACGCGGGACGCGGGAAAGAGCATAAAATGGAGATAACCAAAATCGTAATCACGGGCGGACCGTGCGCCGGCAAGACCACCGCCATGAGCTGGGTCCAGAACGCGTTCACGCAGAAGGGCTACAGGGTGCTGTTCGTGCCCGAGACCGCCACCGAATTGATAAACGGGGGAGTCGCGCCCTGGACCTGCGGCACGAGCACGGATTTCCAGAGGAACCTTCTCAGCCTGCAGCTGGTCAAGGAAAAGGTCTTCGAGGCCGCCGCGAGAACCATGGACGCAGCGAAGATTCTTATCGTCTGTGACCGGGGAGCCCTCGACAACAAGGCCTACATGAACGCGCCGGATTTCTACAGGGTCGTTAAAGAACTCAATACCGACGAAGTGACTCTTAGGGACAGCTACGACGCCGTCTTCCACCTTGTCACTGCCGCGAAGGGAGCGGAGGAGTACTACACCACCGCCAACAACAGCGCCAGAACCGAAACTCCCGAACAGGCCGCCGCCGCTGACGACAAGCTTCTCTCCGCGTGGGTCGGCCACCCCCATTTCCGCGTCATCGACAACTCCACAGGCTTCGAGGGAAAGATGCGCCGGCTGGTTTCCGAGATTTCTTCATTCCTTGGGGAGCCGGAGCAGGGCGAGATCAAGAAAAAGTATCTCATCGGGTACCCTGACGTTGCCGCCCTTGAAGCGGACCCGAACTGCCAGCGCATCGACATCATCCAGACTTACCTGAAGACAGCGGGCGGCGGGGAGATCCGCATCCGCCAGCGCGGTTTCGGCGGCCACTTCATTTACTTCGCGAGCGTGAAAAAAGAGGTCGGCGGCAGGAAGGTCGAAATCGAGCGGCGTCTCACTTCTGACGAGTACCTGAATCTCCTTATGGACGCGGACCCCGAAAAGCGGCCGATCAGGAAGACCAGATACTGCATGACCTACGGCTCGCAGTATTTCGAGATCGACGTGTTCCCGTTCTGGAACGACAGGGCGGTCCTGAAGGTCAACCTGAAGAGCGAAGACGAGGCGCTCACGCTGCCCGATTCGATCAAGGTCGTGAAGGACGTCACATGGGACGACGAGTACAGGAACTCCGCGATGGCGAGAATGGGGAAAACGTGAGATGTGAATGCGGGAATGTTCCCCGGTCATATTGCTCATGTACGGTAAGGAAGCAA
>DBXM01000048.1 GCA_002309655.1 Mageeibacillus sp. UBA1212
TGCGAGCTCGATCCTCAGATAGAACTCGCCATGCCGGTGATGTTCTCCGCGATGAGCTACGGCTCGATAAGCTACAACGCCCACGCCTCCCTCGCGCGCGCCGCGGCAGAGCTGGGCATACTCTACAACACCGGCGAAGGCGGACTCCACGAGGATTTCTACAAATACGGCGCGAACACCGTCGTGCAGGTCGCTTCCGGACGCTTCGGCGTGCACGAGGACTACCTGAACGCCGGCGCGGCCATAGAGATTAAGATGGGACAGGGCGCGAAGCCCGGCATCGGCGGGCATCTTCCCGGCGCGAAGATCGTCGGCGACGTTTCGCGCACGCGTATGATACCGGAGGGCTCGGACGCCATTTCTCCCGCGCCTCATCACGATATCTATTCGATAGAAGACCTGCGCCAGCTCGTCTTTTCTCTGAAGGAAGCGACGCAGTACAAAAAACCGGTCATCGTCAAGGTGGCGGCGGTGCATAACATCGCGGCGATCGCCAGCGGCATCGCCAGAAGCGGCGCGGACATAATCGCGATCGACGGCTTCCGCGGCGGCACCGGCGCGGCTCCGACGAGGATACGCGACAACGTCGGCATCCCGGTAGAGCTCGCGCTCGCCGCGGTGGACAAACGCCTGCGCGACGAAGGGATACGCAACAACGTTTCGCTCGTCGTCGGCGGCTCCGTCCGCAGCGCGGCGGACGTCGTCAAGGCGGTCGCGCTCGGCGCGGACGCCTGCTATATCGCGACCGCGGCGCTGCTCGCGCTCGGCTGCCACCTCTGCCGCACCTGCCAGAGCGGAAAGTGCAACTGGGGCATCGCGACCCAACGCCCCGACCTCGTAAAGCGCCTCAATCCGGACATCGGCTCCGCGCGTCTCGTCAACCTCATGACGGCCTGGCGCCACGAGGTAATGGAGATCATGGGCGGTATGGGCATCAACTCTATCGAGGCCCTTCGCGGCAACCGGCTGATGCTGCGCGGCGTAGGTCTCAACTCAAAAGAACTGGAGATACTCGGTATCTCCCACGCGGGGGAGTGATGTTATGAAGCGAGTCTACGTCAACGAAGAGTGGTGCCTCGGCTGCCACCTGTGCGAATACAACTGCGCCTTCGCGAACTCGGGAATGAAGGACATGGCCTTCGCTCTGAAAGGCAGGAAGATATTCCCGCGCATTCACGTGGAGGGCGACGACAGGATCACCTTCGCGGTCTCCTGCAGGCACTGCGAGGACCCTATTTGCGTGAAAAGCTGCATCGCCGGCGCAATCTCGAAAAAGGACGGCGTCGTGAAGATCGACCGCTCGAAATGCGTCGGCTGCCTCACCTGCGTTCTGGTCTGCCCCTACGGCGCGCTGGCTCCCGGCGAGGACGGAATAATGCAGAAGTGCGAGCTGTGCCTCGAAAACAGCTGCGGCGAACCTGCCTGCGTGAAGGGCTGCCCCAACCGCGCCATCGTCTACGAGGAGAGGAGTAATCCGGCATGAAAAATTACCTGATTATAGGGAACGGCATTGCCGCGGCGGGCTGCGTCGAAGGCATCCGTTCAAAAGACCCTGAGGGCCGGATCACTGTCATCTCCGGGGAAAAACACCACGTCTACAGCCGCCCCCTCATCTCCTACTACCTGGAGGGGAAGACGGACCTTGAGCGCATGAAATACCGGGGCGACTCGTTTTACGAAGAGAACGGCTGCCGCGTCATTTTCGGTGTCCGGGCTATAGCCGCCGACCCTGTTTTAAAGCAGGTGACTCTTGAAGACGGCACCGCTCTCCCCTACGACGAACTGTGCGTTGCGGCAGGTTCACGCCCGTTCGTGCCGCCGTTCGAGGGGCTGGAGGAGATCAAAAACAGATTTTCTTTTATGACTCTGGACGACGCCCTTGCGCTTGAGGCCGCCGTCAAAAAGGATTCCCGTGTGTTGATCGTCGGCGCGGGGCTCATCGGTCTGAAATGCGCAGAGGGCCTCAGGGACCGCGCCGGCAGCATCGTCGTCTGCGATCTTGCCGACCGGATCCTCTCGAGTATTCTCGATCCGGACTGCGCCGCGGTCGTTCAAAAGCACCTTGAAAATAACTGGATCGAATTCATGATTGGCGACACCGCGGTGAAATTTACCGGCGGCACCGGCGCAAACGGAGGCGGCACCGCCTTGATGAAAAGCGGCCGCACGGTCGATTTCGACGTTCTCGTAACGGCCGTCGGAGTCAGGGCCAATTCGGGTCTCGTCAAGGACATGGGCGGCTCCGTCAACCGCGGCGCCGTCGTGAACACGCGAATGGAGACAACCGTTCCGTCGGTCTACGCCGCGGGCGACTGCGCGGAGGGTTACGACTCTTCCCTGGGCGCCAACCGGGTGCTGGCGATCCTTCCCAACGCCTACATGCAGGGACACACCGCGGGCGTGAACATGGCCGGCGGCAGCGCGGAGCTGGCAAATTCATTCCCGATAAACTCCGTGGGTTTCTTCGGCCTTCACATCATGACGGCCGGAACCTACGACGGCGAGATGACCGAGGAGAGCCGCGACGGCGCTGTCAGACGCTTCTTCGTGAAGGACGGCCTCCTGCGCGGATTCATTCTCATCGGCTCCACTGAGCGGGCGGGCATTTACACTTCGCTGATCTGCGAGAAAACTCCCCTCGCCTCGGTGGACTTCGGGCTGATCAAAAACTCGGCCTCGAACCTGGCCTTTTCGCGGGATGAACGTAGAAAAAAGTTCGGAGGTGTGGTATAATCTATGACGATTAATACGGAAGGGCTTGAATTCAGACAAATCAACGAGGCGATCCTCAAGGCGGGCGGGAACGTGACACTTACCGGCTGCCTCGGCCAGCGTTTTATATGCGCCGGAATGTCGGACGTCTCGGTCACAATTAAAGGAACACCCGGCAACGCGCTCGGCGCCTACCTGAACGGCGCGGAGATCACGGTGCTCGGGAACGCGCAGGACGCGGTCGGTGACACAATGAACAGCGGAACCATAACCGTGCACGGGAACATCGGAGACGCGGCCGGCTACGCTATGCGCGGAGGCTGCATCTACGTCAAAGGAAACGCCGGCTACCGCGCGGGAATCCACATGAAGGCTTACAAAGAAAAGGTCCCCGTCATGGTCATAGGCGGCTGCGCCGGCAGTTTCCTGGGCGAATACCAGGCCGGCGGCGTCATTGTCGTGCTGGGCCTCGAAGCCGCCGGCCGCATCGTCGGAAACTTCCCGGGCACCGGAATGCACGGCGGGAAGATGTTCCTTCGGTCGGACTGCCGCGATATTGTATTCCCGAAGCAGGTCTCGACCCGCCCCGCTTCTGCGGGCGACCTTGAAGAAATCGAAAAATACGTGGCGGAATACTGCCGCCTGTTCGGCGCGGACAAAGCGGAGCTGATGGCTTCGCCGTTCACGGTGGTGACGCCCGACAGCAGCAACCCCTACAAGCAGTTATACGTGGCAAACTGAGGAAGCGCTGATTAAATGCTCTTTACGCAAGCGGCGAATAACTGGCTGCGTACACTTGAGTGTAGTTCGGTAATATCAACGGTTCTTTTCGCCTTTAAGGTGTCTGACGACAGATTTGCTGCCGCTTGCTTTGCGCGAGCTCCCCTCTCGCAGTACCTCTGTACAGCTTCGGGGTCGCGCACGCAAAAATAGCTATTAAATCAGCGCTTCCCCGATACTCCGGCGGAGATTTGACAAACAGCCGGCCTTATATTAGACCGGTTTTTATGGAGGATATTATGAGATATTCAAAGGAAGAGGTCATGCAGTACGTTCAGGAGGAGGACGTGAAGTTCATCCGCCTGGCTTTTTGCGACGTTTTCGGAAAGCAGAAAAACATCTCCATCGTGGCCGATGAGCTTCCGAGGGCGTTCGAATACGGAATCGCCTTTGACGCGTCGGCCATCACAGGCTTCGGGGACGAAACGCGCTCCGACCTGTTCCTGTGGCCCGAGCCCGAGACCCTCACCTGGCTTCCCTGGCGCCCCGAACACGGCAAGGTGGTCCGCATGTTCTGCACCATCCGCCGCCCCGACGGTTCCGTTTTCGAGTGCGACACCCGCAGTCTGCTGAAGGCCGCCGTGAGCGACGCAAAAGCCGCGGGTTTGACGTTCTTCTTCGGCGCCGAACAGGAGTTCTACCTTTTTGAGCTCGACGACCGCAATATGCCCACGGCGATCCCATACGACCACGCGGGCTACATGGACATCGCACCCGAAGACAAGGGCGAAAACGTGCGGCGCGAGATCTGCCTGACGCTCGAGCAGATGGGCATCCGGCCGGAGAGTTCCCACCATGAGGAAGGTCCCGGTCAGAACGAGATCGATTTCCGCTACACTGAGGCTCTTGAGGCAGCGGATAACGTTATGACCTTCCAGACCGTTGTGAGAACGGTTGCCCGCAGAAACGGCCTTTTCGCCGATTTCTCGCCAAAGCCGCTCGCGTACGCCCCCGGCAACGGTTTCCACATCAACTTCTCCGTGCAGCCCGACCTGGGCTCGTCCAACCTGAACGCCGCGATCGCCGGAATTCTCGCAAAGGCCGTCCCCATGACCGTCTTTTTGAACCCGGCAGAAAATTCCTATAGTCGTCTCGGCAAGATGAAGGCCCCCGGCTTCGTGTCCTGGTCCTCCGAGAACCGCTCCCAGCTGATCAGGATCCCCGCAGCTTCAGGAGAGTTCCGCCGCGCCGAGCTCCGTTCCGCCGACCCGTCCGCCAACCCCTACATCGCCTTCACGCTCATGATCCGGGCGGCTCTCTACGGTATCGAAAACCGCCTCACTCTTCCCGCCCCCGCGGATTTCAACCTCTACAAGGCGGACGAAAAGCTGCTGGCGACACTCGAAAAGCTGCCCGCAGACCTTAAGGAGGCAAAAAAAGCCGCCGCTGCCGACGGTTTCGTCAGGAATTTCATTCCCGCACAGATCATGAATATCTACTGCGGCGAGTAACTAAAAACATCTGCGGTTGACAGAAAATCCGCCGCCAACAGGCGTAAAAACCGCGAAAAAGGCAAGTCAAGCTGAAAGGAGGGGTGAGTCTTGAGTCTGAAAGAACGAGTATACAGTGTTCTGGTCGTGTCCGCGTCTGACAGGATCAATCAGGCGCTGGCCGAATTCTACACGTCGCCCCTCTACTCGCCGGTCAATTTCGTCTCCGGCGTCAGCGCCGCAGAGCGGGCACTCGCCGAACGCGACTTCGACTTCGTGATAGTCAACTCGCCTCTCCCGGACGACTCCGGAATCCGCTTTTCCATCGACACGGTCGCTTCCCGCAACTCAGTCGTTCTCTTTCTTGCCAATGCCGAGCAGTACGCCGGCTCCTTCGACCGGCTGGCGGAGCACGGTGTGTTCCTGATGCAGAAGCCCGTCTCAAAGCCCGCGTTCCGGCTCGCCTCCGAGTGGCTGATCAGCGCCCGCGAACGCATCCGCAGAACCGAAAAGAAGGCCCTCTCCATCGAGGAAAAAATGAACGAGATCCGGCTGGTCAACCGCGCGAAGTGGCTGCTCATCAGCGAACTGAAAATGAGCGAACCCGACGCTCACCGCTATATCGAAAAGCAGGCGATGGACCGCTGTATCCCGCGCCGCCTCGTGGCCGAAGAGATCATAAAAACATACGGGCGGTGAACGTTCCCGTTTTTTCGTGAATACCCCGCGAAGTACGCATTCCCGCCCTCCAAACGGCGGGTCTTTTTTGCCTTTTCTTGCCGCGTCTTGCCCCTTTTCCCGCCGCCTTTCTTGACATCCGCCCTCCTCCCCGCTATAATGAACGCAGCAAAAACGTTCACGGAGGACGCAAAAATGAGAAAAGTATTGATTTTTCAGGGCGGCTGGGACGGCCACGAGCCGGTTCTCACCTCAAAACGCTTCGCGCGCCTCATGGAAGAGGAAGGCTACAAAGCGGAGATCTACGACACCCTCGACTGTCTGAAAGACTACGAAAAGCTGCTCGAATACCACCTGATCGTCGCGTGCTGGACGATGGGAAGCATTCCCGGCGACTGTTCAAGAAACGTGGCGCGGGCGGTTGGCGCCGGCGTCGGTCTCGCGGGCTGCCACGGCGGAATGTGCGACGCGTTCAGGCAGGACACCGAGTGGCAGTTCATAACAGGCGGCCAGTGGGTCAGCCACCCGGGCGGCGACGGCGTCGAATACGTCGTGAACGTCCGCCACGGCTCCTCCCCGATCGTCGAAGGCCTCGAGGACTTCAAGGTCTGCTCCGAGCAGTACTACCTCCACGTCGACCCCTCCATCGAAGTGCTGGCCACCACGCGCTTCCCGCTTGTCGCCTATTACCACGCCTCGAACAAGCCGGTTGACATGCCTGTCGCGTGGACGAAATTCTGGGGCAACGGCCGCGTCTTCTACACCTCGCTCGGCCACCATGACGACGTTTTCGACAAGTCGCCGAACGCGGAGATCATAATGAAGCGCGGCATGCTCTGGGCAGCCGAGGGCCGGCAGGTCGTTCTCGACAAGGGCCTCACCACCGAACGCTTCGAAAACAACGCGAAAATGTACTGACGTCTTAGCACGGGCAGGCGGGCGGGCAAAAGCCCAACCTTCCTGCCCTTTTTTATTCACGAATCATTCACGAACCCGCAAAAAAAACGCCGAAAAAACCGCCAAAAATAACCTATAACCTATTGCAAAATAGGTTAAAATAGGTTATAATATCAGTGAACCTGAAACGGAGGCGGTTTTATGGATATTGTTGAAAAACTGAGAATCGAACTGGCTTCACTGCCGAAGGGCTATATCTCCAACAAAACAATAGGCGGAAAGGTCCGCCACTATCTGCAGTGGACCGAAAACGGAAAAATAAAAAGCAGGTATATAAAAGACAGTGAATATGAGGAAATCAAGGCGAAGATTGCGCGCCGGAAAGAGCTTGCCGAACTGCTGAAGTCGCTCGAAAAGGCCGCCCCTCTGCTCGCGCTCGAGCCCTCCTTCACAGCCGAAACAGTCGGCGAAGGCGACATCGTCAGTTACAACGCTGCCGGCGGATATAACGGTATTGCCGCGATCACAGGCGACCGTCTCGACCGGCTCGTGGCCGAACCGTCAAAGCTTGACACAAGAGACTGTTTTTCCGATATTGAGGAGTATCTGCACGGTCCCTGGTCGCCGCGAATCATGGTCGTCTACGGTCTCCGCCGCACCGGGAAGACCACCCTTCTCTTCCAGGCAATAGGGAAAATGGACGGCGAGACCCGCAAAAAGGCCTTCTATATAAAGGCGCAAAAGGGTCAGACAATGGCCGGGCTGTACAACACGATTGACCGGCTGTCCAAAGCGGGATATAAGTACGCGTTCATTGACGAGATCACGTTTATTGACGACTTCATCGACACCGCTTCGGCGCTTGCGGACATTTACGCCGCCGGAGGCATGAAGATCGTCGTCTCCGGTACCGATTCCCTCGGCTTCTGGCTCGCGGAGAGGAATGAACTCTACGACAGAACGTTCACGATCCACACGACCCGGATCTCCTTTGCGGAGCATTTCCGCCTGCTGCACACCGACGACATCGACGACTATATCCGCTTCGGGGGAACGCTCAGAGCCGGCGAATACGATTTCGACGATCCGGAACTGCGCGACGAATCGGTCTCCTTCCGCGACGACGAGAGCACCCGCAGGTATATCGACACCGCCATCTGCCGCAACATTCAGCACAGTCTGAAATGCTACGAAAGCGGCACCCGGTTCATGCACCTGAAGGAGCTTTACGACGCACACGAGCTGACGAACGCGATCAACCGCATCATCGAGGACATGAACCACCGCTTCGTGCTGTCGGTTTTGAAGGACGACTTCAGGTCGGGGGATTTTTCGCTCGCCGAAAAGAATCTCCTCCGCGAACGCAACCCCGCGCTGCGCACGAACATCCTGCAGACGGTCGACCGCGGGAAGATTACGGAAAGGCTGATGCAAATTCTCGACATCAAAAACGCTTCCGAAACCGTAACGGAGCTGAAGCCGGCCCACATCCGGGAGATCCGCGCCTACCTTGAAGCGCTGGATCTGATCGACAGTATTCCCGTGAGATACGCGTCTGGCGCGGGCGATGAAGACGACAGCGAAAACGTTGTTGTCACCCAGCCGGGAATGCGCTACTGCCAGGCGGAAGCTCTCGTCTGGTCGCTTAAAAAGGATGCCATTTTTGCGGAGCTCTCCGAGGCGGAAAAGGACTACGTCATCGAAAAGATCCTCGACGACGTCAAGGGCAGAATGCTTGAGGAAATCGTGCTGACGGAGGCAAAACACGCCCTGTCCGGCCGCGGATTCGACGTGTTCAAATATCAGTTTATCGGCGGCGAGATCGATATGATCGTCTACGACAAAAAGAACGGCAGCTGCCGGCTGTACGAGATCAAGCACGGTACGGTTCCCGTAAGAGAGCAGTGCAGGCACCTGCTGGACGAACGCAATAGCGGGAATATCCGCCGCATCTTCGGCGAAATCGCGGGAAAAGCCGTGATTTACCGCGGTGAATCCATGTGCGCGGAATGGGGCGTCGACTATCTGAACGCGAACGAATTTCTGCGCGGAATCCGGGATTTTGGCGAATAAAACACCCACAACGATATAAATTGAGTATAACCGAGCTTTGAAAAGAGTTTAAGGAGGCAACATGAAAACAGTAAAAATCGGATTCGTCGGCTGCGGCGCGATCAGCGGCATCTACCTGGAAAACATCACCAAACGCTTCAAGGAGGTCGAAGTCATCGGCGTGTGCGATCTCATTCCCGAGCGCGCGCAGAACGCGGCGAAGCTCTACAACGTTCCGAAAATCTACAAGGACATGTACGAGCTTTTTGCAGACCCGGAAGTGGACATCGTACTCAACATCACGCGTCCCTACGAGCACCACGGCGTGTCGATGGCGGCCCTTAACGCCGGCAAGCACGTCTATTCCGAAAAGCCCCTCGCCGCCTCCCTCGAGGAAGGCAACGAGATCATGGCTCTCGCAAAAGCCAAAGGCCTGATGGTCGGCGGCGCTCCGGACACCTTCCTTGGCGCGGGAATCCAGACCTGCCGCAAGCTGATCGACGACGGCGTGATCGGCGACATCGTGGGCTGCGCGGGCTTCATGATATGCCACGGCCACGAGACCTGGCACCCCGACCCGGCGTTCTACTACAAGTACGGCGGCGGCCCGATGTTCGACATGGGGCCCTACTACCTCACCGCGATGCTGAACCTCTGCGGCGGCGTGGAGTCGGTTTCCGCGATGACCGGCACGTTCTTCCCGGAGCGTCTGATTACCAGCAAACCCCATTACGGCGAAGTCGTGAAGGTCGAGGTTCCCACCCTCTACGCGGGAAATCTCCGGTTCACGAACGGCGCCATCGGCACGCTCTACACCACGTTCGACGTGTACTACCCCGGCCAGGCACGGCTCGAAGTGTACGGCACCAAAGGCACTCTTTACGTTCCCGACCCCAACTGCTTCAGCGGCCCGATAAAACTGTTCACGGCGGAGGGCGAAATGAAAGACATCCCTTCCGCCTTCGACTACCCTGACAACTGCCGCGGCCTCGGTCTCGCCGACATGGCCAAGGCCCTCCAAACGGGAAGGCCCTTCCGCGCCAATTCCAACCAGACCTACCACGTGCTCGAGATCATGGACGGCTTCGCCCGCAGCGGGAAGGAGCGCCGCGAGATCGCCATGAAGTCCGTTTACGAGCGGCAGCCATTGATGAATCCCGCCATGGAGCACGGGGTGCTGGACTGACACTCATTAGTTCTTCACATTGAGCCGTATATATAATTTTCGGCCGGGAGGTTTTTTTCGCCCTCCCGGCCGCCCTTTTTTACATTTATTCTGCCGCGAATTCACGCCGCAGCCCGCTTAAGTCTCAGGTACCGGAACGATTGCCGCGAGCGCTTCTTCTATCTTTTGAAACGCCTCCTTCGGGAACTCGTAAATGCCGCTGACCACTTCAACGAGCGGGGAATACTCCCGGTCGATTCTCAAAAACATACCGTCTCCGAGCTCGTAAAAGCTCATGTGAAAACTCCTGCAATATACGGCGCAGACCAGAACGGAATCCGGCACCTTGAACTCCTTCGTCTCCGTAAAACCTCCTCTGGACTCCAGGGAGTATATTATTAACGATTTCAGCAGGTTGAAGTCGTCGCAGCGCTTCGTATGGATACTGCCGAATCCGTCGCCGTGAATTATATTCTCTCTTGTCGCGTATTGAAAATACGTCTCCTTTTCAAAGCCATTCCAAAACTTGATGTCTCTGTACTCGTCCCAGCAGGGGGAATCCACCCTTTCATCTTCGTAAGCGGGCGTTTCGGGAACTTCCTGCAGCGTTCTGGAGTAGTAGATCGTCACGTCCTCCGGGTTGTCGCCGACAGCCAGTGAGTAATCGACGAATACCGCGTATACACGTCCGTCGATTTGTTCGGGATCTTTTGAAATACCTTTCAGGCTGATCGTTGCCCACGTTTGGGATTCGGTAAAGTAGCAGTAAAGTTCACCGTTTTCCAGCGAGTAGGCGTAGAAGCGGCTGTTGTCGTCGCTCCACGCCATGCAGCTTGCAAGTGCATTTTCGGTAATAACGGTTTCCTCGCCGGTGGTTGTGTCCTTGATTGATATCTGTCTTATTGAACCGTGTTTGTTTTCGCGAATGACAAGCACCTTCTCGTTGGCGAGAACTTCACCGGTGGCGG
The DNA here is from genome assembly GCA_002309655.1 of Mageeibacillus sp. UBA1212. Taxonomy (GTDB): domain Bacteria; phylum Bacillota; class Clostridia; order UBA1212; family UBA1212; genus UBA1212. Next base: position 10,683 of record DBXM01000048.1, read on the forward strand.
CGTCGTAGGCGGCAACCCCGGAAGACGGGAACTGATAATCGTCAACGGAAAAGACCTTCCCGCCGAAATAATAATTGGAGTCGCCCGAAAGCCCGACAAGAATTTTCGTGTCAAGGTTATAGAACAGTGTCTCGTGATGATTGACCACCTCGGTCTCACCGTCGTAGCTTGGCGTGTCCCAGAAGTTTTGTATTTCCAATATGTTTCCGGTCAGGAAAACACCCGTTGTCCGCTTTCCTTCCACGTAATGCGCCGTCTCCGTCTTCCCGGCTTTATAATCGTAAAGGCTGATATAGTGCCCGGCTTGAGAAGAATTTACACATACGCAAACAACGCCGTCGTAAATGTCGCTGACGTAAAGGTCAAGCACATCGGTCTGAAACCCCCGGTACCCGTCAGGAAGCGGAAGAGCAGTCGCCGTTCCTTCCGATCTGTTCATCACCCAAATGCCGGAAGGCGTGTAGCGATTCTTATACAGAACAGTCACCACCACGTTGTTTCTGTCCGCCCTGTCAACTATGAACTCCAGGCGGTTCTTGCCAACGTCAATTCCCGACGCTTTTATGAACTCATGTTCGAGGCATATTATCTCCCCGGTATACCGGTTGTAGTACACGCCGCCGCAGCCGCTGTGCTCGCCCATCACGTCTGTCGGGATCATCTCCGCGCCGATGCTCCCGCCGTTGAAAGAGATCAGTTCGCGATTGGCGTTCTTGTAGGAAAGGTAGGTGACCGTCACGCCGTCTTGCGTGAAAGTCGTCAGCTCGCTTGGATTTTCAGGCGTTTGGGTAGGCTCGGCGGTTGCGATTTCGGTCGGTGCCGGTGACTGGGTAGGCGTTGCGGTTTCGGCAGGAATTTGCGTCTCGCCTGCAGGGGTTTCTGTCGGGAATGCCAGTGCGGGGTTCTCAGTGACCTGCGTTTTGCCGTCCGGGTCGTCGTTCCCGCCGTGGGGATCTTTATTCATTTTCGAGGCGAACACCGCGAGCAAAACCGCCGCGACCAGCAGTATCGCCGCCAGCGAAGCCGCGACAGGAACAAAGACCTTCATGAACGGAACCGTCTTCCTTTCGGTGTGCTCCAGTTCATAAGCCCTCTCCTGAATGTCTTCGTCAAGCCCGGCTATAACGTCATACAGTTCTTCTCTTTTCATTCCTGACACCTCTCCAAAAAAGTCCTGAGCGCCCTCCTCAAAACAACCAGCCTGTTGCGGATCGTGCCGTCGCTCTTCCCGAGCCTGCCGGCAATCGTCTTCGTGTCCATAAATCTCACGTATCTCATCAGAAATACCGCGGAATCCGCTTCGGTCAGCGTGCCTATATACTTCTCGACCAGTTTTGAGGCGTCCTTGGGGTCCATGCCTGCGGGAATGCACGTGTCGAGTTCGTCGTAAACCATTCTGTCCGCGTGAATCAGTCGGCCGGGTTCAACGTCAAACACCTCCGCAATCGCCTGCAGCGTTTTGAAGTCGGGGTAACGCTTCCCGATCTCCCACTTGCTGACAAGGTGGCGCGAAACACAAAGCCTGTCCGCAAGTTCATCCTGCGTCAAGCCCTTTTCGATTCTCAAATCTTTGATTTTCTCGCCAACCAAAACAGCCAATCCCAACCCCTCCGCCTCTATTCTACCATGACTTTTCTATTTTAAAAAGAGACAAAATGTCATTCCCGGAAAATTCCTCAGTTTGTCGGGAATGAAGCAGTTTAAGCATACAGAGCCGTGTTTTCTCCACCCACTGCTTACTGCCTCCTTTCTTCGAGAATGAAAAACGGCGAGAACCAATCCAAAGAATTGCTCTCACCGTTAGTGTAATTTTATGCTAACTGTTCGGACGAATGCCGTCAGCGGTCATATTGTATCCGGAACACAACCTGTTTTAACGGATTTTACTTTATGGTTATGTACTTCTGATTCCGGCTGTTCGGTTTCTCCGGAACCGTCATGGCAATCCGTCCCTGCTCAAGGAGTGGACTAAGATATTTTCTGACCGTTTTCTTTTCCTTATACCCCAAATACATTGCTATCTCAAGTATTCCCCTCGGTTCTTTACAATACTCAAGTATCCTATCATTCACTGTTTTATCTTGATCAACAACTGGGGTAGTATTCTCCGTAACTGGGGTATTTTCTCCGTTAACTTGGGTAATTGTGCCGCTAACCGGTGCATTAACCGGTGCATTTTCAATTCTCTCGAACGGTATTGTCACCTTTATATTGTTTTCCGAGAAGCGGAATATATCTTTGCCATATGCTTCGACGATTGCAGGAACGCCGCGCCCGGTCTGTTCGCTGATGTGAAGCTGAAGAATAATTTTAGCGAGTTTTTCGTTTACCGGAACAGATTCGCCGGCAAAGAAACCGTCCATAGTCTGCTTGGGGGGTAGTGTGCCTTTGGAAAGAATCTCGATACGATCCTGAAAAACTGTAAACGCCGGTGCTCCGTCAAGCCACTGATTGTGAACAAAAGCGTTTATAACGGCCTCTTTATCTGCGCGATATCCCCCATCGGAAAGCACGATGGAATGTTCTGACCCGTCTCCCGAAAACATAACCCAGTCCGGATGATCACCGTATCTTCCGGATAACGGTTCATTCGACGGGTGCCAGCAGTTCAAGAATGCTTCCCCCGGAAATGTACCACCTTCCTCCGTACTTGGAGAATGTCGCGTTGAAAGTCTGTTCTCCGTCTCCGCTCCTTTTTTTCGCAGTCAACGTCACTTCAGCGCGGTCGTTGCCGTTTTCAACAATTCTGATATGGTCGGCAAGCGCGTAGCCGTCGCCGAATAGTTCGACAGTCCCGTTGTAAAACTTGGGGTTCGCCGATATGTGGTAATTCATATCATGCCCGTCCGCATCAAACCAGCCGTCCCATATAAAGTAAGTAAACTGGCACTTTGTGTTGGACGTTTTTAAGCGGTAGTTGTCGCGTATATCAGGGGAGAGAACCGTTGCAAACTGTTCGAAAATTTCAGGAAACGGCAGTTTGCAAAACCGCAGATACTGACCTTCCTCGTAAGACAAAAAGTAATCTGGATCATACGGCCAGACCGGGTCGCCGGCAAGCGCGTCCGGTGAATACTTGATTTCCTCGTAGATCTTCATAAAGTCTTCGAAGACTCTCACGGCGGAATTCATATCAAGCTCCCCTTCGTCCTCCCTGCTGATCCTGTCGTACTCGTCCCACGCGTTTTCGATCCGTTCGCGACGGGCGGAAGAAATATCCCGCAAATACGAAATAACCTCCTCCGTGGCATAGTTGCTAAACTCTTCGCGCGTGAACATGCGGGCAATGTCATATGGCGGAACACTTCTCAGCACATTGGATTGAGAATACACCTTTCCCTCAAAATACACCGCGTTTTTCGCCGCAAAGCGACGCCGGACTGCATCGTCGTCGTTCGAGTAAAGCACCTCCACGTCCTCTTCATTAAGAAGCTGCTCGTATATGGCGCCGGACCACTTCATCCACTTGACGAATTCGAGCATTTCCTCCTTCGGAACTCCGTACTGCTTTATTTGAAGGTACGTCTTAGGAAGGTCGACCCTGTTTTCTCCCGTTTCGTCATAATGGATTACTGCCTCCTCACCTTCATCTCTGAATACTCTACACCAATCCAGATAGTCAGCCCTGAAGAATGCATATGGATCCGAATCGTTCGCAAGCGGCTTTTCCGGATACGACAACTGTTTCCACGCATCGTAATAGTCGGGATGCTCCGTCCTCCAGTTCATCCATTCGGTATAATCTGTCATATGCTTTTCATAGGAGGTTCTGAGACGTCCGACACGTCCGGGAGCATCCGGGTCATCGTCAAAATACTCGCGCAGACGCTCGTAATACGGTTCATAAAGCGATGCATTCCGGTCGGTGCGCTTGACAACCGTCCCCTTCGGCGGAATCCAAGACCGGTAATTATCTTCGTCTTCTTTCGGAATCACAAGAATCCAGGCCTTGTCATACCCGTCGAATCTCTCGTATCTTCTCGCAGCGTCATTGACAATGATGACCGTCGAATCCTCCAGATAGTAATAATACGCCCTCCATGCTTTGTATTCCCAATCTTCGTACATGTCAAGCACGCTGACGTCGTCCCACCTGAGCATGATCGGCAGGCACTCGGACTGACGGTAGGAAATACTTGTAAGGTCCTCCGCCGTCAGCAGCTTGCGCGACTGGTCCTTGTCAAGAATCAGAAACGAGTACTTTTCGAGCGCGTAATTAGGAGTGCCACCGATATATCTCTGCCCCGGCTCGAGTTTTTCCGGTTCCTTTGTGTTCTTTTCGTCTTGCGTATCGTCTGAAATGACCCACGTCCGGTTCAAAAACTCAACCGCCGACGTAAAGTCCGGAACCTGTGTCGGTGAAGGAGTTTCTATCGGCGTCACAGTGGGTAGCGCTTCGGTAACTTCCGGAGCCGCGGTGTATGACGCACCGTCCGGAGTCGAAACCGGCTGATTCTCTCCCGGTCTGCATGAGGCGAGAGAAATAACGATCAGCGCCGTAAATAATCCGGCAATCAAGTATTTCTTCAATTTATCGCACCTCCTAAAACCTATTATTAATCTATCATATGCTCTATCACAGAATAATCGTGCTTGCCGTTTTATCGCCAATGACCCGCGTCATCCGAATTGCCTAACAGTCTCAAAAGTCTCGACGAGTTCAAAAACAGTTCCACCCGAAATGAGCCATCTTCCGCCAACCTTTGAAAATTCGACGCTGTAGGTCTTTTCGACTTCTCCGCTCCTGTTCCTCGCGGTAAGCGTCACCGCTGCATGCTCCCCGTCGCTACTCTCAATCTTGATATGGTCCTCAAGCTTGAAGCCGTCTCCGTACAGTGCTACCGGTCCGTCATAATACCCGGACAAATCAGATACAAGATATTGGTTCGGTGCGCCGTCCCACGCGAGGAAGCAAAACTGATTTGTGTAAAACACAGTATAATATCCGTCTCCATTCATGTTCAAACGTTCACACAAATCGTTTACAAAAATATTAAGCGCTTCTTTTCGAATTTCGGAAAATGATTTATTCGAGAAATGCAATGATCTGGTATAGTCTGTCTGCGAAAAAAATTCTTCGTTGTAGTCCGTTGCAGGTGCTCCTGCCAAAGCATCAGGAGAATATCTAACCTCCCTGTAAAATTCCATAAAATCATTCAGCACTCTTTCAGCCGATGTCAAATCAAGAACACCCGCATCCTCTTCACTGATTCTGGCGTATTCATCCCACGCTCCTTCATGCCCGTGATAATTACCTTCGGAAAGGGCAAGGAACGAGTCCCGCGAAAGAATCCGACCCAGATCGTATTCAGTAATATTGTAGATTATGTCGAACCAGCTGTACGCTTTTCCTTCAAAATATACTGAGCGCGGCGCCAAAAGCCGCTTTATAACCGCCTCTTCGTCTCCGGAATACAATATTTCGACATCGTCTTCATTCAAAATCAGTTCTTCAAATGCTCCCGACCAATTCATCCACTTTACGAACTCAAGCATTTCCTCCTTTGGAACACCATACTGCTTGATCTGGCAGTAGATTCGCGGCAATTCCGTCCGAAAACCCTCGCAGTAATCCGTAAACTGCTCTTCTTCACCGTCTCTAAATGTCTCGCACCAGGCCAAGCCGTCTACTCTGAACAGCTCTGTATCCGAAGCACTCACCTTAAGTGTTTTTTCAGGGTATGACATCCGTTTCCACGCTTTGTAAAAATCCGGATGCTCCAATCTCCACGTCATCCACACTTCATAATCCTTCATATAATCTCTATATGGAATACGGGTAAAGTCGTAACGCATCTCCGGCACACTGTCACTTTCAAAATACTCCAGGAGCATTCGATAATACGGAGCAAACAGCATCGATTCCGCCTCGTCAGAACGATTTACAAAAGTTCCTTTTGGCGGGATAAAAGACGGATATTTATCCTCGTCTCCCTTCGGAATCACCAATATCCATGGCTTACCGTCAAGTTTCTGTTTTTTTATAGAATCATTGAGGATGATAACTGTCGCATCATCCAGATAGTAAAAGAATGCCCTACATACTCTATCATCATTATCCTGAAGAAACAGGTTTATATCAAGCACGCTGACGTTATCCCATCTTAACATAATCGGAAGGCACTCCGATTGCAGATAAGTAATTTCCGTAATGTCTTCCATCGTCAAGATCTTACTTGACTGCTCCTTATCGAGAATCAACAAATTATACTTATGGTTTTGATTGTAGGGGAGTCCTCCGGTATAAACTTCACCAGGTTCTAGTTTTTCCGGTTCCTTTGTCCTTCTTTGCCCATCCTCCGCTTTGGAAATGACCCACTTCCGGCTCAAAAATTCAACCGCCGACGTGAAGTCCGGAGCCAGACTCGGTGAAGGAGTTTCTGTGGAGGCAAGGGGTGAATAAGGCTCTGTCGTACTTGTAGAATCCCCGTTTCCCGGTTTACACGCAGAGAGCGAAAACAGTATTACTACTACAATCAGTATCACCATCAAACTTCTTTTCATCCCGAATCCTCCCATTTTAGACGCCGATCTGTCATCTAATCAAAACTCTTTGTTATTTCATTATAACACAGTTCCTCCAAAAAAAAAAGACGTTATTTTCATTCCGGCACGATTATGCCCTGTCCCTTTATTGATGTGCTGTTATGTTAATGGAATTAAGTCGCATCTATCATTATCAACAGTCTCATACAGTTGAACCGTGGGATGAAACAATAAAGGATCCACAAAATTGCATCTATTATTGTACAAAAAATCTGATTCAAGACAATAACTGTAATGAAAGTGAGCCGGATAAGAATAAAGCCCTGTTCCTGTCGTACCTGAATATCCCAACAAAGTACTAGGTGAAACAGTGTCTCCTTCGCTGACACTAACATAATCCAAATGCTGTACAAGCAGGCAGAGGGGCGAATTGGAACTATATTCATTTATAGTGCTTCTAACCAGAACGTAGTATCCTCTTAATTGAATGTCTACTCCGCCTTGAGGAATCGGATCATTCAAACTGGCTCTTATTTTAACAACTTTCCCGCTAATGGTCGATTCAACACGAGTCCATGCATCTGCACATAAGTCTATCCCATCGTGTATATTATCATTATTATTCAATTGCCTTGGGCCGAAATCTGAATTAATCTGTTTATGTATTTCATCATTTGGCAAAGGGTAGTATACGCTAAACTGGCTGTAATATGATTCTTTCCTCAATTGCTCAATATCTGGCTCAAGAATCCATTTCTGTTTGTCATCGGTACTGTTGTAAGTTGTAAATACTATATTACCAGAAGAATTAATGCCAGTACCATCTTTACTGCCGTTAGCGTCATTTGTTACAGCCAGAGCGTTTTTTGAACCTGTTTTCTGACGTATTATAGCCAAACCATTAGCTGTGAATGTAATAGTCAATCTGTTATTTATTGTTGGTTTATACTGATAAGCATTCCCGAAACTGTCCCAAGACACGGTTCTTAGCCTTCCGTTTTTACTCGCCATTGTTTTCAAATTATAGCATGAATTTTCATTGTCATAGTATACTCGCACCTCTTGGCTTCCAAATACCGGTTTATACACATCCGGAGCATTCGAATCGTATAACGAATACTGAAATATGTTTTGCCCATCATAATCATATGCATTTGCAACCGTAAGATACTTTTCTGATGATACGTTTTTCAGTCTAAAAGGTATTTTGTTGATTTGTCTGGAAACAAACCATATTGTCGCCTGAGACTCAGATATTCCCTCTGATTGAGTTTTGATTCCAACGGAAGCCCCTTGTTGGTTTGGGCTGGCGCAGTCGAGTTGCTCGTTTGAGGTTCCTATAATAAAATAACCAGTTCCGTTGTTTACAAAACTCCAATAAGATCCACTCGCCAAAGTTGACGCGAAATAAACAGAATTGTTATTTGATGTTAGATAGTAACCATTATAGGGATTTTGAATAGTATATCCGAAATAAGTCCATGTAACTAACAACAGCTGATTGGAGTTGTAAATATTATCATTAATAGACGTCATTACAATAGCATTTCCATTACTCATTGCATAATCAGACATCACAGTACTCGATGAATACGGAATCAATTTCTTTAAGCCCTCAAGGGGATCATGCACAGCTTCTGTACAATTGTATCCAATTGCTAAATATGGACAGTTAAAGCTATTCGAAGCCTCTGCAGAAGCAAGCAATGAATAACTTCCATTGCCGGAAATCATTACCCCGTAGTTTGAATACTCGTTGTTTGCCCAATCTTGCGCAATCGGAGTAATATCAATTTGCCCTGGTCCAAAGTGAATGGAACGCGAGAGCGATACAGTTTGATTGTATCCATTATAGAGCGAATCATAGACAGTATTTGTTAGTGAAGTGGCATTTGATTGCCAATTGACACTCATAGGCCAAATTGTTACAGAATTAGTGGCACTTGTAAACGAGTAATATGAATACATTACATATGATATATTGTCATGCCCGATTTTGTTCAAAATAGTATTAAGATTTGGGAATTTGACTATTGCTCTTTCAAACCCATAATATGGGTTCTGAGTTATGGTTAACGTATCTGCACTCGGTTGGTATATATAACCATATTGTGACAGTGTTACGTCGCAGATTTGCTTATATCCTGCAAATGTATTGGTATAGTAATTAAATACAAATGACGGATCAACTACTACAGGATACTCCGTGTTATCGTTTGTTAAAAAAGAGTCAGGCACAATAATTGTAATAATATACCCATTCCCAGAGGATTTCTCACATCGCGTTTCTCCTAAAGCAAAATTGCCGACTGCATCTCTTATAATAACATCACTAAAACATCCATAGAATACGCCATTTTCATCATACAACCCGAGTTTCCCATTATTAAATTTTACTCTTTCCTTTGACTCAACTTCAAACGAAAAACTGTTTACTCCATCATACTTCTCAAGTACAATATCCTCCTTTAATCCCGAATACTGTGCCTTATATTCAACTCTTGTATTGCTTGAGAACACTCCATCGTAAAACACTGTGTTGCTTTTTTCGTCAAATTTTGCTTCAGCCTTTGAAGCGTTGTATGGATAAAAAGATATGCTGTGTCCATTAAACTCCGCAGTAACACCTTTGGAATAATCTGAACCAAATTTCATAATTATGTCATTGTCGATGTTCGAATACTTATACGTGTCATCACCTGAGAGTTCGCAAATCTTCATACTCTTTGTATGAACCTCACCATTGTCAGTTACATATTTAAGCGGGTCATTAAAAATGCGCATTTCCACCGTTCCGTCATTCATTAAATACTTGACTATGCGCAAATCGTCTTGGGGTGTATCGATACGCTGTTTGACTTTTTCAAAGAAAGGGACTTCCTCCTCAAAAAGATCAACCGACTCATTCTCTAAATAGTTGATTTCGTGTATATCCGCACGGTCGTTTATCTCCACCGCATCTTTGGATTCAAATGCGGAATTATCAATTTTAACAAGCGCAACCAACGTCAAAACCAACGACAGAATGCAACATATTACTCTATGACACTTTTTCCTTCTCATAATCTCATCCCTCCGGCATTATCTAATTGGGTTGACCCCCCAGTTTAAAAGTATTATAATGCTCTTAGCAAAAGAGTTCTACTGCCACATTAAGCGTTTTAGTCTCAAAACTACGCGGTAATAAACAATACTAATCTCCCGGAGGAATTCTTTTTATGCACATCAGTAAGCCGGATCCCAGGTCGGAAGCAACCAAAAAATCAATTATCAAAGCATACCTTAAGCTTCTCTCTCAAAAAAAACGCGACACCATATCCGTCAAAGATATTCTGCTTGCCGCAAACGTTCACAAATCGACTTTTTACCGGCATTTTCATAATGTATCGGAAATAGATGATTTCATTGAAAACGATATTATTGAGCGTTTCCAAAAGATTCTTGACGAAACCGATCTGTCCGATTTGATGATTGGAAGAAAAGTAATACTCGAAAAAATCAAATCAACATTGTATGGCGACTTTGCCGAATACAGAAACATATTTATTAGCACCCTCGGCTCTCAAATAATTGAACGCGTTTTCCAAAGAATACGCGTTTTACTCCAACGACTGCTTACCTCACACTCGATTACCGATGATTTTCAAACCTCGGTATTTTAACTTTTATGATCGGCGGAAAAATGGCGGTTTACAGGGAATGGATTATTGGTGGTTGTCGGGAATCGGTTGATGATTTATCGGAAACGCTGGAAAAGATAAGCCTTCCTAGTCTCATTGCTCTGATGTCGAGTCAAAGCAGCACTTAAACTATTAACTGCCTTTTTCCGCTTCGCACTTGAAGCGCTGTGACGGTCGTACCTAAAAAAACGTTAGCCGCATCGACACGGTCTAACGTTTTCTTTTTAGCAAGCGCGGCGGTTTAAGCCCGCGGCATATTTCTGCATTTGTTTTAAAATCCCCGCTCCGCAAGCTCCTTCACGATGCCCGCGTAGAACTCGGGAATGTCCGAGATGCCGGCGCCTTCCCGCCTCGTGAGGCGATGCCTGCGCATATCGACCTCGTCGCAATGGGACACGCCCCGGTTGGAATTCCCGGTGAACGTGCCCCTGAAATCGCCCCACTCCGCCGACTCGGGCGTCACCAGGCCGTCGTTTTCGCCCTCGAAATGCTTCACAACAAGATGCGGCAGGAACATCGTCATGTCGCTCCGGTTCGTTTTGAACGTGAACGCAAAGCTTTGGTAGTGGATCCCGGGAACGTCCGGCGTCTCTTTGTTGAATTCCTCCGCCGCTTTCGTGGTGAGCGCTTTGACCGCCTCGAAGGTGCGCGGCTTTTTGTCGCCCAAGATCCTGAACCACAGGTCCGCGACGGCGCAGCCCGCCTTCATGAGCCACGCCGGCATCTTCATGAAGAAGTCCACCGTTTTGGAGCCTCTGTGGGGCGTTGAAACCGTCGTAAGCGAGGCGACGTAGGGGGCGATACCGAGGTGCGTGATTGCCTTCCGCATCTCCAGGCCTCCCTTGGAGTGGGCGATGACGTTGAACTTTTCGATCTTGTGTTCGGCGGCGAGTGCGGTTATCCGCTCCGCCAGGAACGAGGCGTTGCCGTCGACGCTTCCGTTAGAGTCCTGGCATCCGAAAAAGACCCGTACGCCTTCGCGCTCCAGGCTTTTCGGGATTCTGCCCCAGTAGCATATTCTCTTTCTGTCCCGGAAGCCCATGCCGTGAACCAGCAGCACCGGATATTTCAGTTCAATCATATCAGACCCTGTCAGAAACCTTAAAAAACAGGGCCGCATCAAAAACTCTGACGCGGCCCGTCTCTAAATAGTTTTTTACGCAAAAGGCGTTCGAACGCTTGCGTAAAGAGCATTTAATCAGCGTTCGATTACTTGATCTCGACCTCTGCGCCGGCTTCCTTCAGCTTCGCTGCGAGAGCGTCCGCATCCTCTTTGGAGATGTTCTCTTTGAGGTTGGTGGGAGCACCGTCTACGAGCTTCTTGGCGTCCATAAGGGCAACGCCGCAAGCGTCCTTAACGACCTTGATAACGTTCATCTTGTTTCCGCCGGGGCTCTTGAGCACAACGGTGAATTCGGTCTGCTCAGCCTCTGCCGGAGCAGCTTCGCCGCCGGCCGTGGGAGCAACTGCAACAGCTGCAGCAGCGGTAACGCCATATTTCTCTTCGATTGCCTTTACGAGATCGTAAAGTTCAAGAACGGTCATCGTGTCGATAGTGTCGATGATCTGTTGGATCTTTTCAGTCATTTTATTTTCCTCCAAATTGATTTTTTAGTTTGTTTTGCACGTCGTTGCGGAACTGTTTCCGCCCTTTAAATCCGCCGGTGCGCGTGCCTCGCCCTCCCGACGGCAACAATATCAAAAATTACCTAAAAGCAGTGCAAAACAAAGCTTACGCACTCTGCTGTTCTTTCTGCTCGGCAACCGCCTTGACGGCGACCGCGAATCCTCTGATGTTGCCCGTGAGAGCGCTGAGCAGCATGGAGAGCAGACCCTCTTTCGAAGGAACGTTCGCCAGCCTTTCGACACCCGCGGGGTCGAGAACCTCACCGTCGCAGAAGCCACCCTTCACGCTCAGCTGCTTGTACTTCTTGGCGTATTCGCTGAGAATCTTCGCGGCGGACGTGTAGTCGGGAGCTGTCGCAATCGCGGAAGGCCCTTTAAGGTACTTCGTGATTCCTTCCATGGCCGTACCCTCGACGGCTTTGGTCACGAGCGTGTTCTTGTGAACGACGTACTTGACACCTGCCTTTCTGAGGGCGACGCGGAGCGCTGTGTCTTCCTCAACGGTAAGACCTCTGCTGTCCACGATGACGGTTCCCTTGGAGTTCTCAAGATCCTCCTTGATGCCGGCAACGACAGTCTTCTTCTCTTCTAAAATCTTTTTACTTGGCATTTTCTAACTTGCACCTCCTTCCAAATAAAAACCTTCGACATGTCCCAAGACACACCGAAGGTTTTAAGGAGCTTCACGAACGGCAGCACATGACAGGCCGCCTCTTCCGGAAGCGCTTTTCTTACCTCGGCAGGATTTACGGGCGGACTCATGTTGAAGGCCGCCGGACCGACGTCTCAGGCAGTATAGTTGTTAAGTTAAAATTGCTTGGTCAAGCCCTTGCGGAACGATCCGGCGCCTTTAATGAAGCGTTCGCGGATCAAATCTTGGTCGGGTTGATCTTGATGCCGGGGCCCATCGTGGAAGAAACAACCGCGCTTCTCACGTACTGGCCTTTGGCGGCTGCCGGTTTGGCTTTGAGGATTGCTTCGTAAAGCGCCTGGAAGTTCTCAAGGAGCTTCTGCTCGCCGAAGGAAACCTTGCCGATCGGGCAGTGAATGATGTTGGTCTTGTCGAGCCTGTACTCAACCTTACCGGCTTTGATCTCGGCGATGACCTTCTTGACGTCCATCGAAACCGTTCCGGACTTCGGGTTAGGCATCAAGCCCTTGGGTCCGAGGATCTTACCGATGCGGCCGACAACGCCCATCATGTCGGGGGTCGCCACAACGATGTCGAACTCAAACCAGTTCTCGTTCTTGATCTTGTTGACAAGCTCTTCGCCGCCGACGTAATCCGCACCCGCCTCTTCGGCTTCGGTGACCTTGTCGCCCTTCGCGAAAACGAGCACTCTCTTCGTCTTACCGGTTCCGTTAGGAAGCACCACGCTACCTCTGACCTGCTGGTCGGCCTGTCTGGAGTCGACGCCGAGTCTCATGTGGAGCTCAACGGTCTCGTCGAATTTGGCTTTCGCGCAGGAGATAACGTTCTGGATCGCCTCTGTGGGTTCGTAAAGCTTGGATGTGTCAACAGCCTTGATGCTGTCTTTATACTTCTTTCCTCTAAACATTCGCGTTCACTCTCCTTACTCTCAATCCACGACCACGATGCCCATGCTTCTCGCGGTTCCCGCAATCATGCTGGCCGCCGCCTCTACGTCCGCCGCGTTAAGATCGGGCATTTTCTGCTCCGCGATCTTCATAACTTCAGCTTTCGTAATGGTCGCTACCTTCTCGCGGTTCGGCTTGCCGGATCCGCTGTCGATTTTGCAGGCTTTCTTAAGCAAAACGGCTGCCGGCGGAGTTTTGGTAATGAACGTAAACGTCTTATCAGCGTAAACGGTGATGACGACAGGAATGATAAGTCCCGCGTCATTCTTCGTTCTCTCATTGAATTCTTTGCAGAATCCCATGATGTTTAAGCCATGCTGACCCAAAGCTGGTCCAACCGGTGGAGTCGGTGTTGCTTTTCCTGCGGGTATTTGTAATTTTACAAACGCCGTAATTTTCTTAGCCATACTTTCCACCTCCCAATAAATTCAGGCTGTTTTGCGCACGTGCCGGAATGGCTTTACCGGCGGCGCGCGAAGACCGTTATTACAACTTTATCAGTCGTCGATCTTCTCAACCTGTGTGTATTCCAGCTCGGCGGGAAGCTTCCTGCCGAACATAGAAACCATCGCCTTGATGCATTTTTTCTCCTTGAGAACGGCCTCGACCGTGCCTTCGTTGCCCGCAAGCGGTCCCGAAATGATCGCAATGCGGTCGCCGACCTTAAACGCATCAATGTAGATCTCGTCGGAAATGTCGTCGATGTCCACGTTGAGTGCTCTTACCTCTTCGGGGGTGAGCGGCGTGGGGTTCATCGGGTCAGGGCCTACAAAGCCGGTGACTCCGGGCGTATTTCTGACGATATACCAAGTCTCCTTGGTGTAAATCATTTTAATAAGAACATAACCGGGAAAAGCCTTCTTGAGTTCGGTCTTCTCCTTGCCGTCCTTGAAAACGGTCTCCTCGACCATCGGGATGACGATTTTGGAAACGGTCTTTCCCAGGTCGGAGTTCTCTATCTTGCTCTCGAGATACTGTTTGACCTTGTTTTCGTACGTCGAATACGTGTGGATAACATACCACTTCATCTCCGGCTCGCGGGTTTTCTTCTCCTGATCGTCGTCATTCGATGATAATTTAAATTCAAGTGCACTCATGACAGGCAACCCCCCTCCTTCAAAAATCGCATTCGCGTCTTTTCATGTGCGTGCGGCACAAATTTTCAACATTTCAGAGCGCAGTCAAATATCCTTATGCGCGAATAAACTCGACAAGGAATTTGAGCAGTGAATCAATGCCGAAAATCAGGGCACCGATTACCAGGCAGACTGCGAGCACCGAAACAGTACTCTTGAAAAGCTCCTTTTTGGTAGGCCAGGTGACCTTCTTAAGCTCTCCGGATATGCCCTTGAAGAAGCCGGCAATGGCCTTTCCGATCTTCTGGAAAAACGCCTTCACCTTGCCGGGGTTCTTTTTAGCTTTAGTAGCGTTATTTGCGGACGCCATAATAATCCTCCGAATAAACCTTTATCACTTCGTCTCTTTGTGAACGGTGTGTTTGTTGCAGAATTTGCAGAACTTGCTGAGTTCCAGTCTTTCTGTCGTGGTTTTCTTATTCTTCATCGTTATGTAATTTCTGCGCTTGCATTCTGTGCACGCCATTATTACCTTTACTCTCATCGTTTTACACCTCCAAAAAATTGCGGCAACGGGCATTCTACCATAAAATGGTTAGCCGTGTCAACTACTTTTTTTGTTTTTTCGTCGATATTTCCCGATATTTCCCGAAAATCTCCCATCGGGGCCTTCTCCGCGGCGTTTTCCGGGTTTTCCGGCGTTTTCCGGGTCGCGACCGGCTTCCCGGCTTTTAATTACCTATATTACTCAATAAGCGCCTGTATTTGCGGGCGGTTTCAGCCGGTCAAAAGTGACAGCCGGTACCTTGCGTACTCCGCGTCGTTCGTTCCCGGGTAGCGCGCCATCGTCTCGCGGTAGTAGAATTCGGCTTTTTCCTTGTCCCCGAGGAAGTCGTAGGCCTTGCCGGCGCTGAAATAGACCGGCGCGCCGCGTTCGTATTCGGGGTTGTACTCAATGAGCGGAAGCGCGTAGTAGAGCACCGCGTTCCAGTCCTCCTTGCCGACGTTCGAGTACATCAGGTTGTAGTACTCGTTCGAGAATGACGCGAGCGCACGGTCGGCGAGGCTGTTCTTTTCGGCGGTCAGCGAGGAATCGAGGTGCGACCAGTCGAAAGCGTTCATCTGTTCGACGCATTCGCGGTACGACTTCGCCGCGTAAAGGCTCTTCAGCTCGGTGAGCTTCTGCGAAGCCTCGGCTCTCAGCTCGGCCTCGGTCTTGCCCTGAGGCGTGGGCGTGGGCGCTTCGGTGGGCTGTTGGGTGGGATCGCCGGTTACGCCGGGAGTCGCGTCAGTGCCGGCAGTCGGAGCCGCGGTCCCGTTCCCTTCCGGTCCCGGAGTTTCGTCTGTGGCGGGAGTGGCCTGTCCGGCTGTGGCGGACGGCGCGGGGCTTCCTCCGGGGTTGGTTTTGTTTATGTGGCCCAGGTGAAGCTTCAGAGCGAGCGCCGCGATTCCGGCAGTCACAAGAATGCACGCCGCGACTATTATGGCCATGACGGCTGTCTTCTTTCCTGCGAATCCGGACTGAGGCGGTGTTTCGGTGCCGTCGGAGCCGCGGCTTCTTCCGGATTTTTTGGCCGCGGCGACCCTCTCCTCAAATGAAGAAGGTTTTGACGCCTCTCCGCTTTGGGTGCGGGACTCTTCGTGTTCCGTCCCGAGGGGTTTCTCCGTAACTTCGGAGGAAGGTCCCGGAATTGAGCCGGACCTGTTTTCATACCTGTTTTCGGACCTGCCGGGTCTTGCCCGGGTCGGGATTATAACCGCGTCAAACTCGTCGTTGTCGAACGATACCCGGCCGCCTGACGGCTGTTCGTTCACGGGCTGAGCGTCATTTCCGGAATTTTCGGCGGCTGTCTCCGGTTCTTCGTCCTGCTCCTGATCGTAGTAGCTGTCGCTTGCGGTGCCGAACGCGACGCTCGAGGCGCTTCCCGCCGGCGTCACCACGGGAACGGACAGCTTCTTGCGCTCGCGGGGCGCGGGCGTGTTTTCCTTCATTCCCGCGTCAAACGCGTCGACTCCGTTGACGGATTTCTGCGCCGCGCGGAACCTTTTCTCGAAGTCGCTGAGCGGCTGCTTTTCGCGGGGTTCCTCTTCGTCAATGACGAAAACCGTGTCTGAAACCGCTTCGTCGCGGTCATCGCCGCTGCTTCTGTTTTCGCGGTCGCCTACCTGCCTCCCGTACGTGTATTCGCGTTCGAGCTGCCTTCTGCGCCTCTCGGCGTCAGTCTCGCCTCCCGCCTCCGAAAACTCGCCTTCGATCGTGACGTCTTCCCCGCTGGCGAGCGCGTCGTAGTAGCGCATCGCTTCGTTGTGGCGCTGCGGGTCGGAAATCATATTGATCGTTTTGATGCTGTCAATCCGGTTGCCGCACGCGAAATGCGTCAGTCCGAGCAGCATGTACGCGTCGTCGAAACGCGGGTACCGTCTAACGGCCTCTTTCAGGTCGCGTCTGGCCTCGTTGTTGCGGCCGGCTTTGATGAGCAGAATCGCATTGTTGTACAGCCGGTACGCGATATCCATCTGCGTTTCTTCACCGCTCTCTGGCAGGTTGATCTTTCTGAAACGTCTTACTATGTCCTGAAGTGTCAATGCGATTCACCTCACTTTCTCCTAAAATTAGTGTAATTTGTGTGGTGTTCAGAACCGTCCGCCGTGAAGCAATACATGAAAAACGGGAAACTCAGTCCGCGTCCTTCCCGCAGCAGTTCTTGTACTTCTTGCCGCTGCCGCACGGGCAAGGGGCGTTCCTGTCGATCTTCGGCTTCTCGCGCCTGTACGTGGTCGTGCTGTTGCCGGAGCGGTCGTTCCGGGCTCTCGCCTGCGCCGCCTGAGCCGTGCGAGAAACGGTATTCCCGGTGCTCCTGCCGGAAGCCGTAGATGCGACCGGCCCCTGCGCAGAAGCCGAAGCCGCCTGGTTTCTCCTGCCGGAAGCGCCTTCCTTGCTCGAAGACGCGACCTTCCTTCTCTCGACCTGTTCGCCGGTTTTGAGCACAAAGCTGAAGAGCATTCTCAGCGCCTCGTGCTTGATCGTCTCGTTCATAATGTCGAACAGCTCGAAGGCCTCGTTCTGGTACTCGATGACCGGATCGTGCTGGCCGTACGCGCGCAGTCCGATACTGTTGCGAAGCTGGTCCAGCGTGTCGATGTGCTCCATCCAGTTTTTGTCGACCGCGTAAAGCAGTGCGACTCTCTCGGCCTCCCGGGCGTTCTCGCCGAACATCTGTTCGCGCGCGCAATAGTATTCCGTGCACTTTTCCTCAATGAACTGCGCCAGCGCGTCCTTGTTCTTGAACTTCGCCAGCCCCGCTTTCAGCGCCTCAAAATCGTTGCTCCTGAGAATGACCGAAAGCGCGTCCTGGGCACCCGCCACCGACCTGTCCTCAACGGAAGTGTGCGCGGGAATCACCGTCTCCGCAAGCTCCGCGGCCCGCGATTTGATGAGCCCGAGGTAGAAGTCCCTGAGGTTCTCGCCGTTCAAAACGCGACGCCTCTGTGAGTAGATTATCTCCCTCTGCTGGTTCATTACGTCGTCGTATTTGAGAACGTTCTTGCGGATATCGAAGTTTCTCGCCTCGATCTTGCGCTGCGCGCTCTCGATGACGTTGGAGAGTATCTTGTGCTCGATCGGCTGGTCTTCGGGAATGTTCATCATTCCGAAAATGTTGTCGACCCTCTCGCCGCCGAAAAGACGCATCAGATCGTCCTCCAGCGAGAGATAGAACCGCGACATACCGGGGTCGCCCTGACGTCCGGAACGGCCGCGCAGCTGGTTGTCTATACGCCTCGACTCGTGCCGCTCGGTGCCCATAATGAACAGGCCGCCTGCCTCAAGCACCTTCTTGCGCTCCTCGGCGATTTCCTCGTTGTACTTGTTTACGAGCTCGCGGTAGATTCTCCGCGCCTCCAGAACGGCCGGATCCTCGGTGTCGGCGTGGCTGTCCGCGAGAAGGATCATCTCCTCCGAGAGACCCATTCTTCTGAGCTCCTGCTTCGCCAGGAATTCGCTGTTGCCGCCGGGCATGATGTCGGTACCGCGGCCCGCCATGTTCGTCGCGATCGTAACCGCCCCGAACTTACCGGCCTGGGCGACGATTTCCGCCTCTTTTTCGTGGTTTTTAGCGTTCAGGACGTTGTGCTGAATGCCCTTCCGCGCGAAAAGCTTGCTGATGTACTCGGATTTTTCGATCGAAACCGTACCGATGAGGATCGGCTGACCCTTTTCGTGCGCCTCGATCGCGTCGCGAATGAGCGCCTCGTACTTGCCGTTGACGGTGCGGTAGACGCTGTCCGGATAGTCGATTCTGATGACCGGCTTGTTGGTCGGAATCTCGACGACGCCGAGGTTGTAAATGTCCTCGAACTCTTCCGCCTCCGTACTCGCGGTACCGGTCATGCCGGCCAGCTTCGAGTAGAGCCTGAAGAAATTCTGGAACGTGATCGTCGCCTGGGTCATCGACTCCTGCTCGACCTTCACGCCCTCTTTCGCCTCGATGGCCTGGTGCAGACCCTCGTTGTAGCGGCGGCCGAACATCAGACGGCCGGTGAACTCGTCGACAATAATGACGCTGTTGTCCTTGACAACGTAGTCGATGTCGCGCTTCATGATGCCGCGCGCCTTGATCGCCTGGTTGATGTGGTGGCGCAGCTCCGCGTGTTCGGAGTCGGCGAGATTGTCGATCGCGAACCACTTTTCAGCCTTCTTGACGCCGTTCTCGGTAAGGGACGCGGTGTGCGCCTTTTCGTCAACGATGTAGTCTTCCTTGACGTCCTCGAGAAGGTCCTTGGAGTCGGTCTCCTTCACGACGAGCGCCTTCAAAGTTGCCGCGAACTTGTCCGCCTTCTCGTACATGTCGCTCGACTTCTCGCCGGCGCCGGAAATGATGAGCGGCGTTCTCGCCTCGTCGATCAGGATGCTGTCGACCTCGTCCACGATCGCGTAGTGAAGGTCGCGCTGCACGAGGTACTCTTTATAAAGGACCATGTTGTCGCGCAGGTAGTCGAAGCCGAGCTCGTTGTTGGTGGCGTAGGTGATGTCGCAGTTGTAGGCGGCGCGGCGCTCCGCCGGCTTCATGTCGTGAAGGATCACGCCCACGGTCAGCCCCATGAAGCGGAAAATTTTTCCCATCCACTCGCTGTCTCTTTTTGCCAGGTAGTCGTTGACGGTGACGATGTGAACGCCCTTGCCCTCGAGCGCGTTGAGGTACGCCGGCAGCGTGGAAACGAGCGTTTTTCCTTCGCCTGTCTTCATTTCCGCGATCTTCGCGTTGTGAAGAACGATGCCGCCTATGAGCTGGACGTCGTAGTGCCTCTGTCCGAGCACGCGCACCGCCGCCTCTCTCACCGCCGCAAACGCCTCGGGAAGCAGATCGTCGAGGGTCTCGCCCTCAGCCAGTCTCTTCTTAAACGCCGGCGTCAGCTCCGCAAGCTCGCGGTCTGATTTTGCCTTCATTTCGGGCTCAAGCGCGTTTATCTGATCGACGACCGGTCTGACTTTTTTTATGAATTTCTCACTGTATGTGCCGAAAAGCTTTTCAAAAAGTCCCATTTCAGTTTCTCCCAAGCTCGTCGAGCGGCTTGTCGTAGCTGCCCGCGAAGTGTTCCATGAAGTAGTTCACGCAGGGCATGTTCATGTCCGCGATGATCTTGCCGAGGGATTTGCGGGCGCTGGAAAAGTCCACGTTGCCGCAGCGCTCCTCCTCCACGCACTTGAGGTAGGCGGTGAGCTTGTCGGCGGCCTTCACGATGGGAATGTACTGCGCGTCCTCGTTCTCGTAGTTGATGATGCGGCCGTACTCCTCCCTGAAGTCCTCGGGAAGCATGCCGATGATCTGGTTCTGCGCGTTCTCCTCGATTTCGCGGTAGGTTCCGCGGATGCTGGAATTGTAGTACTTGACCGGTGAAGGCATGTCGCCCGTGATGATCTCGGCGGCGTCGTGGTAGAGCGCGTAAAGAGCGGCCCTCTCGGGAACGAGCTTCCCGCCGAAATACTTGCAGTCAATGAAGCAGAGCGCATGGGCCAGCATGGCCGTCTGGAAGCAGTGCTCCTGCAGGTTGTCCGAAACGATGTTGCGCATGAGGCCCCACCGCTCGATATATTTCATTCTGTTGATGAATGCGAAAAAGTCGTACATTTTGAACTCCTCACGCCCAGTACATCTCGCCGGCCGGCTCCTTTACGAGCACCTCTTTCAGGAACGCGATCGCCTTTCTGAGGCCTTCCTGCGGACTCATGAGGCCGTCTTCGTGCTCGATCGAGATCACGCCGTCGTAGCCCACCGTGCGCAGCATGCTGACGATGTCTTTCCAGTATGTGTAATCGTTGCCGTAGCCAAGCGTCCTGAACACCCACGAACGGTTGAGAATGTCGCCGTAGCTCTTGGTGTCGAGAACGCCGTTCTTCGCCACGTTGGCTTTGTCGACGCGGACGTCCTTGCCGTGGACGTAATAAACCGCCTCGCCCAGGTACCTGATCGCCTCGGGAACGTCGATGCCCTGCCAGACCAGGTGGCTCGGGTCGAGGTTCGCGCCGATGATCGGGCCCACCGCCGCGCGCAGCTTAAGAAGCGTCTCCGGGTTGTAAACGCAGAAGCCCGGGTGCATCTCGAAGGCGATTTTCTTGATTCCGTGCTCCGCCGCGAAGGCCGCGGTCTTCTTCCAGTAGGGAATCAGAACCTCGTTCCACTGCCAGTCGAGAATCTTCGGGTAGTCGTCAGGCCATGCGCAGGTGACCCAGTTGGGGTACTGCGAATCGGGGCAGTCGCCGGGGCAGCCGGAGAAGCCGATTATCGTGTCGACGCCGAGCTTCTCGCACATGAGGATCGTGTTGATGAAGTCGTCGTGGTACTTTTTCGCGATTTCCTTGTTCGGGTGGACCGGGTTGCCGTGGCAGCTGAGGGCGCTGATCTCCAGGCCGTTCCCGTACACCGCCTGCTTGAACTCGCCGAACGCCTTCTCGTCGTGAAGAAGGATCTCGGGCTTGCAGTGGGCGTTGCCCGGGTAGCCGCCGCATCCGATCTCGACGCACTCGGCGCCGGCATCCGCAAGATATTTCATCGCTTCGGCGGTGGAAAGGTCGCCGAGCAGCACGCTGATTATTCCTATTTTCATTGTTTTTCCTCCGGTTTTTTCACTTGGAACTTAAAGGCCTTTTTCGCGGCTCGAGGTCCGGCCTCGGATTAAGCCTGATTACTGATTACCGCGTATTCTTCGAACCCTGTGCGCGCTTGTTAAACTCGTCCGCCAGGTACGCGTTTATGAACCCGTCCAGGGCTCCGTCCATCACCTTCTGAACGGCGGTCTCCTCGTACTCGGTACGTCTGTCCTTCACAAGGGTGTAGGGGCAGAAAACGTAGGAGCGGATGGAGTTGCCGAACGCGATGTCGCCCTGCTCGCCCTTGAGTTCCGACGTCAGCTGCTCGTTCTCGCGGCGCTTGATGTCGAAAAGCTTGGACGTCAGCATCCTCAGCGCGTATTCGCGGTTCTGCACCTGCGAGCGCTCAGTCTGGCACGAGACCATGATTCCCGTGGGCTTGTGAACGATGCGGCAGGCCGAGTCGGTCTTGTTGATGTGCTGGCCGCCGGCGCCGCTGGCTCTGAAGTAGCTGATCTCCATATCCTCCGGCCTCAGGTCGATTTCGATGGTGTCGTCGATTTCCGGCATCACCTCGACGGACGTGAACGACGTCTGCCGCTTCCCGGCCGCGTTGAAGGGCGAAATTCTCACCAGCCTGTGCACGCCGTGTTCGCTCTTCAGGAATCCGTAGGCGTTGAGCCCGTTGAACTGCATGGACACGCTCTTGATTCCCGCTTCGTCGCCGTCGAGAAGGTCGAGAATCTTCACCTCGTACCCGTGGGCCTCGCCCCAACGCATGTACATGCGCATGAGCATCTGCGCCCAGTCCTGCGCCTCTGTTCCGCCCGCTCCGGGGTGAATGGAGAGAATCGCGTTGTTGGCGTCGTATTCGCCGGTGAGCAGCGTCTCGAGCTTTAGAATATTGAATTCCTCGTTGAATTTTTCGACCGCCGCGGCCACCGCAGCCGGCGCCTCAGGGTCGTTTTCCTCATTTCCGAGCATAATCAAAAGCTGGATCTCGTCGTACTGTTCCTCAAGCGCGTGAATCTTCTCGAGTTTGTCCTTCAGGACCTTTATCTCCTTGAGAGTCTCCTGCGAGCGCTTTGAGTCGTTCCAGAAATCCGGCTCCGTTGCTTTGTTTTCGAGTTCCTCGACTTTGTTGGTCATTCCCTCCGTGTCAAAGTGAATCCCTCAAATCGTATAAATTTTTTTGCATGGAAGGCAGCTGTGCGCTGTATTGATCCAGTTCAAACATTTATCTCATCTCCCTGTTGTGTATATTTTACGCACGTTTTTATTATATTAAATATGCGGCGCCGTGTCAACCTTGAACCCCGCCGAGTTAAGCCTTTTTCAATACTTCTCAGGTTGCCGGAACGCTTTCGTGTGTTCTTTCGTGAACACTTTCGGGCGCATTCGTGAACGCGCGCTACGGTCGTGAATGCCGCCCCGAAGACCGCAAAAATACACAGGGAAGAAGCAGTCCCGTTTTGAAACCGCTTCTTCCCTGTGTGTTTCAGCCTGCCGCCCGCGAACGTCGCGGGCGGCGGCTTTCAAATCTAATGAAGTGCTGATTTAATAGCTATTTTTGCGTGCGCGACTCCGAAGCTGTACAAGTGTACTGCGAGAGGGGAGCTCGCGCAAAGCAAGCGGCAACAATTGTCGAAAGACACCTTATACGCTTGAAGAACAGTATTGATATACGAACTGCGTTCAAGTTTACGCAGTAATCCATTCGCCGCTTGCGTAAAGAGCATTAAATCAGTGCTTCTTAATTCAGAACGCTCTCTTGCGGAAGATGACAACCGCTGCGAGGGAGATGACCGCCACGATCGAGATGAGCGCCACGGTCGCGTCGCCGGTCTGCGGAACGGGATCCGTGTGAGGTTCTTCAACCAGCTGCGCCTTGTAGTTAACATATGCGTCTCTGTCCTTTTCGCCCTCGAATCTGTTCAGCTTGACGATGTCGCCGTTGTCCATTTTCGCAACAGCCTGGATTTTGTGCTCTTTGCCGTCCTTGAGACC
>DBXM01000051.1:0-75312 GCA_002309655.1 Mageeibacillus sp. UBA1212
TGGGTCCCGCCGGCCGGCGGGACCCGTTTTCGCAAGTTGACGATACTTTTTATATTTGCAAATCAGATTTTGTTCTGCGTCACAATGAGAACGTCCGGTCTGTTCTCCCTGAGCCACCCGCAGATTTCATTTTCGTACTCCCTTGAAACGAACAGGATGATCGCGTCTGAACTTTTTTTCGGGATAAACGATATCGTCTGTGGGCTTACCCGCACGCAAACAAACTGATCCCAGGATTTTTTCGTGGCGCTCGACCCGTCGTTATTCAGGAGCCCGAAGAATTCATCGTCAAAAGTTAAAGTCCTGGGTTTAAAGCCTTCTTTAAGACTCTTTCGCTGCGCGTTCATAGTGATGAGCGAAAACGCGTTCAGAAGCACGACAAGAGCCATGATAACAATGCCTGTTATTATCAGAAAATCCGGTTTGTTTATGATTGCCAGACCTGTAAGCAGGGCGAGCAGAACGGCGCTCGCGATAAGGAGCGCAGTAAAACGGACGTACATATTTCTGAACTGATAACGCGGGTTCTTCCACAGATTCGCCGACTGTACCGTAATGTTGACCGTTTCTTTATAAAACTCGTCGCTTGCCTGTTTGTTAAGCTCGATTACCATATTCCGTCCTCCCCCAGTTCGTTGACAAACACTCCGATTTCACGGTCGTACCCCTCTTCGTCGTTGATTCTGATGTGCGAGTGGCCGCCCTTGTGAAACCAGACGATCTTCTTTTTCGGCGAAACGCACGACTCGTAGAGCTTTTTACTCTCCTCCGGCAGCGAGTAGATGTCTTTGTCGGTGTAGATGAAAAGGATCGGTCTGTCGAGCTTTTTGACTGCCTTGTAGGGGCCGTAGCTTATCGCGCGCGTGCCGGTGTTGATGTAAAGAAGAAGCATGACCTGGTAGCACACCGGGAATACCGGCTTGTTACGTTCGATCATGTGTTCCTTGAACGTCTCGAAGAAGTTCTTGTACATGCCGTCGGCGCACATTCCCGCGAAGTATGCGGGGCAGTTTTCCGACGTCAGCGTGTAGATCGCAGTGGCGGAGCCGATACAGATGCCGTGCAGGAATACTTTCGAGTTGCCCAACTTGTCGTGAAGGAGCTCGCCCCACTTCAAAACGTCCCTATACTCCCGGCCGCCGAGCGCGTAGTATTTCCCGTCGGAAAAGCCTGTCGCCCTGCTGTCGAAAACGAGCACGTTAAAGCCGTTTGCCCTGTATGGCTCGGCAAAATAGTAGGAATACGTGAGACTCTCCGTGCGGCCGGGAATGATTATGACCGCCCTGTCCGCACCGAAGACGTAGTACTCGCCGACGAGTTTAAGCCCCTCGCTCTCTACGGAAACTTCCCTTTTTGCCGCCGCGTATTTGTCCGCCCACTCGAGGCCGCGGTTGTACATAAGAAGCTGCTCCGGATCCGACGGGAACGAACACTTCCTCTCGCGCTTTTCGTTATCGGGCCTGAAAAGGGTCGCGGAATAGACGCGCCAGGCCACGTAGAACGTGAACCCGACGCCGAAAAGCAAGCCGGAACCGAGGACGATTCCTCCTATAAGTAGGCAAATTTCTAAAGGCGACACAATTAACTCCGTTATATGTTTTACTTAGTTGCTTATTTTCACTACACGATTGCAGCGATATAGTCCGGCGTCTGCTGCCCGCCCTCCACGAGGTTGAACTCGATGTCGGGGCACGCCTCTTCGAGCGCTTCGGAGATTCGTTCGGTGACGTTCGGGTCGGCGGTCGCGCCGGTGAAAATGATCGCGGTCTCGCGGCTCTCGAAGTCGGGAACGTTCTTCACGGCGAGCGCCGCCACTGCTCCGGGGTCATCGGGTGACACGGCAGTCAGCTCGTTGCCGGAGATTGCAATCCAGTCGCCCTCGGCGCAGCGGATGCCGTTGCTGCCGTAGTTTCTGGTAGCTTTCAAAACGGAAAGCGTGGCTGCGTTTTCGGCCATTTCGGAAAGCGCTTTAACGCGTTCCCCGACCTCAAGCTGCGGGTTGTCGGCGGCGATACCGAAGTAGCACGCGGCCTGGTTGCTGGCTCTGGCGATGAAAATTCTGTCGCTGCCGGAGAGCCTTACCGCCTGTTCAGCGGCGAAAAAGATATTCGGGTTGTTCGGGAATACAATGATCGAGGCGTCCGGGGCGTTCTCAAAAACTGATTTGAAGCAGTCGAGGAACTCGCCCGAGGAAGTGTTCATTGTCGGGCCGCCGTCGATGATAATGTCGGCGCCGCACTCGGTGAGAAGCGCGGAAGCCTGTTCGCCGTTCGCGACGCAGATCTTGTAGAGGTCCTTCACGGCCAGAACGGTCGTTCTCTTCTTGAAGAGGTCCTCGTCGTCGATCTCAGGCGCGACAAATTTCAAATCGTTCTCGCCCGGACTTCCGGATGCCCCAAGGTCCTCGCCTCCGGTAACGTCTGCAAAGTTTTCCGGTTCTTCAAGCGCCTGCCGGCTGTTCTCCTCGACGGAGTGTTCGTGCTTCCCCTCGTTTAAAAGTGAGTTGTGCTGGACGCACATGTTCTCGAGCTTGAAATTCACGAATTCGCCGTAGTTCTGGGCCAGCTCGATGACGCGGGCGGGCTTGAACGTATGGACGTGAACCTTCACGCGCGAGCCGATCTTCGAGACCACCACGGACTCTCCGAGACGCTCGAGATCGTCGTTGAAGGACGCCATGTTGAATGAAGAAATGTAGTTCGGGCCCTTCATCAGCTGGAGCAGAAACTCCATGCAGTAGCCGAACGTGAAGACGGTGTTCTCGTTGAAGGCGGCCGCGGACAGGTTGACCTTCGCGGCATTCCTGCGCTCCTCGGGAACCGGCATCACGCCGTCGATGTACGACGGGTCGTTGAGGTACAACAGCATGCCCTCGAAAATGAGCACCAGCCCCATTCCGCCGCTGTCGACAACGCCGGCCTCCTTAAGGCAAGGAAGCAGCTCGGGCGTGTTGACAAGGGAAACCTTGAGGCGGGAAACGTACATCCCGAGCAGCGTCTCGAACGAACAGTTGCGCGGAAGCTGAGGTCTGATGAACTCAATGCCCTCCCTCGCGACCGTCAGAATGGTGCCCTCTTTCGGCGACCTGCAGCCCGCGTAGGCCTGCCTGTAGGCGTGAACCAGCGCCGCCGCCATCGAAGCCGCCGACATAGTCTCGTACCTTCTGAGACTGCGCGCGAAGCCGTCGAAGAAATTCGACACGATAACGCCCGAATTTCCGCGCGCGTTAATAATCATTCCGTCCGCCATCGCGCGAAGATACGCGTTGAGCTTCTGCTGCCCCTCCGCGTCGCTTATGCCGTGCTGAACGGTCAGTCTCATGTTCGTGCCGGTGTCCCCGTCGGGAACCGGGAAAACGTTCAGGTCGTTGACCTTCTGTTCGTTCTCGCTTATTTTCCGTAGCGCGCCGCGCATCATTTTCGAGAACGCGGTGCCGTCAATGCGATATGTTGCCATCTGTTACCCTGATTCTTAAAGTCTCTGTAAGATTGTCCCGGTTTAAACTTCAGTTCCCGAGGCGTGCAAAAATCTCGCCCTCTTCCTTGAGGTCGTCGGAAATCTTCTTGCCGGTGTAGTAGCAGGCCATGATTCCGGGGCCCGAGTTGGAGCCGCTGCTTCTGAAAATGTCGGTGTAGTAAATCTCCTTCGGGTTAAAGCGTTCCTTAATCATCGCCAGGAACTTCTCGGCCTGGGGCCTTCTCGCGGAGCTCGCGACTATCATGACCTGGTTCTCGGGGTCGATCGCGGTCTCGCCGATGTAGTCCAGAAGGATCCTGTAGGCGCTCTTCTCGCCCTTGATCTTGGTGAGAACGGTGGTCATGCCGTCCTTCGAAAAATCGCCGCAGGGCTTGATTCCGATAAGGGTTCCCATGAACGCCTTCGAGTTCGAAATTCTGCCTTTTTTAGCGGAAAACTGAAGGTCGTCGTGCCAGCCGGCCTGGTGGATCGACCACTTGATTTCCTCGCAGTACGCGAACGTTTCCTCAACGCCGAGACCCTCTTCGCGCTTGACCGCAGCAAGAACCGCGAGCAGACCGCCGCCGGTCGCAAACTTGCGCGAATCGACGACGAGAATCTTGACGTCCGGATACTTCTCTTTCAGATCGTCTCTCGCGTTGCAGGCGATGTCGTAGGTGCAGCTCATTTTCGAGCTCATGCAGAAATAGAGGACGTCCTCGCCTTTCGCGGCGTGCTCCTCAAATACGGCTGTAACTTCCGGAAGCGTCGGCGGCGCCGTCTTGTAGCCCTCGGGGTTCTTTTTAAGCTTCGCGTAGAACTCCTCGCAGGTCTCCACGTCCCACTCCATCTTGGAGACGATCTCCTGACCGTCGGGATACGTTACGTGACCCTGAATATATTCGATTCCGAATCTCTCCCTGATCTCTGCCGAGAGATCGCACGTGATGTCGATAACAATCTTAAAACTCATTTCAAAACCTCACTTCATTAGTTTATAAATCCTCATTCCCGAGTATCTTTCTTATCGCGCTCTCCACTTTTTCCGGGTCCGCGATAAACGCCTCAGCGTGCCCCGCTCCGTCCACCACAACGAGGTCCTTCTTTTCAGACGCGAGCGCCTTTAAATGCTCCTCCGACGCCGCGACGGGAACGACCACGTCCGCCCCTCCGTGAATGAAAAGCGCCGGAACCGTGCACTTCGCGAGCTTTTCGTTAATTTGCTCCTTCCCGGTGTCGAACCCGCCGAAAAGGATTCCCGAAAACCTCGACACCTCGGCGAGCAGCCGGCCGAACGCCCCGATTTTGTGCATTCCGTTCTTGATGGTATCGCAGCCGGTTCTGTAGCCGCACTCGAGGGCCATGAACTTCACCTCGGGGTACTCCGCGAGCCTGTCGGCTGCAAGACAAATCGTGGCGGCGCCCATCGATACGCCGAAGAGCGCCACTTCCTTTCCGCCGGTTCTTGCGCGAAGCCAGTCGAGCCAGCTAAGAAGGTCGTTCTTCTCGCGGGTTCCGAAGGAAATGATCCTGCCGCCGCTGTCGAAGTGGGCTCGCTGCGACACGAGAAGCACGTTGTAGCCGAGGTTGCGGAACACCTTAAAAGCCGCGTGAACGTTGTTAAAAGGCGTCGCCCTGTAGCCGTGGAGCGCGATAACGGTCTTTTCGTTCCCGAAATCGTAGTACCTCGCGCCGAGGGTCAGTCCGTCGTAGGATTTGATCCTGACCGGCTCGTAGGGAATCGATTTGATCTCTTTCAGCGTGGCGAGCAGCCTGTCCGCGTAGGGGGCGTAGTGCGTTTCCGAAAGATTTAGCGATTCGAGCGGAATCTCCTTCCCGCGGTGGTACGTTCTGAAAAAAGCAAAAATGATCAGACCCGCAAGAGGCGCCACAAGAAGCACCGCAGCCGCGATAATCCAGTACATTTTCACTCCTTTCCGCCGCCGGCAAACTCAAACCGGGCGGCACGTTCACGCGCTCAAAGAAGATTTCAGCGCTTCCCCGCTTTCAGTTTTTCTGCGCGTTTTCGATGTAGCTGACCACGTCGCCGAGCGTCTTAAAATCGCCCATGCCGACGTTGTCGAAGCTGACGCCGAATTCGTTCTCGATAATAATAATCATGTAGATCATGCCGACCGAAGACAGCCCGAAATAGTCGGTAAGGCCTGATTCCTCGGTGCCCTTCATGATCCTCTCGCTGTCGCCCGGATTCTGGTAGATCAGTATTTCCTTAAGCTTGGCGGCAATTTCCTCACGCGTTCGCATAATTGAACCTCCGGATCAGGCAAACTTGTTGTATCTCTTGATCTTCATCGCGGGCGTGCGCTCGAAGTCCTCGGTGCGGATCGTGATTCTCTGGGGGCGCTGGTACGCGGGAAGCGACTCGGTGACTGTAGATACTGCCTCAAGAAGCTTCGCCTTCGCGGTCTCTGCGTCGAACATGGCCAGCTCGGTCTTTCTGGGAACGATCTCCAGGTGCAGGAAGTGCGGTCCGTCACCGTCGGCGTCTTCGAAGAGCTGGCAGTCCTGAACGTAGCTCAGTTCGTCGTAGCGGGCCTCGACCTCGGCGGGCGAGACGTTCTCGCCGTTGGAAAGAACGATGATCTCCTTGGTTCTGCCGGTGATATAAAGGTAGCCGTCCTCGTCGATTCTTGCAAGGTCGCCTGTCTTGAACCAGCCGTCCTCCGAGAACGCGATTTTGTTCTCCTCCGGTGCGCCGACGTAGCCCTTCATGATATTGACGCCCTTGAGCCACAGCTCGCCGTCAACCAGCTTGAGCTCCTGTCCGGGGTAAGGAATGCCGACGGACTCGGGCTTCAGTAAGGGGGTCGGGTTGCCGGACACCAGGTTGGCGGACTCGGTAAGGCCGTATCCGGGGTAGATCGTAACGCCGAGCTTGCCGCACTCCTGAATGAGATAAGGCGGAACCCATGCCGCGCCGCAGATAATATACTCGATGGTGCCGAACATGTTCTTCTTAAAGAGACGCGAAAGACCCAGCGCCATTTCCACCAGCGCGGGAACGGTCACGAGAACGTTCGGCCTGTAGGCGCCGATGTCGGCGAAGAGGTCCTTGTTGTTGCGGCAGATGCAGAGCGTGCTGCCGGTGTAGACGCTGCACATGAGGTTCCTGACGAGTCCGAAAACGTGGGACAGCGGCAGGCAGAGGATGTATCTCCTGTAGAAAACGTCCTTCAGGCTGTAGCAGCCGAAAACCGTGCCGGCGATCATATTTCTGTGGCTGAGAAGCGCGCCCTTGCTGCGGCCGGTGGTGCCGCCCGTGAACATGATAACGCAGTCGTCGTCGGGCTCAACGTCCGGATCGTAATCCGTCTCCTCGCCCTCGCCGCTTGCAAGAAGCTTGACGAATCCGGGTTTTCTCGCCTCCGCGACAGCCAGTTTCTCCTCGAGACCGGCGCCGGAAACGATGCCCTTGAGCCCGAACATCATCGAGACGCCGAAGATCGTTCCCGGGTCAAGCTGGACAGGCAGCACCGCGACGGTGACGCCCATTCCAGAGAGCGCGAAAAACGCCTTCAAAAAGTCGGCCGAATTCGGAAGAAGTATTCCCACGCGGTCGCCCTTCACGATGCCGTTGGCGGCACAGTAGCCTCTGAACTTCCTAACAAGAACGTTCAGCTGCGAATATGTCAGAACGTTCTCCTTGTCCTCGACTGCGTTCCTGTCGCCGTAGGAAACGGCCGCCTCCCACATCTCGCCCACCGATTTATAGTAAACGAGACGCGAAAAAGTTTCGCTGTCGGTGTAACGTGCGAAATAGCTGATGTCTTTTGCCTTCATAGTACCCTCCGCTGATTAAATTAGTTGCCCGTGCGCGCGCGACGTTTTGAGTGAGCGGCATAATGTGCCGCCGCGGCCGCTTGTGAGCGCGGGAATGTTGTCTGTATATTAAGAATTACTGCGCCCTTTATTGCGCGCCGTTTCCGCCGCCGTCCGTTTCAGAGGTCTCATAAGGAACGCCCTCGACAAGCGACTTTAAGTAGTTTTCCTTCTCGCCGAGCATTCTCGCGACCTCCTCGATGCGGTCCATCGTGGGCATGTTCCCGAGAAGCGCCTTCACGTCCACGGGCTCGCCGATTGCGATCCTCAGACGGTCGAAAATCTTCTGCTTACTGCGCACGTAAACAGGCCAGACAGGCACGCCGCTCTGATACGCCATCAGAACCATGCCTGACTTTAAATTATCCACCATCGGCGACTTTTTTTCAAGTTCTTTTTTTGCGCCGCCCTGCTCTTTTCCCTGCTTCTGCCCGCCTTCCGAGCCTTCGGGAACGCTGTCCCCGCCGCAGCCGCAGCCTTCCTTGCCGCGCACGACGTGCCCCTCGGGAAAAATCACGCACAGGTCGCCCTTTTTCAGATGGCCGGTGATTTCCTTAAACGAGCTCATTCCGAAGTTCTCGCGGTCGATGGGAATGGTCAGAAACTGCGTGAACATCCAGCGCCTGAAAGGGGTGCTGTAGAGCTCCTTCGCGCACACGTAGTGATGGCGGCGGTACCAGATGCAGAGCATAAGATACATGGGGTCGGCCATCGAGTTGTGGTTGCTGATCATCAGAGCGCCGCCCCTGACCTTTTTCTTCGCGTTTTCGTTTTCGTAATACTTTTTCGGCCAGTACCAGAGCAGCGCCGGGCAAGCCGTAAAATGTACAAAGTCGTAAATGAATGTGCCCATAAGGCATCCGCCTTTCTTTCCGCCGCCAATGCGTTCTAAGCGATTTTAAACGCGTTTGCGGGCATTCTTGTTTCAGGAGCGTAATTTCTCCTCCGTGGCCTCGCCGAGCCTTATAACGGCCTCTCTGAGCTTCTCAGAGCAAACCGCGAGGTTTTCGCGCTCGGAAACGTCCGGATCGTAATAATCAAAGAGGTCAATGGGCTTCCCGACGGTCACGTGGGGCCGCTTGAAAACCTTGAAATACCTGCCGTCAGTGTAGACGGGAATGACCGGGACGTTCATCGCGAGAGCTATATACGCTGCGCTTGGTTTGAACTCCAGCGGCCTTTCTTCGTCTTTCAGCGGCAGCCGCGACTCCGGAAAAATACCGAGCACGCCTCCCCTGTCGAGAATATCCTCCGACTTCGGCACGAAGCCGAAATCCTTCGCGTCCCTGTCGACGTACACCGCCCCGAGCATCTTAAGCAGCCTTGCGAGCCCTTTTTTCTCATAGAGGACCTCCGCGGTCTGGAACCTGACCGTCCTCCGGAAAAAGACGAACAGAAGCTGCACGTAGTCGAAAATCGACGTGTGGTTGCAGACGATCACCGCGGGGCCTTTCAGGTACGCGTTTTTCGTTTCTTTGTCCTCGTAGAAGACCTTCGCCCTGAAAAGAAGGAGCGCGCCGGGCCAGCCGGTCAGCTTGGCGAACCAGTTAAATAGAACGTACCTCACAGCCCCGCCTCCTTCATAAACGCCGCGAGCCCTTCCGCGGTAGTCAGGCCTGCTCCGTCACTGCCGGCCGGGAAGCCGCACCCGAACTCTTTGTCGAGGTCGGAAACGAGCTGAAAGTAGTCGAGCGAAGTGCCGCCGAGGTCGCGGAAGAAATCGCTGTCCGGATTTACGTTTTCGGGGTCCGCTCCGGTGGCGTCGCACATGAATTGTATTATATTTTTTACGAGTGCGTCGGGAATTTCTCCGGTCTTACCGGCTTCTTCGCCGCCTTCGCCTTCATTTTTGTATTTCCAGGAAATATCCTCAATTCCGCCGCTCTCGAGAAGCTTCCTGATCTTCGTTCGCGAGACCTTGAAGTCGCCGTCGGCAATAAGCTTTTTATCCGTGATTATGAACTCGGATATCCTGCCGCGGAGGTTTGACGCGGCGGCGGCCTTTTCAAGCCTTGCTTTGAGCGCCGCCGCTTCCCCTGTTCCCGAAAACCTTTTCACCTCGGCAACGAGGACCGCGCCGGCGCCCTTTTTAACAAGGCAGACCGCTTCGGCGCCGGCGTCCTTGAAAACCTTTTCAGCTTCGTCAGGGTTGATGTTCTCGCCGTCGGCAAGCACGATAAGGTCGTCGTTCCTGCCGAGGATCTTGTAGTAGCCGTTCTCCTCCGAAGCCAGGTCGCCGGTCGCGAAGTAGCCGTCCGCCTCGCGCCTCACGCCGTTTTCGATGATATATTTGGCGTTGACCTTGCCCCTTACCGACAGCATGCCGTTCCCGTCCAGCGAGAACTCCACGCCGCCCAGGGGTCTGCCCACCGCCCCTTTTACAATGTCTTTGACGCGGTTCCTGAGCTCGACGCTTGTGATTCCGGTCTCGGTCATGCCGTAGCCGTTCACGAGCCTGTAGCCGATCAGGTTGAAGAACCGCAGCGCCTCGCCGGAAATCGGCCCGCCGCCGCTTATCATGAAGCTGATGCTGTCGCCGAACATCCCTCTGCGAATCTCTCCGAAAGCCGCCTTCGAAAACGCCCTGCCGAGCGCGTTCCCGGCAACCGGCAACGCGTAGATTTTTTCCGCGAGCTTCATTCCCTTTTCGAACTTCGCGACCGTCGCCGGCCCCCGCGATTTAATCTTTTTCATCGCCGCGCCGTACACTTTTTCCCAGAACAGCGGCACCGCAAAAATGTGGGTCACGTGCCTGCGCCTGACCGTCTGCGTGACCGTGTCGGCCGCGAGGTCGTTCAGCAGCACGAACGTTCTGGAATAGAACGCGAACCATATATAGACCGCGACGAGTCCGAAAATGTGGTAGAACGGCAGGAACGTCAAATGCTTCAGCTCGCCCCTGTAATGCCTCGCCAGCAGCCGGTTTTGCTTGATAATCTCGAACGAATACTTGATCTGGCAGTAGAGCTCCTCCGCACCGAAGGCGCAGATTTTGACGCCGGAAGTCGTCCCCGAAGTCATCAAAAGAATCTCACCGCCGCATGCGCGCAGGTCCGGTTCGGGAATCTCATTAACCGCGCACGCTTCTTCGTAAATGCTCTCCGCAGAATAAGCGGGAAGCCCGCACACCGATCCGCCGCAGCATAATTTACCGTCAGCAATAACCGCCGCCGCGCCGCACATTTCGCACGCGCTTTTAAGCGTCTCCTCCGCAAGCATAAGGTTCATCAGAAGAGGCCGCCTGCCGCACAGAATGACCGCCCAGAACATCTCGATCCACAGAAGGCTGTTCGCCATGTAAATGCCCACCGGCGCGTCCTCCGGCAGGTCCGCGAACTTCCCGCGCATTAACCGGGCGGTTTTGAGAATGTCGTTTTTTGCCTCTTTATAGGTTGTTTTCTCGACCTTCAGCCCTCTCATGCGCTCAATAAGAATGTTCTCCTCTTCCGAGAACATCAGCTCAAAAAGTGAGCCGAGATCCTTTTCCATAGAGGAGAACCGCGCGAGTTTGCCTGAGACGTATTCGTTTACCGACTTTGCGTCGCCGAGATTTTTTATCCTCATCTGTGCATCAACTCTCCCGAACAGGGGGAAATCAATTAAATACCTGCGGGTCTGAATTATTCGCCGCCCGCTTTTTTCTTTTCGAATATGCTCTCCGCAGCGTAAAGCGTGTTCCTGAGAAGCATCGTGATCGTCATCGGTCCGACGCCGCCGGGAACGGGAGTGATCGCGCCGCAGACCGGGAATACCGACTCGAAGTCGCAGTCGCCGCAGAGCTTCCCGTTTTCGTCGCGGTTCATGCCCACGTCGATAACGACGGCGCCCGGCTTGATAAACGAGGCGTCGATCATTTTCGCCCTGCCGACGGCCGCCACAAGAATGTCCGCGTTCCGCGCGATCTCCTTAAGGCCGACCGTTTTGGAGTGGGCTGTGGTGACGGTTCCGTCCGCGGCGAGAAGAAGCATTGAAACCGGCTTCCCGACGATGTTGCTTCTGCCTATAACAAGGCAGTTTTTGCCGCGCACCGAAGTTCCGGTCGCCGCAATCAGCTCCATAATTCCCGCAGGCGTGCAGGGAAGAAAACCGGGGTCGCCGCAGCAGAGACGGCCGACGTTCACCGGATGGAAGCAGTCCACGTCCTTTTCGGGCGAGATCGCGTTGATGATCTTTTTCTCGTCGATGCCGCGCGGAAGCGGAAGCTGCACGAGAATTCCGTCGATATTCGCGTCGACGTTGAGCCCGCCTATAAGCGAAAGCAGTTCCTCTTCGGAAACGTCCGCGGGAAGCGCGAACTCCAGCGATGTGAAGCCGACCTCCGCGCAAGCGTTTTTCTTGTTCCGCACGTAGATCTTCGAAGCGGGGTCGTCGCCCGCGATAACAACGGCGAGCGCCGGCTTCCTGCCGGATTTTTCCTCAAACGCAAGCGCCTGTTCGCGAACAACCGTTCTGATCCTTGCCGACACGGCCTTCCCGTTGATTATTTTCCCCGAAAACTCCGGCGCTGCCGCAGCCTCATTTAAAACGTCAGTCATTTCATCCTCTTTTTATAACCTTGCCCGGCTTTCCGCCGACCGATCTCTCGACGTAGCCGTCGTCAACGAGCTTGTCAAAATAGTTCGCGGCCTTATTGTAGCCGATGTTGAACTGCCTCTGGATTTTCGAGATCGAGACGTCGTCGCGGGAGATCACGAACTCCACGACCTGCTTGTAGAGGTCCTGCGTGTCGTTCTTCGCGCCGCCCTGCTGTTGGCCCTGTCCGCCAACTCCCTGGTCTTCGGCGTTGTCGATGGCCTCGACGATGCTGTCGTCGTACTTTCCGCCGGCGGTGTTGCTCTTGATGAAGTTCACGACCGCCTCGACGGAATCCGTGTCTGTAAAGCCGTTCTGGATCCTCAGCGTCTTGCCCTCCGCGGGCGCGAAGATCATGTCGCCTTTGCCGAGCAGCTTTTCGCCGCCGGTGGCGTTGAGAATAATCTGCGAGTTGACCTGGTCTGCGACCTTGAGGCAGATTCTGGAAGGAATGTTGGCCTTGATAAGACCGGTCACAACGTCTCTCGAAGGACGCTGGGTAGCCACGATCAGGTGCATACCGCAGGCGCGCGCCTTCTGCGCAATTCTGTTGATCGCGAATTCAACCGATTTTCCGGCGACCATCATAAGGTCGGCCAGCTCGTCGATGAAGATAAGAATCTTCGGCATCGTCTTCCAGCCCTTGCGGACCGCAAGCGCGTTATAGTCGGTAATGTCCTTCACGTTCCTCTCGGCGAAATACGCGTACCTTCTGTCCATCTCGACCGTCGCCCACGCGAGAGCCGAAGCGGCTTTTTTAGGATCGGTAACGACAGGAAGCAGCAGGTGCGGCAGTCCGTCGTAGCGCAGGAATTCGACGCTCTTCGGGTCGATCAGAATGAACCTGACCTCGTCCGGCGACGCCTTGAAAAGAATGCTCATGATCATTCCGTTCGTGCACACGCTCTTACCGGAGCCGGTGGTACCGCCTATAAGAAGGTGCGGCATCTTTTCGATGTCTGTGACCACCGGGTTGCCGAGAATGTCCTTGCCCAGCGACGCGGAAACCTTCGAGGAGGAGCGTTTGAAAACGTCAGACGCGATTATCTCTCTCAGGAAGACCGTGGATCTTGCCTTGTTCGGAACCTCGATGCCCACCGCGCTCTTGCCGGGAATAGGTGCCTCGATCCTGACCGTTTCCGCGGCCAGGTAGAACGCGATCTCGTCCGAAAGCTCCTTTATGCGGTTCATCCTGATGCCGACCTTGGGAACGATCTCGTAGCGCGTGACGGTCGGACCCACGTAGTAGTTGGTGCAGGTTGCCTCCACGCCGTAGTTTTTGAGAGTCGCGATAAGCTTTTCTTTGGTTGCGCTGCACTCCGCAAGGCTCGCGTTGTAGGCGGCCGTCTTTGAGGCGCCGTCGTACTTCAGCAGGTCTATCGAAGGCAGAACGTAGTTTTTATACGTCTCGTTGTTGAGAACGGGAAGATCGTTCGGACCGAAGTGGGCCGGCTTTTTATCCTCGGGCGCGTTGTCCTGTTCTTCTTCGTTTTTCGAGTCCGCAGTGGCGTCAGCCGTAGCAGTATTCGCGGTTTTGTCATGCTGCGCAGCCGTGTCTTCGCCGCCCGCAGTCGTGAATGCGCCGGCATAACCGGACGTGCCGTTGTCCCGCGAAGGCGCCGAAACCGGCTCGCCCAAAGCGTTCTTTTTTCCCGAAGCGTCGGCAAAATCGATACCCGCAAAAGAAGCCGCGCCTGAGCCGTCGCCCGACTGCATATTTCCGCCTTCACCCGCGGTTGCGTCCTCGCCCGCAAGCGTCGGACTCTTGAAATAATCATCCGCTCCGGTCAGATCGGCGCCCTCAAACAGGAAGTCGACCTTCCCGCCGTCACCTGAGCCGTCCATTCCGTTCTCGGAGCCGAAAACGTCGCTGCTGGAAGGCGTGCTGTTCTCGATGTCGTCATCGTCAAAAACGATTCGGCCGACATTCTCCCTCTTCGTGAAGAACTCGTCGGTGTAGTGTTCCTTCGGCTTGTTCTCCTCGTCGTCTTCGTTGTTCTGTTCGTCCGCTGCGGTCTTCTGGTCGCCGGGCACCGACACGACCTTGATCTGGTCGGTGTTCTCCTGCCTGTTCCTGTCGCGTCCGAAAAGCTTCTTGAAACCGTTACCGACAGACGTGCCCACCTTGGAGGTGACGTCGCTGACCTTCGTGAAGAACGGCAGCAGCGAGAACTTGAACAGGAGCATCGCGAAAATGAGCGTCAGCGGAACCAGCACGACCAGCGCTCCCACTTTTGAAATGGTCGCCAACAACGCCGTCGCCACGCCGCCCGCTATAAGTCCGCCTCCGAAGGGACTGACCTCGTGCGACTTCCACAGCGACAGAACGAGCGGCAGGAATTTCACCTGACCGTGCTCGGCGATGTAGCTGTCGTAGCAGTTGGAAAGCGAGTGGAAAAGCGCTGTGAGGAACAGGAAAAAGAAGATCATCGCCGCGGTCGTGCGGCCGGTGAACGTCTGCGACTGGGTGCCTCTCAGGATCGAGAACGACAGCACGAGCACCGCGATTAGAAGCAGTATCGTGCCGATAAGTCCGAACACGCCGTAAAGGACCTCTTTAACAAAAGATCCCACCAGCCCCGCCTTCCCGAGCATACACACGACTACGAAAACGCACACGGAAACCATCACGATCGCGGTGATTTCACGGGTGTTCGCGCTTCTGTGCTTGACGGTAACGCGGGCGTCCTGCTTTTCCTCCTTCACGCTCTTCTTTTTGTCGGGCGCCTGCGCCTGGGAAGTCTTTTTGGTATTTCCGCCGGATTTCCCGTTCTTTTTCTGCGCCGTTCCCGATTTGGTATTGGATTTGGTTTTGTTTTTGTCGGTAGCCATGTCTTTCCCTTTTATCTTTTGTCTTGCGGTTCGTCCGTGAAGCGTGAATGCCCCAAGTACGCCGCCTGTTTATTTCCCGGAAAATTTCCGGAAAATGTTTATTTGTGCCGGACTTAAAGTTATTAAATGAAAATGCCGGCAATCGCCGCCTCCGCGTCTTCAAGCAGAGGCCTTATATAATTCTCGGTCTCGGACCTCGCGAATGCGTCCCGGATTTCGTCGGCGACGCTCTCCTCGAAAGCCGCTCCTTCGGGAACGCCCGCCTCAAGGCAGTACAAAGCGTAAAAACCGCCAGCATCCTCGATAACGTACTTCCCGTCCGCTTCATATTCTCCGCAGTCGAAAAACCGTTCAAGCGCTTCGCCGGCCGCCACGGACGAATCCGTTCCGGATTTGTCGTAGAAAAACACCGCGTCCTCGGACTTTCCGTCGCTTTCCGAGTACTTTTCGACGAAAGCTGTCATGTCCTCCGCCGAAGAAACCTCCGCGAGAACGCCTTTCAGCCACTCAGTAAAAGCGGCCGCGTCTCTCGTTTTTCCCTGCGCGTCTGCGGGTTTGAAATACGCGTACGCGAACACCGCCGAAAAGAACCTGTCCCTGTTTTCTTCAACATACTTCGCGACCGCCCCGCTTCCTGCGTCCGCTTTGGAGGCGAGCTTTTCAGCCAGCAGTTCTGTGCGCTTCAGCATTGCCGCGAACGCAGCGAATTCATCTTTCGTCACGCCGTTCGAGCCTTTCGAAAACTCGTCCTCGCTTCCTTCGAAGTCCGAAGCCTCATACGCTGCGGAAACTTCTTTCAGCGCGTTTTCGTACGCCGCCGTAACCGCGGGGTCGTCGTCCTTCACGCCTTCCTTTTGGCACATCGAAATCTCGGCGGCAAGTCCGGCTGCGGCGCGCGCGGCCGTAAATCTTGAGTCAGTCTGAGTTTCTTCGCCCCCCGCGTTATTTCCGGAAAATCTCGACAGCAGCGCGTCGTGTTCTCCGGTTCCGTTCCCGATCAGGAACAGGAACCTCTCATAGCAGAACTCGTAAACCGGCGTACCGTCCGAAAGCTTGAACAGCACCGCTTTTTCGCTGTTTTCAGAGTTTTCCGCCGTCGGTTCCGGATTGTTCCCCTTGCCGGCACACCCCGCAAGCAGCGCAATTACAGTAACGACGGCCAGCGCGGTAAGCAGGCAGTTTAAAACCGTTTTTCTGAAGTTCAACGTCGCTCACCCGCCTTTCCGCCGCTTACGGCAGCACAAACTCGTAACCCTGCGACCTGGCGTAATCGATGAACCACCCGAGATTTGCGGTCGTAAGTTCAGACGTCGAGTGGAGGTACAATATGCACCCGGGGAAAAGCGCCGTCTTAAGGATCTCCTTCCCCTGCTCGATTGAAGGCTCTTTCGACGCGTCGTAGTCCATGTACGCGAACGTCCAGAACACCGTCTTGTACCCGAGGTACTCCGCCAGCACAATGTCGCGCTTAGAAGTCGAGCCGGACGGCGGCCTGAAATAGACCAGGTTGTAGGAATACCCGAGCTTTGCGTCAAGCCTCCGCTTGAAGTTGTTCATCTCGTTCACGAACGTCTCGCGCGACTCGAACGGCAGCTTGATGTGCCTGTCGCCATGCGAACCGATGATGTGACCTTCGTTCACGATTCTCGGCACGAACCTTCCTGACGAGGTCCATATGAACCCGCCTGTCAGGAAGAAGATCGCCTTCACGTTCTTGGCTTTGAGCGTGTTGAGAACGGTATCCATCGTGCCATCGTCGTAGCCGGCCGTGAACGTTAAACAAATCTTTTTCTCGGTGCTCGTTGGCAGTCTGTCAAAAGAATTATGCTGCGCGATGAAGCCAAGCGACTCCTGACCGCGGTCCCATATTGCGACCCTCTGCCCGTTTTGATACGTGAACCTGCCGCACGACCACTCGGCAGAACTGGGATTTGTATCGGCGAAAAACTCGCTCGAAAGCCCGTTCAGCACCGAAAAGTCGAATTCGCTCGGCTCAATGATCTGCGCACCGCCACCCGGAACAGCCGTCCTCAAAGTGCCGGGAACCGGCGTCGGCGTTGGCGTCGGCGTAGGTGTGGGCGTAGGAGTAGGTGTGGGCGTAGGAGTCGAGGTTGGCGTCGGCGTGGGAGTCGGCGTAGGTGTAGGTGTAGGCGTTGGAGTGGAGGTTGGCGTCGGCGTCGGAGTAGGCGTCTCCGTGGGCGTGGGCGTCGGCGTCGGTTCCGGAGTCGGAACTTCGGTCGGCTCGGGCGTCTCCTCTATAAAAGGCGTTTCAGTCGCGTCCGTTTTATCCGTATCCGCCGCAAGAACGTCGCCCTTCTGCCTTTGCGGGTCGTTCTCCCTTCCCGTAGCATCCGCGCTGTCCGCCCTGAAAGTTCCTGATACAATCATGAACACAACAACGGCAACGGCAGCAGCAGCCCCCGCCGCCGACAATATTGATTTGAGCCGGTTCAAACCGTTCTCCATAAATCTCCTCCGCTCAGTCACGCCCGCTCAGTCGGCAAGCACCGTGAGCCTGAAACTTCTAACCACGTCCTCGATATCGCTCTTGAACATGGCAAATTCTTCCGTTTTATCGTAGGTCACCATCACCATGTAGCAGCACTTCGGCCTTTTTGCACAGTAGATGTAACCGTAAATGTTCGCTTCGTCGCCGTACCCTTTAAAATACGACGAATATAGGTCGGTATTCTCGCTTCCGACGTTGATAACGTCCGCAGTCGTGAACTGAAACCCGGAATAATCGTCCGAAAACAGCCCCTCGCGAATGCGCTTCTCCCAGTCCTCAAGAACCTTCTGAAGCGTCATCTCGCCGTAGTCGACGCCCTCCTCCGCAAGGTAGTAAAACCTGATTTTCACGCCGTCGTACTTCTGCAGCGAGAACACCACACCGTCAATATCCTTCGTGGCCACCGCCGGCGTCAGCACCGAAACCAGCCCTGTCTCCCGGTCCATAAAGAAGCCGCCCTGCCCCTTTTCGGCAGACCAGTCTTCCGGGTAGTCGTACCTGAAGAAGTACCTCGAAGCGTTGAACGTGAGCTTGCCCTCCGGCGGCTTGTCGTCGATCACCCTCTCAAGCTCCTTGATGACCGGCCAGCTGAAAGCCAGCACGACGGCAATAACAAGAATCAGCAGGAACACGAACCGCTTCCCGCCTGTGTTGTTGTGTTTAACTTCTCCGTCGTTTTTCACGGGACGTGTTCCCTCCTTTCGGGAATGAGTTTAATGATGAATGTGAGGTGAAATCACCCTCACCGCAAACAAGCTATGTCAAAGCGCTAAGTTTTGAGCTATTTTTGCTCGTGCAAACCCGAAGCTGTATGAATATACTGCGAGAGGTTTGCACAAGCAAAGCAATTCGCTCAGCAATTCGTCGTCAGACACATTAGTCTGATTCTTTTCGAGCGAATTGCGTAAAGAGCCCGGAATCCGCTTTTAAATGAAAACGCTTAGTTTCGAGCTATTTTTGCGCGTACGGGTCCGAAGGTGTACAAGTGTACTCCGAGAGGCCCGTCCGCGCAAAGCAATTTGCCGAGCAATTGCCACTGGCACCTTATTTTCACTCTTATACGGCAAATTGCGTAAAGAGCCGAAAGAAAGCGTTTTCATTAGTGGTCGATGCGGCGGATTTCATAACCCTCCGCGCGGATATAATCGATCAAATCGCCCAGCACCGTTGCGTTCGTTGACGAGACAGCGTGCAGCAGGTATACGCAGCCGGGGTGCAGCGTATCCTTCATTTTCTGCAGCGACGCAGCAGGTTCAGGCTGGGCAGTTGGCTCGTAGTCGCCGTAGGCGAACGACCAGAATACCGAGTAGTATCCGAGGTAGCTTGCGAGCGCAAGGTCTCTCGGGCAGCTGGCGCCCTGGGGCGGCCTGAAGAAAAGCATTGTAAAGTCGTCGCCGAGAACCTTCTTGAGCTTCCTGTAGACGGAGTTGAGCTCCTCCACAAATTCCTCGTTGGAGAGCGTCGGCATGACCTTGTGGTGTTCCGTGTGAGAGCCGATAAGGTGCCCTTCGGCGAGCATGCGCTTCATAATGGGAAGAGTCTTGCTGCCCTCGTCGACGAAGCCGCCGGTCACGAAGAAGATCGCCTGAACGTTCTTAGCCTTAAGGGTGTCGAGAATCTTCTCGGTGTTGCCGTTTTCATATCCGCAGTCGAAGGTCAGATAGCAGACCTTCTGATCGGTGTTCTTGCGGTAGATGCCGCCGTAGTTTCTGAGGTAGTTGAGCGTGCTCTGGTAGCGGTCCCAGGGATAGGTGACGTTGCCGTTGGCGTCGCGTTTGACGGCGCCCGGATACCAGTCGAAGCTTCCGTCGGAGCAGTCCTCGAACGCGGTTCTGGGAATGTCATCCAGGAACGAGAAGTCGATATCGG
The DNA here is from genome assembly GCA_002309655.1 of Mageeibacillus sp. UBA1212. Lineage (GTDB taxonomy): Bacteria > Bacillota > Clostridia > UBA1212 > UBA1212 > UBA1212. Next base: position 19,079 of record DBXM01000051.1, read on the forward strand.
CGGGGTCAATGATTCTCGCTGCGACGTCGTCGATTCCGTGAGGCGTTGTAGGATTTGAAGCCGTGGGAGCCGGTGTGGGGGTAGGCGTCGGAGTCGGCGTCGGCGTGGGAGTCGGCGTCGGCGTAGGGGTAGGCGTGGAAGTCGTGCTTCCCGTCTCCGGAGGAACGTCAGTCGCCGGATTTACGTCGGGAGTAGTTTCCCCGGGAACGGCGGTTTCGTCGCCCTGAGGCAGCGGAGTGGCTTCCGCGGATTCGGTATTGTCCGCCGGAGCTTCTGTCGGGGTGGCAATCGCCACGTCGTCTGTTGGCGACGGGTTGTTCCTGTTCTTGCCGGTTTTAACCAGCGCCGCGATTTCGACGCCGATAAAGATGGCAAGAATGAGGATGATTATGATCATAAAAGTCGACTTTTTGTTGCCGCTGAATTTTGAACCTTTAACGTTTTTATCATTTGCATTCATAATTAAATACCCCCGGGGCGTTTGTTATGCGTGAACAGAAACATGAAAGCCTCTTATTTGCATACACATTTATTATACACCTTTTGTGCCGGCAGTTCAAGTATTTATATATACGCGCAAAATAAAGGCGGGCCCTCCGCGCCGCGACAGAAGACGCTCAGGTCCGCCCTTCAAAATTATCCGGTTTCAAGTCCGCCGCGAGGCCTTCCTTTAGGCGTTCTCGACCACTTTAACGACCCAGCCCTCGGGCCCCGGAATCCTTCCCATCTGGATGCCGGTAAGCGTGTCGTAAAGTTTCTGCAGCACGGGTCCCATTTTCTCCATGCCACTCGGGAATTCGATGACGCCGCCGTCGTAGGTGATTTTTCCGACAGGCGAGATGACGGCGGCCGTTCCGCACAGACCGCACTCCGCGAAGTCCTTCACCTCGGTGAACGGAATCTCGCGCTCCTCCGCCTTCATTCCCAGAATTTCGCTTGCGACGTAAACGAGCGAGCGCCTTGTGATTGACGGCAGGATCGTGGTGGATTTGGGAGTGACAATCGTTCCGTCCTTCGTGACGAAGATAAAGTTCGCTCCGCCGGTCTCCTCGACGTGGGTTCTGGTTGCGGCGTCAAGGTACATGTTCTCGTTGAAGCCGAGCTCGTGGGCGTGTTCGATTGCGTAAAGACTCATCGCGTAGTTGAGGCCCGCTTTCACGTGGCCGGTTCCGTGAGGCGCAGCGCGGTCGAAGTCGCTGACCATCAGGCTGACGGGTTTCGCGCCGCCTTTAAAATACGGTCCGACCGGAGAGACGAAAATTCTGAACTCGTACTCGACGGCGGGTTTGACGCCGAGTACGGGACTTGTTGCAAAAAGAACGGGTCTCACGTAAAGCGTAGCGCCCGAGCCGTAAGGCGGCACGTAGTCGGCGTTCGCTTTGATGACTTCTTTAACAGCCTCAATGAAGCGGTCCTCCGGGAATACGGGAATGCAGAGCCTTCTGGCGCTCTCGGCAATTCTCGCGGCGTTCAGGTCGGGCCTGAAGCAGACGATGTCGCCCTTCTCGGTCCGGTAGGCCTTAAGGCCCTCGAAACACGTCTGAGCGTACTGAATGACGCCGGCTGACTCGTTGATTACGACGTTCGGGTCGCCGGACATTCTACCCTCGTCCCACTTGCCGTCTTTGTATTCGGAGACAAACCTGAAAGGCGTTGTTCTGTACTGAAATCCGATGTTCGGCCAATCCATTTCAACTGTTGACATAATGTTTCACTCCCTGCTTTGCTTAAAAAATCAAAGCCCCGGGCTGCCCCGGGGCGTCCGTGAAGCGGTACTTACCGCCGCTTCTTTATTCTAACACTCATTTGCGGCCGTGTCAACGGCAAGAGTTTGCTGAAAGCGCTTTCGGCGGACCGCCTTTCAGGAATTCTTCCCGTCTTTCCCGTCCGCTTCTTCGTTCTTCTTTCCCGCGTTCTTGAAGCTGAGCTTCGACTCCTTCCCCGTGAAGAGGCGGACCAGGTTCGAGCGGTGCCGCACAATCAGCAGCACGACAAGAATTATGCAGACAAAGAAGAACACCGTAAGCCCCTTCGTGTTCTCCGCCCAGCCGCCAAGGAACCACACCGGCACCGGGAACGCCAGCGCCGCCAGCACTGAGCCCAGCGAAACGTAGCGCGTGATCAGGACCACAATAATGAACACGCCGAGTGCGATTAAGGCCGGAACCGGCGCCAGGAAAAGCATCACCGAGAACGAAACCAGAACGCCCTTCCCGCCTTTGAAGCCGAAATACACGGGCCAGTTGTGACCTGCAACGCAGCCGAGCGCCGCCGCGAGCATCGAATAGAGCCCCAGAAAGTGGTCGCGGCAGGCAACGTAAACGATCAGGCAAGGAATAAGGCAGGAGACGATTCCTTTTAAGAAGTCGAGCACGAGGGTCAGCGCCGCCGCCTTTTTGCCGAAGGTGCGGAGCATGTTCGTGGTGCCCGCGTTCCCGCTGCCGAATTCGCGAACGTCCTTCCCGTAGAACGCCTTTGACACGATCACGCCGGCGTTCAGGCTTCCGATCAGGTAGCCCGCCAGCGCAAACGCGGATATTACAAGATACTGGACGAATGTCATTTAATAAGCCTCCGTTTCAGTAAACGTTCTCCTCCGCCGCCTGCTTTTCGCTCTTCTCGCGGAGCTTGAACACGATCGGCGTTCCATCGAAGCCGAAGTTTTTGCGGATGCGGTTCTCGATGTAGCGCAGGTAGGAAAAATGGAAAAGCTTTACGCTGTTGCAGAACACCGCGAACGTGGGCGGGGCCACCGCGACCTGGGTCATGTAGTAGATTTTCAGGCGTCTGCCCTTGTCGGAGGGCGGCTGTACCACCGCCACCGCCTCATTGAGAACGTCGTTCAGCATTCCAGTCGAGACGCGCTTTCTGCTCTCGTTGTACACGTTGACAACGGTCTCGAAAAGGTCGTTGACCCGCTTTCCGGTCAAAGCGGAAATGAAAACTATCGGCGCAAACATCATAAAATTGAAGCTGTTCAGCACGCCTTCGCGGTACTTTTCGAGGGTTCCGGTCTCTTTTTCGATAAGGTCCCACTTGTTGACGGCGACCACAAGCCCCCTGCCCTTGTCGTTGGCGTAGCCCGCGATCTTGGTGTCCTGTTCGGTCACTCCGTCCACCGCGTCAACAACGATAACGCACACGTCGCACCTGTCGACCGCGTCCAGCGCCCGCATGATGCTGTAGCGTTCCACGTCGTCGTTGACCTTGCCGCGCTTGCGCATTCCGGCCGTGTCGATAAAGCAGAATTTCCTGCCTTTGATCTTGACGTAGGTGTCTATAGCGTCGCGGGTGGTTCCCGAAATATCGCTGACGATAACGCGGTCCTCGCCCAGAATCTTGTTGATAAGTGAAGATTTGCCGGCGTTCGGCTTTCCGATGACCGCCACTTTGATTACGTCCGCGTCGTCCTCTTCGTCCCGGTGTTCGGGAAGGTAGTCGTAAACCGCGTCAAGCAGTTCGCCGATTCCGAGGCCGTGGGCCGCCGAAACCGTGCAGAGATCGCCGATGCCCAGGTTGTAGAAGTCGTACGCCTCCGCGGGCGTCTCGCCGATCGTGTCGACCTTGTTCACGCAGAGGATCACGGGCTTTCCGGTCTTTGTCAGCACCGCCGCGATTTCCTCGTCCGCGGACGTGATCCCGTCCTTGAAGTCGACCATGAACACGACGACGTCCGCCATTCTGATAGCGGTCTCCGCCTGCCTGCGCATCTCGGAGGGAATGATCTCGTCCGAAGCGGGTTCGATGCCGCCGGTGTCAACGAGCGAGAACCGCCTTCCGCGCCACTCCGCGTCCGCGATTATTCTGTCGCGCGTGACTCCCGGAGTGTCCTCGACGATTGAAATTCTCTTTCCGCATATATAATTAAAGAGCGAAGATTTGCCGACGTTCGGCCGGCCCACTATCGCCACCACTGGTTTTCCCATTTTCACTCACTCTCTTTCCGCGCCGCCGCTTTACTTTTTCAGCCGAACAGCAGCGCCTCGACGAAATCCGCGCCGGTCTTCCCGACCGCGACTATTCTCGCGCCGAGTTCCTTTTCCGCCTCGTCAACGGTAATGTCGTCGAGGAAGACCCGCTCGCCCGCCTTGAGCATGTTGACCGTTATCAGCACGCGGTCTCCCTTTTTGACGCCGGACTCCTTAAGTTGATCTATAAGGTCACGGCCGGTGATAAGGCCCGAAACCGTCACGTTGCTGCCGAAAAAGTCGTTTCTGATCGCCTTGACCTTAAAATCCGGCTTTTTGCCGCACGTGCGCGCGAAGTCCGCGACTTTTTCCGCGACCTCTTTAAGCTTTCTGTAGGCGATCTCGCCTGTCGCGAGCGTTCCCTCAAGGCGCCTCCTTTTAAAGAAGAGCCTGCGCCGCAGCTTTTTCGCCGCCTCGCGGTCTTCGAGCACCTCGCTAACCTCCGATTCCAGAAGCCTCAGCATGCCCACGCCGTCCTCAAGCGACGGAAAGCCGTCGTATTCGTCCTCGCCCGGCAGCGGCAGCCCCGCCTTCACGTAAAACTCGTCGGACGCGTACACGAACGAATTCCCGCGCATGATACGCGCCATTTGCCTGTAGTCCTCGATCAGCCTGACCGTCTCCAGCGCCTCTTTTTCGGTGAACGGCCTGAGCGGGCAAAGCCCCTCGCGGTACCTTGTGAGACCGACCGGAACCACCGAAACCGAGTTGAAATTCTCCGGAAGCGCCAGCAGCGAATCGAGCGTGAACTTCAGCTCCGCGCCGTCGTTCCAGCCGGGAACGAGCACTATCTGGCCGTTCACGGTGATTCCCGCGTCGAGAAGCACCTTCAGTTTTTCCGCGATGTCGCCCGCGCCTCTGTGACCCAGCATTCTGACCCGCAGCTCCGGGTTCATCGTGTGGATCGACACGTTCACCGGCGAAATGTGGTAGCCCGCGAGCCGTTTCAGTTCCTGCATCGTGCAGTTCGTCAGCGTGACATAGCTGCCGGTCAGGAACGAGAGCCTCAGGTCGTCGTCTTTAAAATAGAGCGTGTCCCGCATTCCCGGCGGCATCTGGTCGATGAAGCAGAAAATGCACGAATTCGCGCAGTGCCGGTCCTTCGCCAGCATCGGGTTCTCGAACTCGATTCCCGCGTCCTCGTACTCCTCTTTTTCAAGAACCGCCGTGAACTCCGTGCCGTCCGGCCTCACCGCCGTCACCTCGGGGTTCGCGTCGGCAATGTAGTACCTGTAGTCGAAAATGTCCACAAGCTCATGTCCGGAAACGGCCGCCACCGCGTCGCCGGCTTTTAATCCCGCACGCTCCGCGGGACTTCCCGGGTCGACGCTTTTTATGATTTTTTCTTTAAGCTCATAATGCATGGCCGTCCCCCGGCGACAATTCCCGCCCGCGCTTTTCCGTCAATCAACTTTGACGGCCGGACCCCGCAAGGCAAAAAACACTAAAAAAAATACTGTCTTACACCCACAAGGCACATCGTTTTCGTCTCTGTGCCGCGGTCAAAGGCAGTAATAAAACCTGAAGCGGATAAAAACTGACAATTCCGGAGCCGACCCCGGGAACGAAACGCCCGTTACTCAAAAACAGCTGTCAATAAAATCAACAGCTGTTTTAAGAGACGGAATCATTCCTCTGCCATCTTGATAACCTCACGGCCCTTGTAGTAACCGCAGGAACCGCACACGGAATGCGCGAGTTTAAGATTATGGCACTGCGGGCATTTCACAAGGCTCGGCGCCTCCAGCTTCCAGTTAGCTCTTCTGGAACGACTTCTTGCCTTAGACCATCTTCTCTTCGGACAAATCATTTTTCACACCTCCTGCTGTAAAAGCTGATTTTTTCAGTTTCGCGTGCTTCTTCAGAAGCGTCGCAAAACGCTATCTTCAAAACAGACGGATGTTATTATAACTCTATTGCGGACCCAAGTCAACAAGTTTTTTACGAAAAATCGAGAAAATCCGTAAAAATCGCAAAATAACGCCGCAAAAAACCGCAGGACAGCCGGCGCGCGGCAAATATTAGCGCGCGCCGGCCTTCCCTTTTTAATCATCCATTAAAACCGGTAACAGGGTTAAAGCATCACCCGTTGAAAGGCATTCCCGGCGACGTGTGGTGGTAGAACGTCTCGATCTCGTAGTTGAAGGGATGCGTCGCCTTGGCGGTGGGCTTGGTGCTCGGCTGCTCGGTGAAGGTCATATTGTAGTCGTACGCGGCCCAGCCGTCGTTCTCGTCGTTGGCGGCGACTGCGTTGATCGCGATCGTCAGATAGTAGGTCTGACCGTCGGTGGAGGCGTATTTGATCTTTCCTGCCGGGAACGGTCCGCCCGCGTTCCAGATTGCGAACGACATGTTGCCCTCGGGCGACACGTAGAAGAACTTGCCGTCCATGTCGGTCCAGTAGCCCTGGTACTGCTCTACGAAATCAGAGATGATCATGTCGTTGAAGAACTCGGGATAGCCGGGCTGGGAGTGGCGGTAGAACTTGGTGATGCCAACCTCGAACGGATGGTTCGCGAGCGCCGCGTCGGGATTCGACTGAATGTCCTCGAACGAGAGGTAGAACGTGTAAGCCGACCAGCCGCTGTTCTCGTCGTTGGGAGCGACGGCGGAAATGTCGACGGTCACGTTGTACTGGTCGCCGGACTTGTAAACGTTGGAGATCTTGCCGCCCGGGAACGGTCCGCCCGCATTCCAGATCGCGAAGAAAACGCTTCCCTTGTCGGTGATCTGGAAGAAGTTGCCGTCGATAGCGGTCCAGTAGCCCGCGTATTTGGAGACGAAATCGGCGATAGCGCGCTCGGTGAAGAACGACGGGAACGCGGCCTCAGTGTGGTTGTAATACCTTCTCTGAACCGTCTCGCCGGGAATCGTGCAGTCGATCGAGCGGGGATTGGTGTGCGCGTTGTCGATGACCGAGAAAGTATATTCCTTCTTCTCGGAGCCGTCCGTGGAAACCAGGCAGGTCAGGAAGTAGAGTCCGTCGCCCGCCTTGGCGACCTTTGTGACCTCACCTGCCGGGAACGGTCCTCCCGCGTTCCAGATCGCGAACATCGCGTAGTACTTGCCGCCCTCCTCGGAGAACGTAATGAACTTTCCGTCTTCCTCGGTCCAGTAGCCCTTGTGGTTGTCGAAAAATTCCTTCATATAGTCGGGCTCGGGCGTCTCGGTGACCGGAGGTTCGGTCGGAGGAGCGGACGGAGGCGGCGAAATTTGAGGAGTCTGGTTTGCCGCAGGGTCTTCAGTGGCCTCGGGTGCGCCGGTCGAGTTCTGGGAAGAAGGCGTTTCCGAAGGCGCTTGAGTGGAAAAATCGAAAAGCGACGAGAGATCGCAAGCCGTGAACATGAACGTCACTGCGATAAGCGTCAGAATTGCAATCAGTTTTTTCATTTCAATTTCCTTTCCGTTACAATCTAAATCTATTAAAACCGTTTCATAAAGAAACCTGTAAAGCGTCTAAACCCGTTATCAATTGTTTTATACCACTTTTTCGCGCGTTTGTAAAGGCAAACCATGCTAACGGTGCTTTACGGTGCTTTACGACATCGTCCCTCGCACGGCGAGCTTAGCCGGCGGCATCAGCGTGAGCCGGACCGTCGCAATTATTGCGAGAATGATTTCCGCGGCGACAATGATTCCGAAGGTCAGGAACGCGACCCTCAAAGGAACGCTTATCGTCAGTCCTCCCACTCCGAGAAGCGGTAGAAGATTAACAACGGCGTAAGAGAGCAAAATTGCGGGAAGCGCGTACTTCAGCGTCATTATCAGGTTTTCCAGTATGAATATCGCGATTGAATCTCTTCCCGGTATCCCGAGCAGCCTGTAGACGGCGATCAGCCCCAGACGGTCGCGCACACGCAGACGCTGGGTCACGTACAGCATGACAAGGCTGAGAAGTCCGATCGCGCCCATAATGATGACCCTGGTCTGGATTCTTGAAATCCGCCCGTTCATGAACGAGTCGTATTCCTGCTGATAGGTGTCCCTGACGTCGACCGTTATCACGTTTTTCAACTCCTCGGGCATCGACGACGCAATGACGGCTTTTACTTTTTCCTTGTCTGCGCACCATAAATTTACGGTCGTCGCGCTCGAGCACGCCATGGTGAAAAATCTGTCCAAATCTTCATCGGCAATGATGACCGGAGCCGTGATGCCGAAACTGTCATCTACAGGCAGTACCGTTTGCGCCAGCCGCAGCGTGGCTCTGTTCTTCAAAGTCAGCAAGCCGCCGATTCTGGTTGTATAATAGGAGCTGTCGTTGTTGTAGATGACCACGCCCTTTCCGGAATCCGGTACCGGAGCGTCCGTCATTCCCGTTATCGAAACAAATTCGGAATAAGTTATGGCGTCCACGCCGTACACCGCGATGTTCAGCAGCCCCAAGGTTGAAATATACACGTCGGGTTCGCCACTGTCGCAGATACCGACAATTGTCGGAGAATATCTTTTCCCTATTTCAAGGACTTTTCCGAGCATGTATCCGTTGTCCGGAATCATGTTCCGGAGGATTCCGTGGACGTCGGTGGCTTTGCTTAAGACCCATTTGTCGACAACGATCTCGTCGTATCTCTCGGGCATCCTTCCGTAGACCAGCGTCGACGGGTCGAGCCTTGAGAGATTCACGAGATTGTAGCTGCCCAGGCTCATCGACAGGGTTCCGTACTGGGGCATCTCCCGTGAGAAGAATCTGAACCGCTGGTTCGTGTTCGGGATGAAATCGATCTCGCAGCCGCTTTCCGTCAGGAATTCAAAGTAGGCGGGAATGTACTCGTTGACCGAGAGGACTTCCCTGCTGTCGAAATTCTCGTCTTTGTCAAACGACAGCGCGAGGATATGTGAATCGGACGTTATGAATTCTTCGGGATCGATCCGGGCCGCGGTCATAAGGTCAGAAATCGAGAACAGAAGCATTACCGAGAGCAGCACGAGAAACAGCACCGAAGCGGCGTTTTTGAGCTTCTTTTTGGACGACGTGGTCTTCATCTCCGAATAAAGCATCTTAAGGCCGAGACCTGAAAGCGCCTTCTTTTTCTGCGGCAGCCTGCCGGCGGAAGCGTCTTCTTTAACGAAGCCCGAAACCGGCAGCTCGAGGCCGGGTCTCTTCCCTTCCTTTATGAATGGAGGGTCGTCCTTCCTCGCGTACGCGATCAGACGTGAATCGTCAGTCTTTATGATCACTCTTCCGTCTTCTATGACAACGGAAATGTCCGCGGGGCTCGCGTTCTCGGCCGTCAGAATTCTCAGCTTCACGCCGCCGGTCGAAAGCACTTCCTCCTGATACTCTCCCGCGTAAACGGTGTTGCCTTCCGGCGAATCCAGAGGTCCCCGTTCCCAGGCGGTGATATCCTCCGCGACTGTACCGGCGTCGATTTTGATGATCCTGTCCGCGAAGAAATACGCAAGCCGCTCCTCGTGAGTGACCATCACCACAAGGTTTGTGGCGGAAAGCTCTTTGAGCAGTGAACAGATGTTTATCGTGCTCTCTTCGTCCAGGTTCCCGGTGGGCTCGTCGGCGAAGATCACCTCCGGCTCTTTGACGATGGCTCTTGCGATGGCGATCCTCTGCTGCTGACCGCCCGAAAGCTCGCCCACAAGTCTCTTCCTGAAGCGCAGCATGCCGACCTTTTCGAGAGCGTCGGCTACTCTTTTCAACTTTTCCTTTTCCGGCAGATCGACGGAGTGAAGCCCCAGGTAGACGTTGTAGGCGGCGGAATGCTCCGGCAGCAGATAATAGTTCTGGAAAACGTAGCCGAAACGCTCGTTCCGGACCGTCTCCATTTCACGCGCGCGAGTAATTTTCGAACCGTCTATGTCAAGGGTGCCGCTGTCGAACGTATCAAGGCCGCCGACGGCGTTGAGAAGGCTTGTCTTTCCGGTGCCGGACCTGCCGAGAATGCACACGAACCCCTTGTCGGGAAGCGTCAGGCTGATTCCGCGGAGGACTTCTTCATAGGTGCCCGTGCCGCGGCCGTAGGATTTTTTCAGCTTGTTTACCGAAATCATCTACCCGTCACCTCCTCCAGAAGTTCGCCGTCAATGTCCTCGTAGCTTTCCGAAGCGGAGAAGACCTGCTTTTTGATGGCGCCCGCGGCGACGAAGAAGGAGATTACACAGAAAAGGAAGTGAACTGCGAATATCAAAATAAGAACCGGCGGTTCAAGGTACTTGAAGATGTTCACGACTCTGACGTAGCCGAAACGGTTGAGCAAAAGTATTATCGCGGCGCCCGGTATCTCGGACAGCAGCGTGAACACCAGCATCATTACCGCGATTGCCCCGTACGCCGTCTTCTTCCTGAGACCTATGTTTTTGAGAAGTCTGAAATAGTCTTTGAGCGACGAGAATGTGAGTCTCAGCAGCACCACCTGGAGCACCAGAGTCAGAACGGCGGCCGCGAGTGAAATCCTGAGCAGGTTTATTCTTTCCTTTTCGAGCGCCGCGTCCTTCCTTGTTGAGCTTTGAACGAATGGCGAAATTACCAGATACCCGAGAGATTCGATCTCTTCGATGGCGCGGTCGGTGTAGGCGTAATCGGTTATAAAAACGGAGACCTGATTCGTCTGAAGCGGAGAGGTCATACTGTCAAAAGTGTTTTGGCTGACCAGCGTAAACCTGGGATGTTCACTTTTGAACAGACCTGCGCACTTCAAATGGTAGCTGTTAACTACATTGACGTACTCAAAACCAATTTCTTCGCTAAAAGACGGTAAACTGCCGGGTTCATTATACGCGTTGCGGACGTTGAGATACATTATGTCGCCTATTTTCATACTGCCGTACAACGTGTTGACCGGGTATAAAAATTCGTCGTCGGCAAGCTCCCGCGGGACTTCAACCGGTTTCACGGCCTTCCCGTTGGCGTCGGTTATTACGTCTTTAAAGCGCTCCGCTTCGTACGGTGCCACCGGATAACGGCCGAGATCGCCGCCGGACAGCAAAATACCGCCGGAACGGTATATCGCGTTCATTGTTGCGTTGTTGAACATGCGGAGGAACTGATCGGAGAAATAAAGTCCGCTTCCGGACGCCTCCCCGACTACGTCGAACGTCAGGGAAATGTACTCCGAGATCGCCCAATGGGATCTGTCCTTTATAAACACTTCGATTTTGGTCCCGGTTTTGACGTCCGGGTCGCCGGAAAGGACCTCGTAAAAGCCCTCCGGCAGCCTTCCGTTTTTCAGATTTCCGGCCCGGGACACCCCCTGCAGGAACGGCGGATCGTCCGTGTTCGTGAACCTGACTTTAACGCTCAGCGTGAACGCGTCAGGATTTTCTTCCTTGTCGTAGTCCGGCAGATAGTCGCGGCTCTTGTACTTTTTGTAGTCGACGTCTTCCCTGTAGTAGTAGTTGACGTCGCAGACGTAGCCGTACTTCTCGACGCTGTCGACGTACTTGAGTCCTGATATCGCCCCGATTTCATCTTCCGTAAAAATCTCCTCCACATCTTTGGATATGACAAGCCGCCGCGGGTCTCCGTTCAGGAACGCCGAGGCGTCGTACACTCTCGAGGGGACGTCGTCGGTCGAGATCACGAAATTGCCTATAAATACGAAAGAAGCGATGCAGGTAAGAAGCAGGATGATTACCGAAAAAACGCAGAAAAGAGGCCTCGCTTTCATCGTAAGTCCCGCGACGTAGGACGACAGTTTAAGGTCCGGCGTCTTCTTTGCAGATGTGTCTTTTTCGCGTGCGTTTTCCGTGTTGTCTGATGCTGCAGGCCTTATTTTCCGGTCTGAAACGACCCTGCCCTCCGACATCACGATATGTCTGCTGATATGGTTCTCAACCTCGGAGTATTCGTGCGTGATGACAATGACGAGCCTGTCCTTTGAGGCTTCTTTAAGGAGTTTAATAACCTTTTCACTGTTATCTCTGTCGAGATTTCCGGTGGGCTCGTCGGCGATGAGTATTTTTGACGGTTTGGCGAGCGCTCTCGCGATGGCGAGGCGCTGCTTCTGTCCGCTGGAAAGTCTGGCGGCGCGTCTGCGCGCATATTCCGACAGCTCGACTGTTTTAAGAATTTCGGCCGTCTTCTGCCTTGAAACTTCCTTGCTTGAGCCTGAAAGCAGAAGCGTGCTCTCCACGTTTTCGAAAACGGTATTGCCGGGAAGAATACCGTAATCCTGCGAAATGTAGCTGACGGCGTCTCTGCGGTAACGCTCCCAGTCCGAGGCGTTGTAGTGCGACGTGGGCTGGCCGCAGAAATACAATTCGCCGCCTTCGTAAGGCAGCACGCCGCTCAGAACGTTCGCAAGCGTGGATTTTCCGCTGCCGTTCTCGCCCGTCACGGCGACGAATTCGCCCGCATCAAAAGACAGGCTGACGTCGGAAAGACCCATCACGACAGCGTTCTGTGAAGTATAGAATTTGGAGATGTTTTGAAGCTTAAGAACGCTCATTTAACGGTTCTCCCCTTATTTAAACTCGGGCTTCGACGAGATCTTCGCCGGCAGCGCGTATTTCTTCTCGAATTTCCCGGTAAATTTCATCTCGCGGGCCCACAGCGCCTGATACCTGTACGGAAGCTTTTTGTTTATCGCGTTGCGGCCGTATTTTCCGTCTCCGGCTACCGGGTGGCCGAGGTGGGCCATGTGGGCCCTAATCTGGTGGGTCCTGCCTGTGACGAGCATGATGTCGCACAGCGTCGTATCCGAAACGGGGTCGTACGAAAGCGGTTTGACCTTCGTGATTATCTCGCGCGCCAGCTTTCGCGGCGTGTCGTAAATGTAGACCGTTCCCTTCTTAGCGTCCTTGAAATGGAACGCTTTTAAAGTCTTAAAGGTCTTTCCGTCCCCTAAAAGACCCGCGGGACGCCCCGCAAGCACCGCCGTGTAGGTCTTCGAGATTTCTCCGTCCTTCATCGCCTGCTCCGCATCCGCCAGCGCCTGCGGGTTCTTCGCGAAAAGCACGATTCCCCCGGTGTTCCGGTCGAGCCGGTGGCAGAGCTCCGCGGACGGCGAAACCTCCCTTTTGACGGCCTCCAGCAGCGAATCCGCGTCTCCCGGGTCGGGAACGCACACGAACCCCTGCTCCTTTTCGACGGCTATGAAATTATCGTCTTCGTACAGTACCTTAAACATAAACCCTGAACGGATTTCCGTCCTCTTAATTTACAAAATCCACCGCGTTGCCGCGATGGATTCTGCAAGAGTATATCCGTGAGGCATCAGCCTACGTCGGAAGTCTCCCAGCCCTTCTTTCTGAAGTCGCCGATCGTCTCGTAGTAAGCGTTATAGTATTTGTCGTAGAGCTCAGCCTTGGCTTCGAACGTTACGATGAAGTACTCAACGCCCTGCATGACTATGTTGTAAACACCGCGCCAGTTTTCACCGTCTTTGGTAAACGTGTAGGCAACTGTCGAGAACTGGAGTTTACTGTACCTTGCGGTAAAGATTTCGGGGTCGCCCTTCTCGAGGAATGTCTCACGGGGAGATCCGTTGTAATGCTTGTTGTTGAAGTAGAACTTGGACTCGGGATCCTGGAGCCATTTTACAACGTCGTTTCTGGATGTCGTCATCGTGATGCCTTCGCCGTTGTGGAAGTATACGCAGTACTCAACGCCGTCGACAAGCTTCTGAACCTTGGTCTCGTTGCCGTCAGCGTCGGTAATGACCTCTTCCTCTACGGTAACGTTGCCGTCATCGTCGATTGTGGAGACCAGCGGAGCCATAACGAGAATAAGACCGGTATCTCTGTCAAGAATTCTCTTGTCCGCGTCCATACGGGTAATCGTCCAGTCAGGTCTGTAGCCCTGCTGGAAATAGTAACGATAATTTTCGTACTGATTAGGAAGAACACCGTTTGGATCGATAAAATGGAACTCCCGTTTGCAGCCGAAAAGAGCAACAGCAAAGCACACAACAAGCAGAGACGCAACAACAATCCTGATAAGTTTTTTAAGTTGCACTGTAAATCCCTCCGTTAAAGAAAATTAGAGCAAACTTCCGTCCCCCGCATTTCGTTGCGAAGCGTCGAAGTCACTTCATGATATGTTATTTTACCAATATTATTCTTGAATTGCAACACTTTTTTTGCGATAAAAGCGTATTCAATCTTATTTTAAACTCTCTCACGCCCGGTTTGCGGCCGTTTACGCCTCTCCCGCGGATTTTCTGACCGCCTCGGCGCCGTGGTAGCGCGCGGTCACGTACAGAATCAGGAAGATTATCATGTATGCGATGAGGCGCCTGTCGACGATGCCGAGAATGAGATTCACCGCGTATTTCATCACCGACAGAAGGTTCTGCTCGCGGGCGATGTTCTCGGTGCCGTCGTAGTATTTCAGCGAGTATTTGACGGTTCCCGAGGTGTCTGAAATGCCGTCGTAGCAGAAATAGCGGCCGTCGGAGGCGGTTCCCGGATAGCAGTAGAAGTCAGACGGCATGTAGATCTTCGCCGACCCGGACGCGCTCATGTCGTGGTAGAGCCTGTAGCAGCTCACGCAGTACTTGTCCGAAGAGGCCGACGCAGCGACCTTCGAAACCATCGTGGCGATCGCGGTCTTCCCGTCTTCCTCCTCAAGCGCAATGCCCTCCGGCAGGAACGTCACGTCGCTTATTCCGAACGACGAGTCGTCTGAAAGAGGCGTGTTGATGAGTCCGAGCGAGCCGTTCGCGGGGTTTATCTCGCAGAGGAAGAACGTGCACCACGGGTCGGAATAGTAGTCCGACGACAGAAGCACGGCGCCGAATTCACGTTCGGTGGAAATCGCCTTCTCTGAGACCGCGGTGAACTTCACGGCCTGGTCCTCGTCTGTCGTGTCCGGGAAAAACATCTCCGCGTACGCCTGGCTGTTGAACCTGCGGCCGTACATGTACGTTTTCCCGTCGCGCGCCTTCGCGAACCCGTCGATCCTGAAGCCCGAAAGGTCCTCGGAGACCGTTATGTTGAACAGCTGCCTGCCGTCTTCCGTGAACGCGATGACTACCGGGAGCTTGCCGTCGCCGCCGCTGATAGTTCCGTTCATGAAGAACACGCCTCCCGCGGAAGAGACGCCCTTCACCGACACGTCCTCGGAGAGCGCCTTCTCGAAGAGCAGACTGCCGTCAATGTCCCTGACCGACACCCGGTTGCCGCCCGCCACCGAAGCCGCGAAAACGCCGCTGCTGTAGATTCCGGCAAAGTACGACACAGATTCCGTCTCATCCTCAGCAGGTGAAAGACTGATCGAGCCGTCGAGTTTTCCCTCATTTACCGCGTAGACCTCCGCGCGGCTCTCGTTGTTGACGAGAAGCAGCACTGTGATCCTGCCGTCAGAGCAGCTTTTCGCAAGTCTGAAATCGCGCTCCATCGAGAGGCCGGCGGCGTCTATGAACTTTCCTTCCTCGTCGTACATTTTCACGTAAACGGAAGGATTGCTGAGTATGTCGTCGCCCTGCAGGAACGTTCCGACCATGTTCAGCTTGCCGTCGTTCATCGGGTAGATCGCGTCCACCGTCATCGAAGACATGAACATGTCGTTAGGGTCTGCCTTGTAGAACGAGTTGACGTGGCGGACGGAGAACAGATAGACCGCGCTCACGGCCAGAACGAAAACAAGCACGATTATGAGTATTCTGAGCACAACGTTGATACCGCGTTCCAAACTCCGGTTCACCTCCGTCCTTCCTCAACGGTCAATTTAAGTAGATTCATTATCGCCCCGCGAGCTGTTTAACCGGTTCGGTAAAAGCCGCCGGGCGCGTGTTTTATTTCAGTTTTTCGATCTTGACGTACTTGGAAAGTCCGCTGCCGTCCTCGACCTCGCGCTTGATCACCACGCGGCGGATCTTGATGCCGTTGGAGAGCGGCAGGTCCTCCTTGGTGATCAGGCAGTAGTTGAGTTTCTTGTAGACGGGAAGCTCCGCGTTCCTGGCGGCGATTTCCTTCCTGAGCTTCTCGGTGAGCTCGGGGTCGTCCACGTAGGCGGGTTCGGTCTGGCACACGATGACGATGTCCTCATAAACGCTTCCGCCGCCCTTGTTGATGCCGAGCACAGTGAACGCCTTGACGCCTTCAATGTTCAGGAACGAGTCCTCCAGTTCGTCCGGGTAGACGTTCTCGCCGGATTCGTTGACGACGACCTCCTTGAGCCTTCCCTCTATATAAAGGGCGCCCTTCTCGAGCCTTCCGATGTCGCCGGATCTGAACCAGCCGTCCTCGTCCGTGGCCGCCGGCGCGTGCTTGCCGTTTTTGAGCATGCCGCTGTGGACCGAACCGCCGCGCATCACAAGCTCGCCCGCGGACTGATCGTTGTCGTTGAAGGGCACGATCTTGTATTCCATGGAGGCGACCGGAACGCCGACGACGCCCTGAAGCCTGTATTTGATCTTCCTGCGCCGCTCCATGGAGGAGATGCCGACCTCGGTCATGCCGAAGCCGCACAGCGTGTAGTAGCCGATGCCGTTGATGATCTTCAGAGACTCGGGAAGCACGTGACCGCCGCCGCAGATGATGCACTGGATGTCCCTGCCCGCGAGCTCCTTAAGAACCGTTTTGTTGAAAAGCGCCTTCGCGACCGCGATACCGAAATCGGGTCCGATCCTCTGCGCGAAAATGCTCAGGTTCAGCATGAAGTTGAACATGAACTGCTTGAATTTGGACTGCTTCGAGAGCTTGCCCTTGATGCCCTTCGCGATGTTGTTGACGAGCAGCGGCACTGCGAGAATGTGGGTGACCCGGTGGTCGCGGCACGTCTGAAGGAGAACAGAAGGCGCCATTCTGTCGGGCATTACCTGCGAGGCACCGAAAAAGCTGTACCAGAGGTAGTTCGCCATGAAGCCGAAAACGTGGTTGAGCGGCAGGAAGCAGAGCATTCTCTTGTCCCTGTCGTCGCAGATGTTCTTGTCGGCTCTGATGATCGGGCCGGCGTTCATGACCTGGTTGTAGATCGCGTCGTTGTTATAGATGAAAATCTTGGCCGTGCTGGTAGTGCCGGAGGTGCAGAGCGCCACCTCGTCGCCCCAGTCGTAGGAATCGATCCGCTCGATTGCGGTCCTGGACGTTTTGTCGGCGTTGACGGCGATCTCGAGGATCTGTCTCTTGTCGAGTTTCAGAATGTCAGTCGCGGCGATCGTGACGCAGTTTTCGTACTGATGTCCGTCGTTCGTAATGATCGCGACTGCGCCGCCCTCGTCGATAAAGTACTGTGTAAGCTTTTCGTCGTGGCGCGCGTCAATAAGGAACGGGCTGAAGCCGGCCATGAGAATGCCCCAGAATATCTCGAACCACTCCGGGCAGTTGGCGAGCTTGAAGCAGACGAAGCCCTTTTGGACGCCGTTCATTTTCTCGCGGATCTTGTCGGCGCAGTACCCGCTCACGAGTTCGACGTCGGTGAAGCTGAGCTTTTTGATCTGTCCGTCAAGCTTGTACTCGACCGCCGGCATGTCGCCGTGGTGCGAATAGACCTTGAAAATTCCCTTGTAGGAATGCTCGCCCTTTTCGAGCATGTCCAGGCATTCGAAACAATATTTGTCCATTTAGTAAACTCTCCTTAAAATTAATGAGATCTTAAGTTCCCGGAAGCGCCTGCACGCGAACGGAATCGTCGCGCCGTGCCCCGGTGTCAGTCAAAAATCAGTCGCGCGTGTAGCCCGCCTCCGCGAGCAGCTTTTCCGTGAGCGGCTTCATGACGGCCTCTTCCTCGGGCGTCTCGTGGTCGTAGCCCATCAGGTGCAGAAATCCGTGGCAGAGCAAAAACGCGAGCTCCCTCTTCTCGGAGTGGCCGTACTCCTTCGCCTGCTCCCTGACCTTCTCGACGGAAACGACGAGCTCCCCGAGCATTATCGCGCCGTTTTCCGGATTCAGGTCGTACTCGTCGAAAATGCCGTCGCCCTCGTTCATATCGAGGAACGGGAACGACAGAACGTCGGTCGCGCGGTCGATTCCCCGCTCTTCCTTGTTGATCCCGCGGATCATTCCGTTGTCGACAAAATAGACGTTGACGGTGGTCCCTGTGTCCGCCGCGAACTCGGGAAAATTCTTCTCCGCCTTGGTCAGAATGTCATCGGCGACCGCGCAATACTCAAGCAGCTCCGCGTCGGAAAGCAGTCCCCGCACCGGCTCTTTGGAAGCCGCGTCGAGATCGTCTCTTGTCTCCGCCGTGCTTACCGCGGGCGAGAACAAATACTCAGCAATCATTTTTTAATTTCCTTTTCCTCGTATTTTTCGTACGCTTTTATGATCTTTTTCACAAGCTCGTGCCTCACGACGTCTCTCTCGGTGAAGTTGACAAACGCGATTCCTTCTATGCCGTCGAGAATGTTCTTCGCGCTCTTGAGGCCCGAAGCGGTGTCGCGGGGCAGGTCTATCTGCGTTACGTCGCCGTTCACGACCGCCCTGGAGCCGTTGCCGATTCTCGTCAGGAACATCTTGAGCTGCTCGCGGGTCGTGTTCTGCGCTTCGTCGAGAATGATGAACGCGCTGTCGAGCGTGCGGCCTCTCATATAAGCCAGCGGCGCGATCTCGATTATGCCCTTCTCCAGCTTTTTCTGGAACGAGTCGAAGCCCATAATGTCGAAAAGCGCGTCGTAGAGCGGCCTCAGGTACGGGTCAACTTTGTTCTGCAGGTCACCCGGCAGGAATCCGAGCTTTTCGCCCGCCTCTACGGCCGGCCTTGTGAGTATAATGCGTGAAACTTGATTCTTCCTTAATTCCGAAACCGCCTCAGCCACCGCCAGGAACGTCTTTCCTGTTCCCGCGGGACCGATTCCGAAGGTCACCGTGTTCGACACGATCGCGTCCACGTACGCCTTCTGGCCGGCGGTTTTGGGCTTGATCGGAGTGCCCTTCGCGTTAAGGCAGACGCAGTCCGTGAGGATGGTTCCCGGTGCCGGCGCCCTGCCGACGCTCTCCATGTCGCAGTAGTAGGCCGCCAGCTGCCTCGTGACAATCTCGCCCGCCTTGGCCGCCTCGGCCACGTTTCTGATGACGTTGATCGAGTGCCTGACCGCCGCCTCGTTGTCGCCCTCGACGGTGATTATTCCGTCGCCGAGAATCACGCTGGTCATGAACGCGTCCTCAACGATCGCCATGTTTTCGTCGTTTCTGCCGAAAATGTTCTTTAAATCTTCAAGTGATCCGTCAAAAATGTAATTCTGAGTCGTCAAACGAAAATTCCCTTCCCGCGCGCTTAAAAAGCCCTACCCGCTGTATTTGATCGCGAATCCGCTCCGCCCTGCGCGCATCTTTTAAAATTCCGGCCGTTTCGGCCTCAACTTACATTCTACAACAACCTCGATTCATTTTCAAGCGTTTTGAACTTCCGCGCGTGCCGTGCGTGCGCGTGAAGCCCTTCGTATTTCATTCCTCATTCCCTTGACATCCCTTCGTCCCGGTGCTATCATCCCGCGTGCGGTCAGACTTCTTAACCCGGCCGCGTCACGGAGCGGAAATGGACATCAAATCTAAATCTTATTCTGCATATCAAAAGGGGCTCATTTTTCTCTGCTGGGCGATCTATACCGTCTCGTATTTCGGCAGGCTCAGCTTCAGTTCCAACATCACGAACATAATGGAATCGTACGGGGTGACGCACGCCGAAGCCGGGCTTGTGACCACCTTCTTTTTCTTTGCCTACGGAGCCGGCCAGTTCGTGAACGGTCTCCTTTGCAAGCACTACAACAAGACGGTCCTGTTCCCCGCCGCGCTGACGGTTTCGGCTGCGATTAACGTCGCGGTTTTCGCGGGTCTTCCGTTCAATCTTATCAAGTATTTCTGGTTCGTGAACGGCTGTTCGCAGTCCGTGCTATGGAGCTCGCTCATTCTGATTCTCGGCGAGAATCTCGACAGGAAGCACGCCGACATCTCGGTGGCGGTGCTTGGAACCACCACTTCGATAGGAACGTTTTTGTCCTATTTTTCGGGATTTGCGTTCACCCGCTGGGGCAATTATAAAATAGTGTTTCCGGTGGCCGCGGCGGTGATGATTCTGATGGCGGCGATGTGGCTCGTGTTCTACCCGCGACTTATCAGGAATATAAACGCGTCAAAACCGCTCGCGCCGGAACCGTCCGCTCAACAGGAGATTTCAGGTGAAAAACCGGACTCTCAGGAACAGCGCGAAAACGTCTCAAAGCTTGCAGGAAGAGCCGCAATAGTTACGGTTGCGGTCTTCGCGTTCTTCTCGGTTGTCTGCAACTTCCTGAAGGACGGCCTCCAGACCTGGGTCCCCGCGATCCTCAAGGAAACCTACCACATGGACGACAGCATCTCGATTCTGCTGACGCTCGTGCTTCCGGGCATTTCAGCTTTCTGCGGACTCGTCACCCTCGCCTTCTCAAAGGTAATCAAAAGCTTCCCGCTGCTGGCGGCGGCCATGTTCGGCGTGTCTGCCCTCTGCGCGCTGGTCCTGAGGTTCACGCTCGGTGTCTCCTTTATCGCGGCGCTCGTATTTTTCGCGATCATTTCGCTTCTAGCCCACTGCATAAACTCGGTATCGACCAATCTGCTGCCTCTTCGCGTGCGCGGCTCGCTGAACCCCGGAACCGTCTCGGGAATCCTGAACGGCAGCTGCTACGTCGGCTCCACGATCAGCGCGTACGGCCTGGGCCTCATTGCGGACAACGCCGGTTGGGACACCGTTTTCAGCGTATTTTTAATCTCCGCGGCGGTCGCCTCGCTGACCGGACTCGTGTTCTTTTTCGTCGAAAACGCAAGATCGCGGAAGAATTCAGGGTAGTTCTTTGTAAAACTGCCGGATTATTTAACAAAAATCGTTTTACTATCCCGTTTCAATGCGATATAATCATGAATTGAGCTCAAAGCTTTAATTATCCTTAACGGAGTGTACAAATGAGAGAATTTTTCGGAATCGGCGGTTACATGCGCGAACCTGAGGGCTACCTGTCCCCCGCGCATCTTATTTTTGTGTCTTCGCTCATGCTCGTCATGCTGGCGGCGGCGATTATTTTGGGTCTTGTCTACCGCAAAAAGAGTGAAAAAGAAAAACTGAAAGTCATCGCAGTCGCGGCGATTCTCATGGACTCGATCGAGCTGTTCAAAATCGTTTTCGTGTGCTGGCGCGAACACAACTTCTCGCATATTCTCATCGTGCTGCCCCTGTTCCTGTGCAGCATTCCGCTGTTCACGCTTCCGCTGGCGGCGTTCGGGAAAGGCAGACTCCGCGAGGCGTCGCTTGACTTCACGTTCATTTTCGGTCTTCTGATCGCCTTCCTGGGAACCTACGGCGCCGGCCAGAACTACTCGGTCTACCCCGTGCTCGGTTTCGACAACGTCGTCTCGGGAATCACCCACGCAATCTCCGGTTTCGCGGCGCTCTACATCGCGGTCTCCGGCCTGCTCAGCATGAAGAAAGAGAACATCGGCATCTCGTTCGGAATCCTCTGCGGCTTCTGCGTGGCGGCGTACGTGGCTGACATCCTGATCCCTTACAACTACATGTTCCTGATGCGCGGCGACGGCACCCCCTACGACATTTTCTACAACCTCGTGAACGGCAACAAGATCCTCTACCCGCTGATCGTCGTCTTCCTGTTCCTGCTCTACATCTCCTGCTTCTACGCGGTATTTTTCCTGATACGGAAAAACAGGCAGAAAAAGAAGAACGCGGCGTAACCCGGTTCTTTATAGTATACAAAACACCGCGGCAGTCAAAGCTCCGCGGTGCTTTTTTTTATGTTCTGAAATATGTTTATTTGATAAATTCGAGAATGTCCGCCGTGACCTCGGGGGCCGCGGAGTCGTTCAGCACCTCGTGCCTGTTATCCTCATAGAGCTTCATTTTGACGTTCTTGCCGACCGCCTGCAGGTTGTCCCTGACCTTGATGACGCCCTTGCCGTAGTCTCCCACCGGGTCGTCACTTCCCGACACCAGGAACACCGGAATGTCCTCCGGGAACTCCCTGAACCACTTCTTGGAGTTGCAGTTTTTGGTGAGCTGCATAAGGTCGGAGAGCGCCGATACCGTGAACCGGAAGCTGCAGTGGGTGTCGTTCTTGTACATGTTGCGGATGGCTCTGTCCTTGGAAAGCCAGGAACGCCTGTCGTTTTCCTCCTTGAAATGGCTGTTGTAGCTGCCGAAGGCGAGGAACTCCAGGAACGTCGAGTAGGCCTTCTCGCCCTTAAAGAACTTCGTTATTTTAGTCAGGAAGAGGCCGATTCCCGCCGCGGGGTTGGGACCGCCGGTGCCCATCACAATGAGCTTTTCGGGCTTCGAATAATTTGCGGTTCCGATGTAGTTCGACGCCGCCAGCCTGACAATGAACGAGCCCATGCTGTGGCCCATCAGGTAGTAAGGAAGGTCCCTGCCGTACTCGTTCCTGACCGCGTTCGCGAATACTCCAATGTCCTCCACCAGCCTCTTCCAGCCGTCCTTGTGGGCGATGAAGCCGTACTCGCTCTCGTCATTCACGGTGTAGCCGTGGCCCAGGTGGTCGTAGCCGAACACGAGATACCCCTCGTCCCGCAATCTTCTCATGAAAAAGTCGTAACGGACCGTATACTCCGACATGCCGTGAACGACCTGGTAGATGCCCTTCGGCCTGCCTTCGGGAACGTAAACGCGCCCCGCCAGCATGTGAACGCCGTCAGACGATAACACTTTTTTCTCGATAAAACCCTGCGCCTCTGCCATAATACACTCCTTTATTTCTCATTTCCGATTTCAAATTTAAACTCGCGGCAAGCTCTTACTGCCTCTTTCCATCCAGCGGTAAGTTTCCGCCGCTCGGCCTCGCTCATTGTAGGCACGAATTCCCGCTCGGCCGCCACCTTTACCGCCACGTCGCGCCTCGTCTGCCACATTCCCGCAGTGAGCCCCGCAAGGAACGCCGCACCCAAAGCGGTCGCCTCGTTGTTGGCCGGCTTCGCGACCTTCACGCAGGAAATGTCCGCCTGGAACCGCAGCAGGAATTTGTTCGCGGCCGCTCCGCCGTCCACCTTCAAAGTGAGCGGCCTCTGCCCCATGTCGCCCGCGATCGACTGAACGAGATCGTCCGTCTGGTACGCGATCGCCTCCAGCGCCGCGCGAACGATCTCCGCTTTTCCTGTAGCCCCGGTGATTCCGAAAAGGCTCCCGCGAGCGTCCATGTCCCAGTAAGGCGCGCCGAGACCCGCCAGCGCCGGAACCACGTAAAGTCCCTTCGAAGAGCCCGCTTTTTCGGCGATTTCCTCAGTTTCGGAGGCGTTTTTGATGACTCCCAGGTTGTCGCGGAGCCACTTCACGATCGCGCCGCCGGTGAAAACGCTGCCCTCGAGGGCGTACTGCGGCTCCTCGCCCTCAAGCGTCGCCGCAATTGTAGTTACGAGACCGTTCGTGCTCCTGACAGGAACGTTCCCCGTGTTGGCGAGCAGGAAGCAGCCGGTCCCGTAAGTGTTTTTCATTTCACCCGGGAACCAGCAGCACTGGCCGAAAAGCGCCGCCTGCTGGTCGCCGGCGATACCCGCCACCGGAATTTTGACGCCGGCGACGTCCGCGATACCGTAAAGCGTTCCCGAAGCCTTGACCTCGGGCATCATCGACGCCGGGATCCCGAAAAGCTCAAGCAGCTCCTCATCCCACTTAAGTGTGTGGATGTTGAAGAGCATCGTGCGCGACGCGTTGGTCATATCCGTCGCGTGAACCTTCCCTCCCGTGAGCTTCCAGAGGAGCCACGTGTCGACGGTTCCGAACAAAAGGTCGCCGTTTTCGGCCGCCTCCCGCGCGCCCTTGACGTTGTCGAGGATCCACTTAATTTTGGTGGCGCTGAAATACGCGTCGAGCCTGAGCCCGGTTTTAGCCGATATCATCTCACCAAAGCCCTTGATTTCAAGCTCCTCGCAAAGCTGGGACGTGCGCCTGCACTGCCAGACGATGGCGTTAAAAACCGGCTTCCCCGTGTGCCTGTCCCAGACGATCGTTGTCTCACGCTGGTTTGTGATTCCCATCGCCATGACCTCGTCCGGATTCACGCCGCCGGAAGTGATCGCCTTCGTGATCGCTCTCAGCTGCTTTTCGTAGATCTCCTCGGGGTCCTCTTCGACCCACGCGGGCTTCGGGAATATCTGCCTGACCTCGTACTGCGCGGACGAAACCGCCTTTAAATTCGAGTCGAGAACGATTCCCCTTACGCTTGTCGTGCCGGCGTCAACCGCCAGAATGTATTTTTTCAATTTCAAAAACCTCCCGCCGCCTTCATTCTATAATCAGGCTCGATCCGCAAAACCCAGAAGCGCCTTCAGCCTCTCCTCAAACGTTCCCGGATTCTCGTCGTAAGTGTAGTAATTCTCAGCCGCTCCGCGCAGCACCTCTCTAAGGTCCGCGTTGTCCTGCCGCCTTATAAGATAAGCCTCAACGTCCTGAATGCCGTCGCGAGTGTTGATGAACCGCGCGGATAGATTGTACTTTCTCCTTTCCGGATCCGGGTAAACGATGTGGCCGTCGCCTTTAAACCTCGCGTCGTCGAAAAGGCCGTAGAGCTGCGAGCCGTAGTAGTTGAACCCCCAGTGCAGGAAGCCCTTCGCGCCTGTAAGAGCGCAGACCCACTCCATGAGCCTCGAGCGGATGAACGGCATGTCGACGAACTTGTTGATCCACCAGCCCTCCTCCGGGAAGCAGCAGGAATAAGTCCAGACCTCCCTGCCGCCGGCGATCACCTTTTCGAAAAACTCCGGGTCCTCCTCGTACACGTTGATCCTCGGAACCATAACGTCGCAAACGTCGCAAAGCCCGTGCGCACTCTCGATCATGTCAAGCGGCTCCCCCGCGGGAAGCTCAGGCGCCACTTCGGCGATTATAGCCCTCGCCCATCTCCACGCCTCGGTAGTGTGGGGTTCGTCCTCGATGTGGGTACGGAAAAGCCTGAGCGTGCCGTTCCCTTTAATGTGTTCGTAAATCGCGCCGTAGTACTGTCTCAGATACTCCGCGGCCTCTTCCGTCATCGTGTTCATCGTAACGTGTTCGGAATTTTCGCCAAGCGTGCCTATGGTCTTTCCCTCGACGGACTGGATCATCGCGGAGATCGTAAACGTCTTCGCGGCGCCCTCCTTAATGAACAGGTCCACGTAGCGGTCCCAGAGCGAAAAGTCGAACGTCCACTTTCCGTCGCCTGTCTTGCGGCTTCCCGCGCCTGCGAGCAGCGGGAACGAGTTGATCACGACAGCGTTGCAGCGGAGCTCCCTGAAGACGCGCGCAATCATCCTCGTGTACTCCCACCACTCGTCCGAAAACGTTTTCGCGCAGCTGACGTTTTTGTCGTTGAAGTCGAAAAAGTACTCGTGGTTGAAGCGTCCCCTGTTGCTGTCGGGAATTACGGTCTCCGAGACGTTTACCGTAAAACATGCCGCGAATTCGCCGCGCGAGGTTATGACAGTTACCTTCGATTCAAAGGTCTTCCCCGCGAAGCAGGAAGGCACGAAAAAGTCGACCCAGAAGCTCTGCGCGGCGTGCGCCTTCACTTCCAGCGGCAGCGCCTCTTCGACAGGGGCGAGCTCGTCCGGGTAGTCGACGCGGTCGTTGTACATTCTGTATCTCTGCGCGAAAAGTCTCACGGCCACGTTTTCCGGCGCCTCCGCCTTTACGTCCGTAACCGTAAAATCCGCAAGCTCCCTTAAAACGACCTGCGCCGAGACGTAAGCGTTCGCGGCTGTGCAGAGCGTTTTCGAGTTCTTGGAATCACGCTCCGGCCTCGCGCTTTTGAATACCTGTTTTGTTGAATACTCTGTCCAGATAAACATCGGGTTTTCTCCTTTTTATAGATAAAAATCACTTGTCTTTACAAATAAGGTTCACTCATCGTACTTGCCGTACATCGTGGACGGCGGCAGCGTCGCGCCCTCTCCGTTCTCGTCCGGGAACGGCGTCAGGTCGTCGTGCTCGTAGAGCTTCCTGTCCTCTTCCTTCGAAAAGTCCGGCACCCTGAAGTTCTCGCCGTGCTTGAGGCAGCTCCGCCACGCCAGGATCGCGGTCGCCGACATCGCCACGCCCTTATACACGTCAAAGAAAGGCGTTTTGCCGTCGCGGAAGTAGTCGATCATATTCTGAACGATCCAGTAGTCGCCTCCGCCGTGGCCTGCGCTGAGCGCTTTTTCCGCCTTTTCGCCCCAATAGGAAATGTCAGGCGTCAGGTACTGCACGCATTCCTGAACGTCCTCCGGCTTCGTGTAATGCTCGTAGAAAAGCCTGACCTTGCCGTCGGTGTAGCCTCCCTGCTCGACAGACCCCAGATCGCCGACGATCCTGTAGCGGCTGTAGTCGGAAGCCATCGCGGTGCAGCCCGTGAAAACTGCCGTCATTCCGTTGTCCATCTCGCAGAACATCTGCGCGGTCCCGTCGTCGTTCGGCCTGTAGTCCCTGTACTGCTCAAGCCTCTTCGAGTGGACCGCGCGCGCGGAGACGTACTTCGGCATGGAGTTTGTCATATACATAAGCGGTCCCATCGCGTGCGTAATGTAATAAGTGCGCGGCATCCACGCTCTCCAGTGCATCGGGAACGGCGTCAGGTACTTCATGTCCTCGAACGTTCCCGAGTGGTTGTACTCGCCCTGCGCATAGAGGAACGTCCCGAGCGTGCCGCCGTCGATAATCCGCTTCATCTCGAGGTTCGGCGTCATGAACGGATAATTCTCCGCGATCATGTACTTTCTGCCTGTCCGCTCAACGCACCTGACGAGCTCAACGCAGAGCTTGAGCGTAGCCGCCGAGGTGCACTCACTGACTACGTCCATTCCGTTCTCCATCGCTTTGATTGCGAATTCCGCGTGCTGGTGGAAGAAATTGCACAGAAAAACGGCGTTCATTCCGGCGCTCTTCCCGTACTCCAGGAACGAGTCGAAGTCTTTGAAAAGCTCCGCCCCTTCGAGCCCCTTCACGCCGTCGAGTTTGTCGGCCTGCCTGTCGCAAACCGCCACGATTTTAATGACGTCCGGATCTTCCGCGGCGATAAGATTGATGTAGCTGTTGCCGCGCCACGCTCCGAAAATACCGAGTTTTATAGTTTCAGCCATAATTCTCCTCCCGCAAAACAGCCGGTTTCCGCCCTTTATTGAACGTCCGGTCGTGCCCCGCAAAAAACATGAATGTGTGTTTTATCCGTTTTAGCTCCTGCTTATCTGTTTACCATCTTCTTGGAATCCAAGTAATCATTAAAATATTTTTCTAATAAATCAATAAAAGCAGAGCTTCGATAATCAGCCATTTTGCACAAATGAGTTCCAAATGCATCATATTTATCTATCATTGCAAGCCATCTCAATTCTTTGCCTCTTTCAGGGTCATCATCCATTGTGAAAAGAATGAACGACCCATCACCATACTTAAGCTGTACGCCTTGTCCATAAGGTCGATCCGTATATCCGTAAGGGTATGTATAAGGATAAAAGAAATCAACTTCTGAAAGCTCGTTTAAGAATTCACTCCTCAAACTATCGTCAAGAGTGTACACAATTTCCAGACAATCCATATCTAAATTGACTTCTATACCCGGGGTTTCTCCTTTTTGGCTCTTTATCGGTAATTGCTCATAATAACGAACAAAACTCACCTCCACGATATCGTTCATCAACTCATCAGAATCAAAAAAGTACATCGGAGGGTCGACCGCACAAGAAACCATAAATAAACAAAGTATTACAAGACAGAATAAACAACGTTTCATTAATTTGCTCCCTTCATTCCAAAAGTTTTTGAGCTAATCAAAATGCTAATCAGTAGGATTCATCCCACCAAAAAAAAGCAGGAAAAATAAAATAGCTCAATCCATAATACCACCAAGCTCTGGCAATGACATCTGAAGACTGTCCTCTCTTGGCATTTCCAAGAATATCAGCTAGAGCCTCCCAAGGCTCTTCGTATAATCTGTATTTCCTGTCAAGTTTGCAAGAAGAAGGAATTGCGACTGTTATTAAATATGTTATAATCCCTGACATCATCAATTGCCAGTTATGACCACGCTCATGCCTAAGGTCGTTCTCATCATCTCCATCAGCTAACAGAATTATGCCAAAAGATCCTGATCTTTCGCCCTCCCCTATTCGGAATACTGGAACTCCTTTGTAAAACGACACTTTTCTTGATTTCAAAACATCGCTGACATCTGAATTAAACGGGTTATATTCAATCTCCTTAAGATCCGTCTTAATATCTTCATCAAAGCAAGACATAATACACATCCCAGCATATGATAAAACAGATGCAGCAATTTGAACAGCAGACCCTCCAATTGGTGTAAAAGCCAAAAGAAGTGCAATAACCAAAATAGCATAATGACCATTAATATCTACGCAATTCACCGGATCATTCCTGCAATATGTGTAAAGATTACACCCAAGCGGGCCTTCCCCGATGTTCAGCTGTGAGTCAGCGTTAATGAATCTTCCTAAATAAGGGTCGTAATACCGGCTCTTAAGGTAATAGAATCCTGTTTCGTTGTCGTAATAGTATCCCCTGTATCTTACCGGGTTGATGTAACCAATGCTTGTAGTGTCGGTTGTAACGTCTACTCCGCTGCCGTTCTTGATTGAGATTAAAGAGCCCCATGTGTCGTAGGTATAGGCTGCAACTACTGCCCCAGCGCTGTTAATTATGTGCGTTATATCGCCCTGTATGTTGCGGATGTATCGGTAATATGATGGTGCGCCGCTGTTTTGAGAATATGCAAAGCCACAAATTCTGCCCGCAGCATCATAGTCGAAAACCATCTCGTATGAGCCGTCTGCCGCCCATTCGGATTTAAGCGTATCACCCACCCAAAAGTAATTGATCCGTTTTGAAACGTTATCGTTTGAAACAAGCGTTTTTCTTGTTCTCAGTCCGTCTGCATCGTAAAGATAGCTTTGCGCATAAGCGGCTCCGTTTGGTG
This sequence comes from Mageeibacillus sp. UBA1212, assembly GCA_002309655.1. Lineage (GTDB taxonomy): Bacteria > Bacillota > Clostridia > UBA1212 > UBA1212 > UBA1212. The sequence goes on from DBXM01000051.1 coordinate 47,823, forward strand.
TTACAGTTGCAAGCTTGTTTCCCCGGCTCCAGGTCATTGCATAGCTTGTTTTCCCCATATAGGTCAACGGATTTCCGACAGTATCGTAAGAGTAATATGACCCGCCAATATATGTTGACAAGATGTCCTTGTCCGTCGCGTTATAACCGTAAATCGGGATTGAGAGTAGCGTTGCGGTCCCTAAAAGCGATGATGTGCCTATGTTGGGACTGTACGAGAATATCATTTTGGCAAGCAGATTGCCGCCGTTATCGTATGTATATCTGATAGTATAGCCGCTTCCGTTATTAAGTTTTTTATTGTCTTCACGAATTAACTGACCAAGTGCATCATACTCATATTTATTGGTCAAAATCCCGTTATCCGATATCGTTTTTATCTTGCCGTTATCGTAGTAAGTATATGTCAGCGCCGGAACTGATGACAGCGAGCAAGTCTCGGAGGATACGAGATATGTCTCATTGGTCAAATGGTACGTGTGACCGTTGTATACAGTATCCTTCTCCTTAACAACGTATGAATACGACTTGTTCAAAGAAGAAGAGGGGTTGTCATGAGCGAATGATGTAATTCGTCCAATGTCATCAAACGTAAGTGTTTTTGTTCCGGTAACGCCTTCTCTGACCGACATTTTGCTTGCGGCATCAGATTCAGTCCGCGAATCATACTCCCTGGTTGTAAGAGCTGTCGTAAAAAACTCTGTTTCTATATTCCCGCTTTGCCCAACGTCATATTGATAAAAAACCTTGTTTCCGTCACTTGATAAAACGCATTTCAGTCTGCCGGTCGGATCATAGCTGTACTGTTTTGTGTTTACGCGAGCAGAATCGGAACGGTCAACAGACTTAACCACATTTCCGTTATTGTCGTAATACCATACAAAGGTTGCATTGCTGATGTTAGCGTTTGAATCGAAAGCGACATACGTCAGGCGTCCCAAAGAATCATATCCAAAGTACTTTGTCTGACCGTTTCCATAATGAATTTCAGATAACTGTCCGAATGTTCCGCCATAGGAATAACCGGCTACGGTCCGGATACTGCTGCCATTTGCATCCAGAATCGCGAAAGACGTCATATTGCCTGCATTATTCGTCCCGAAAGAATATGAAAACCCGTTGTGTGAAATACCGGTTGAATACGGATTGTATGCTATCCCGAAAGACGAACCGCCTTCTGACTCGCCGATCAATCTGCCATATGAGTCATACGTAAAAGATGTCGCACCCCCGCTACCGTCCGTAACAGAAAGCAGATCACCCGTCGCACTTGAATATGAGTAAGTTATGTCGTTTCCCGACATATCTGTTTCTCTGTGTAAAAACCTTCCGTCAGACGTGTAGTCGTAAACTTTGTGAGAGATACAGTTGATACCTGAAAGTGTTGCCGATTCGATAATCTTACCGTGCGCGTTGTACGCATATAGGTCGTAAGTATCAACCGATAATGAACTGTTTCCGCCCGGTGCAAATGACTCATCTGTGCGAATCACCTGTGTCGGGACAAGAGTACTGTATGAATAAAATGTAGATGTTTCGTTTCCGGCAGCGTCGGTGTGGTAAACTGCCGAGATTCTGTCCGGAAGAGTATTCTCATAAGCATATTCAGTTTCCGCCCCTGAGAAACCTCTCTCAAACTGAATTCTTCCAAAACTGTCGTAAACGTACTGGCTTCTGTCTGAATAATCCCCAAAACTGTCTATATACTCTGCCGTTAAACCGCCAAAGCACACATCAGTGTAGTTGTAGTCGTTGACAAGGCTTATCGTAACGTCGCTGCTGAACCCTTCGATTTTGATAATTACACTTACAAACTGCCATCCCTCTGTGGCGGCAGAGAACAAAAGTTCCTCATCGTGTGAACTGCTGCTGCTAAAGTGAATACCGATGCCGAATTTACCGGAACTGACTGCTTTTCCTTTGCCGAACCCGCTCACCACCAGGTATCCTCCGTCGGATACCGAAGATGGCAAAACCCGGCTCAAGCTTCTTTGTGAACTGATGCTGCCGGGTATAACAACGCCTCTTATCAGGTCATTTTCCGAAACTGTCGGAGAAAAAGAACCGTTTACCGTCCATTCAGTTGTTCCGTTATAAAAGGAACTGTCGGGAATCTGATTTGTAGGTCTTGCAAGCGCCCCCTCTGTCAGCGACACGAGGTCGAAATACAGATTACCGCTTAAGTTTTTAACACCAATAAGGATGCTTACGCTTCCTTCAGTGGCAATCGATGGGATCTCGAATGTATACTGAATCGAACTTAAATTGGAATAAGCCTTTTGAGAAGATACCATTTTAACATTTGGCTGTCCGTAAAAAGTGTACTTTATCCCAAACACTAATTCTCCGGACCCGGTTAGTTCGGATGTATCAACAGCGGCAGTGAGAGTGTATGTTTTTCCGGTATCAGCCGACGGAACCGGATACGACGCGTACACCTCTGTATTTGGAAAGTTCGCAATATTCTGAGAAAGTTTAAAACAAGTATCGCCGTATTTAAATCCAACGAAATGACCTGCCGTAGTATTCGATACCAAGTCTCCGCTGCCAAACAATGAGAAGTAACTCCACTCGTCTGAAAACGAAGTAAAATCCTCCACAAGATTTCCGTCGGTCATTACTGCGGACGTCTGTCCGGACAGCAGATTCATGGCGCCGACGGTGCCTCCCTCATACTCGCTTCCGGACACGTTTCCTAAACTGTCAAAAACAGATGTAGTCCTGCCGTTTCGATCGAAATAAATATACTCAGTATATGATGTTGAGAAATTATATGCGTTATAGCATGTCGTTGGATTCCCAAGCGAAAAAAGAGCCATATCGCACGGTTCATAGACAGAGGATTCCACAAACACATATTTGGTAACAATTGTTGTTGCACACACACCCGTGGCATTCGGCGAGCTTCGTGTGAGGAAAACATATTCTCTGTCATTATTCTCGGAAGATGATTTCCTGTATCCAAAACGATTCAGAGCCCCGTTAGAATTATATGAAATATTAGTATGCTCACCGGTTGGAAGGCTGATTTTGTTTAAATACTCACCCGAATAGAAGAACGAAACTGCGCGATCCGGGCAGTCATCGTTCTTAATGCTATTCAGCCGCGATTGCGCATATACAAAAGAAATCTGCACTCCGTTGCCGTCAACAACGCCCGTAATTTTAGGAGTTGACCCGGAATAACTGATCAGGAAACTGTCCCCATACTCGTTTTCAAACTCTTCAAGATAACCTGATGCATTAAAACATGCTTTTTTACCGTCATGATAATCAATTATTCGAGTTAAATCATTATACTCGTAAATAGGGTATTCTTCACATTTGTATATATGGCCGCTTGAATGAATGTAGCTGTGTTTTGCTCCTGTCCCGTCAGTAAGAACATAATAAGAGTAGGAGCTGTTATTAATATCAGTAACGGTCTCGGCTTTCATTGTTTGTATAACAGATGGTCTCCAACCGTTGCCGTAATAAAGATCTGTCTCAGTGTTTTTAAATGCGGTGCTGTACACCAGATCAATTGAAACAGGCAGTATTTCACCTGTTGTCGATACAACCGGGTGTATAAATACGACATCCCCGTTGATGTCTTTAATATATGCTGTGCCTGAGCCGTCAATGGAAATTGAGTGAGTCGACTGATAGCTGTTTAACCCCGAGTTGTCGGAAAAAGTGATCTGAACAGCAGTCATCGGCACTAAGTAGTGCCCAGGAAGAGAACCCGAAGGAGCTTCCGTAGTCAGGGCAAGTCCATAGCTGTTACCTCTTACATAATCCTGAATTATGGATGTAATATCAAGTGAAAAGCTTATAGATGAAGGCAGATATCCGACTGCCTGAAGCCTTGCAGAGTCAGTTAAACCGCCATAGGAACCCGGAACCGACGGAGTAGTATTTCCAAGATACGCATCATCCGGATCCCAATTGCTGTTGATTTTTTCAGCCCTGACAAATGTATCAAAGGGGATAGCAGGCATTATATAGGCGTTGACGGCAAGTGAAGCCGCCCCGATTGTCACCCCGGCAGGCAAGCCGGTTAAAAAATCAGGTTTGAATTTCAGATATGTTTGCACGCCGTTTCCGATAGCCAAACCGTAACCGCGATTGTTTCCCTCTATGTAAACCGCCTCATAGGCATCATCTTCATCAGGATAAACAATGACTATTGTCGGATCAATTCTTACAGGGAATTCCCTGTTCTCCTCATTTATCCACTCCGCATCGGCAATGACAGTGACAAGAAAACCGTCTCCGGTATCGTCCAGAGTCACAGAAAGACAATCCGAGCATTCATCCTTGGAATCTCTCATATAATCCGCGGTCAGTTTGAAAACTGAGTTTCCGGACTCATTGTAAATCAGAATACAGTTGTCTTTTAATTCGGCATTGCAGTTATTTACCGAAAGAACAAACGAATATACGTACTGTTCGAAACCACCCTCGCTTATGACAATGTTTTCTTTAATTTCATAAGGCTTTATCGTGTATTCAAGAGATGCAGAGGGGGAAGTATTAGAACTTGCGAACAAATTATCGTAAACAACTGTTCCGTTCTCGCAGGGGTTTTCGGTCAGCAGTTCATCATCAGTGTGAGTAACCTGATCATACCGTGCCTCCGAAGGTTCATCTGACGTGTTAAGCGGAGAAAGAGAAAGCGAAACACCGTTGTAATCCAAATCTATCAATTCATTGCCGTCTTCTGAAGAAGTAGCAAAAGAAATCGTATACGGGGCGTCGAGTGTTATGAACCGTCCATCCCGCTCGTGAAGCGTAAGGTTAATCTTCCTCCAGACTCCTTCTCCGGTCTTGTAATTGACAGGACGGCCGAATACTAAACGGGTATAGTTTCCGTTTTTCAGAGCGTAATCTCTTGTAAATCCATTGGTGAAATCGGTTGTCTGATATCTGACGTCGGAGCGCTTGTAGGGATCAACATCCTCGACAGTCGCAGGGTGTCCGAGTTTTTCAAGCAAAAGCTGCTCATATTCCGAGGACTTGTCGTTTTTTACTATTCCGCCTGTTGCAAACTCATCTCCGGGAGTTGCATAGTATTCCGATGATGTGTGATAAGACTGTTTTGGAAGATTTGCAGCATGTTCTTCGCCGTATACGTTTGCAAAAACATTCGTCGGGATCAACGTTGCAAATATAGCGAAGACGAGCACAATCGCAACAGCCTTGAATTCTATGTTGAAATGCCGAATACTATTCATGACCAATCCTCCGAATTAAACCGATGCAGGTAATGCATCTTCTCTCTTTTGTGCTTTGATTATACATCGTTTCTCACATTCAAATCAATTGCTTTTTAAAGAACGATGTAAAGTACGATTATCGTTTGGCTTGACTACAGTCAGTCATTTTGCATTGTGATTAGGAAAAACTCAGAGACCCACTGACGTTACGGTTGGAGGCGAAGATAATATAGGCAAAAAAACGTTAAGGCCGGTTTTTCTACTGTCCGTGCTCGCAGAGAGCATGATAATACTAAGAATGTCTTAAAAGAAATAACCTGAACGCCTTGAAATTTCCGCTAAAATTGCTTAAAACCGAAAAAAGCATTTCACGCGCGCGGAAAAAAGTGGTATAATGACAGCACCAAATCAAACGGAGGTCTTTCCCGAATGTATGATGTGATTATAATCGGCGCGGGCGTTGTCGGAGGAATGATAGCGAGGGAACTGTCGCGGTTCAACGTGTCGGTATTGATTCTCGAAAAAGAAAACGACGTCGCGCGCGGCGCAACGGGCGCGAACAGCGGTATCGTTCACGCCGGCTTTGACGCGGCAACAGGCAGTCTGAAGGCACATCTCAACGTCCTCGGATGTAAAATGATGAAGGACGTGGCCGCGGAACTCGGCGTAAAATACGTCAACAACGGCTCGCTCGTTATCGCCTTCGGGCCCGAACAGGACGAACACGTGAAAACGCTTTACGCGCGCGGGATCGCGAACGGCGTCGAGGGGCTTAAAATCCTTGACTCAAAAGAGCTTCACGAACTGGAGCCCAACGTGGCCCCGGACGCGACTTCCGCTCTGTTCGCCCCTTCGGCGGGAATAATCTGCCCCTACAGCCTTGCGATTGCGGCGGTGGGCAGCGCAATGGACAACGGATGCGAATTAAAGCTCCGCAGTGAAGTGACAGGAATCGTTCGCGAAGACGGCTTATATAAGGTGACGTTGGCCGGCGGCGCGATTGAAGAGGCGCGGTTTGTCGTGAACTGCGCGGGCGTCTTTTCCGACAAGGTAGCAGCGTTCGCCGGGAAGTGCGATTTCACCGTGCATCCGAGAAGCGGCGAGTATCTGCTTCTGGACAGGGAGTGCGGCGAGCTTGTGAGCCGCACGATTTTCAGGGTTCCCACTAAAATGGGCAAGGGTATTCTCGTGTCCCCCACCGCCCACGGGAATCTCATTCTCGGCCCCACCTCCACCGACATCGAAGACAAGGAAGACAAGCGCACCACCCGCGAAGGACTCGACATGGTGGCGAAGGGCGCGGCTTCAAGCGTCAGCGGGCTTCCTTTTAGAAGCGTCATCACCTCGTTCACGGGCCTCCGCTCGGTGGGCTCCACAGGCGATTTCATCATTAATGAGAGCGACGGCTTCGTGAACTGCGCGGGCATCGAGTCACCGGGTCTCAGCGCCTCCCCCGCCATCGCGGTCTACGTCAGGAACCTTCTTGCCGGCGCGGGACTCGTTCTCGAGCCCAAGGCGGACTACGTTCCCGGAAGGCGCGTTTACAAGGCGGATGAAAAGCTCTACACTCACATCGTGTGCCGCTGCGAAACGATCAGCGAGGGCGAGATAGTTTCCGCGATTCACACCAACCCGGGTGCCACCGACATCGACGGCGTCAAAAAACGCACCAGAAGCGGTATGGGCAGGTGCCAGGGCGGGTTCTGCCAGCCCTTCGTCGCTGAAATTCTCGCGCGGGAGCTCGGCAGGAGTCTTCTCGAAATTACCAAATCCGGCCCCGGATCGGACATTCTCGCCGGCAGGGTCAAGGAGGTGTGAGCCATGGCAAACGTCAAAAAATCCGTTAAAAACAGCCCCGAAGAGGCGGAAAACGTCAAAAAGACGTCTCTTGTAATAATCGGAGGCGGTCCCGCGGGAATGGCGGCAGCGGTCAGCGCCTACGAACACGGCGTCCGCGACATACTCATTCTCGAGCGCGACTCGCACCTGGGCGGCATTCTCAACCAATGCATCCACGCGGGCTTCGGTCTCCACAAATTCGGCGAGGAACTGACCGGTCCCGAGTACGCCTCTCGCTACGCCGAAAAAGTCATCTCGCTCGGCATTCCGTACAAGCTCGGCGCGATGGTAACAGACATCACCCCCGAAAAGCGCATCACTTACTTAAGCGAAGAGGACGGAAAGGTCACTCTCGACGCCGACGCGGTGATTCTCGCAATGGGCGCGCGCGAAAGAAGCCGCGGCGCTCTCAACATTCCCGGAACGAGACCGGCAGGCGTCTACACAGCAGGCACAGCGCAGCGCTATGTCAATATAAAAGGTCTCATGCCCGGCAAAAAGGTCGTGATTCTCGGCTCCGGCGATATCGGCCTAATCATGGCGCGCAGAATGACTCTCGAAGGCGCGGAGGTCAAAGCCGTCTGCGAGCTGCTCCCCTATTCCGGCGGTCTCGCCCGCAACATCGCGCAGTGCCTCGACGACTTTGGCATCCCGCTCATGCTCAGCCACACTGTTACCGAAATTCACGGCAAGGACCGCGTCACGGGAGTCACGATCTCGGAAGTTGACGAAAGGCGCAATCCCATTCCCGGCACCGAACAGTACATAGAATGCGACACGCTGCTCCTCTCCTGCGGGCTCCTTCCCGAGAACGAGCTGTCGAAAAAGGCGGGCGTGGCGCTTGACAGAGTTACCGGCGGCGCGGTGGTGAACGACTCCCGCGAGACTTCGGTTCCCGGCATTTTCTCCTGCGGCAACGTGCTCCACATTCACGACCTGGTCGACTACGTGTCCGACGAAGGCGAGCTGTGCGGCATTTTCGCGGCGGAATATCTGGAAAATGAAGGAAAAACGGCGGAAAATACCGGAAAAACAATAAAAGTCAAAGCTGGCGGCATCGTCAGATACACCGTTCCCATGAGCATCAACGACCCCGGAAGAGACGTGAAGATCTTCTTCAGAGTCGGCGAAAACATGCGCAACGCGAAGATCGAGGCAGTCTCAGGCGATTCTGTGATTTACTCAAAAACGAAGAAGCGGGTCGCGCCGGGCGAGATGGAAAATATCACCCTCACCCCGAAAATTCTCGCGCAGGCCCTCGAAACCGGCGAACTCACCGTAAGGATCATGAAGGAGGCGAACTGACATGGAGAAAATGACGAAAACAATGACCTGCATCGTCTGCCCGATCGGCTGCTCGCTGACTGCGGTCAGAGACGAAAACGGGAACGTTACGGTCACCGGCAACTCCTGCCCCCGAGGCGCCAAATACGCGGTGTCCGAGCTCACCGCCCCGGTCCGCACGCTGACCTCCGTTGTGAGAACCGAAAACGGCGACATGCTCTCCGTTAAAACGAGCGAGCCCATTCCCAAGGAACTCGTTCGCGAAGCCGCCAAAGCGCTGGCCGGCGTTGTCGCCAAGACGCCTGTCCGCATCGGCGACGTCATCGTGAAGGACATTTTAGGAACCGGTTCGGATATCGTCGCCACGAAAGACATCGGTTAAGAATCAAGTGTTTATATAATAAGCGCGGCCGCTCCCCTCTGAAAAATTCCAAGGGGGAGCGGCCGCTTCCTTTATAGCTGCACACTAAAACAATTATTTCTTCTTCGTGAGCAGAATGATCACCACGATTATTACCGCGATCGCGAGTATCGACACGACGACTGTAAGGCAGATCATTGCCAGCTGCGCGCTCGAGATTTCGATCTTGCCTTCAGGGGGTTCCCAGCCGGGCGTTTCGGTCGCGGGAGCTTCCGTAGGATTAACGGGTTCACCGGTGGGCGTCGAAGGATCCTCCGAAGGCGCTTCGGTCTCAACAGGAGCCGCCGCCTTGAACTCCACCTGAATTATATTCGTGTACGAGTTGGTCGACTTCCCGTCCTTCACCGACTCGACCATGCAGCAGTAGTTGACCGTTCCCGGCGTGTCGGAAGAGATCTCAATCGAGGGGCCGTCGAAGCCGTCGTCCATAATCGCCTTGATGTCCGCAAGATTTTCGCTGAAGCTCGTGTACCACTGATAGTTGTACGTGACGCCTTCCTGAGGCTCCGCTTCGACCGAAAGAACGGCCTTTTCGCCGCAGGTGGCGGTAACCTTCGCCGGCGCCTTCATTACCGGAGGCATAGGCATTCCCGCTTCGCAAATGCTGACGACCGCCGCCGGTGAAGTCGTTTTGACTCCGTTCTCATCGCAGACGCAGTAAACCTCGGCGCCTCCCAGGTCCTTCGTGACGCCTTCAAAGAACAGTGTCTTGCCGTCGGCTGAAACGCCGAAGCCGGTCACGTAGTTGATCCACTGCGCCGAAGAGAGGTCGAGGTTGGCGAAATCGTACGTGTTGCCGTCAAATTTCAGGTACCACGAAAAGGTCGCGTAGGCGCTCTCGGAATCGACCGTGTAAGTCGCCACGGAGTCCTCCGGGAACTGTCTGGACATGGGATACGCGGTGAAATCCGCGAACACGCACGCAGGCGCGAATAATACAAACACAAGAGCCGCCGCAAAGGCAGCCGCCAAAAACCTGACAGCAAGTCTCATAATTTCCCTCTTTTTAGACAAATAATAAACCCCGCCCAAAATCGCCTTAGGCGGAACAGAAAGGCCGGAACCTTCCGTTTCAGAGTCCGGTTCCGGCCCGTTTCAGCCGTTATTAATGCGTCAGGCCCACTCGTTTTTGGACGCGGGAACTCTGATGTCGGCAAGAAGGCCTTCATGCTCCCAGAGGAACCACTCGCCTGTGGAGGGCTTGTTCCTGAGCATTACCGGTCTCGGGTTGTCCGCGCCGGACGATCTGACCCAGAGCTGGAGATAGCCGCCCTCGATCTCACTGTACTGGTTGGAAGTGAGGGTGATTTTGTAGGGCTCGGAGGGGGTGTAGTCGTTCGCGGGCGAAGTGCCTTCGAAGTAGGAGCGCACAACGTATTCCTTGCCGTCGTAGGCGAGCCTGTCGTTGATGAAGGTCTTGTCGAACGCGGACAGCGGTCTCGGACCTCTCACGTAGTTGAGCATCTCAAAGCAGACTTCCTTGTCCGCCGGATAGAGGTTGAGCGCGACGATCGCGAGCGCCGCAGTCTCGTAAGGATCCTTCAGGCTTGCCTGCGGAAGCGCCTTGAACGCCTCGAGCGTGGTCGGAATGTCGTCAAAAGTAATCGTTTTCGAGCCGCTGTTGAATACCTGCTTCACGGCCTCTTCTGTCTTTTTCTTCAGGTTGTCAAAAAATCCCATTTTATCTGCCTCCGTTTTAAATATTTTTCGAAATAACGTGCCGGGAATGCGCTCGATGAACGCCCGAACCGGACTGTTCTTTCCGTATTAATTATATCACGCGCAAGCGCACGCCGTCAACAAAGACCGGAAATCCTTAAATTAACTTAAAGCCGTGTCATTCCTGCCTGTCTTCATTTTCGCCGTCAGCTTCAATTTCTGCAACAGCTTCGCCTCCGGAACTCCCGCTCTCGTCAGCGTCCTGAACGTTCTCCGGCTCCGCGGCAGCCGCTTTCTTCCTGCCGGAAAAAAACTTTTTGAGATAGCTTTCCTCTACGGCTTTGCCGTCGTCCTTGTGGAGTTTGATCTCCCACTGGATAAGGACCGTCAGCGCCGCGCGCAGCAGAATGACCGCGCCGAGAATAAGAAGCTCGCTCCACTCGCGCACGATAACGGTTCTGAGCAGCTCGCCGCCCATTTTGAACTGGAGAGCCAGCGCGATTCCCTCAGCCAGGTCGAGCTTGACCTTGCGGTCTCTCTTCGCGAGTCCGATTATCGCCTTGATGACCGTTACCACCAGCACCACGACGCCGACAAGTTCTACCGCCAGCACCAGATACTGGATCACGTACGTGAATATGTTCTCTACTTTCTGGTAAAACACTTCCATAATGAATAAATATTCCTCAATATGAAATCCTCAAAATTACGCAAATCATCCTCTGAAAACGAACTCGAACCTGCCGCCCGGGGCCGCCTCGCCGTCCGTGTAGAGATTCAGGATCTCGCCTTCATTGTCGCCGGTAAGGTTGTTGTCGGTCCATTTATAGCCGAATTCAGCCGGCTTTCCGCCGAGTCCCAGGCCGAGAACGGTCCGCTCGATCCTTATCTGGATTATATTCCTGCGCACGTAAATGTCCGCTCCGCCGGCAACCTCCCAGTTCCAGCCGCCTTTCGAACGCTCGACGACCGCCCTGCTGCCCTCGGGATTTACTCTGTTCACGACGAACTCGAACCCTTCCCAGGAGTCCGTTCCCGAGGCTTGAGTGTCGAGGAAGAGCCGCATCCAGCCCTCGCCGTCCGAAGCAGTGATCACGTCGGCGCACTCCGCGTAAAAATACACGAAATTGTCGTCGTAGGCAACCTTGACAGCCGCAACGTCGTTCCGCGCGGTGTTGTTCTTGTAGGTCTTCCCGCCGTAGCCCTTCGAACCGTTTTTGCGGCTTCTTTCAGTCGTGCTTCCCACGTACGTGTAGGTCGTGCCGACGTCGTCCCACTGGGAAATCTTTCCGCCGACGTCGATGGTCTTCTGCGCCGCGGGAACAACCGTATCCTCAACGCCCTTGAAGCGCCTTATGTTCTCGCACAGCTGGTAGTAATAGTAGTCGCGCATCTCGCCGAGAGAGGGCTCGCAGTCGCGGCTGTGTTCGGTGTCGAACTGGTCGACCATCGTGTTTTTAAGCGTCTTGTCGCCGGCCCAGGTTTCGGACCTGATCGCGACCCACTCGTTCCAGCCGGTGACGAAAATGAACTCCGGGTCGTTGTTGAGCGCGAAGTCCCACTGCTGCTGGAAGTTGATTCCGTAGTATTTCGAATTCGCGATATTTTTGTCGACAGTGACCACGCTGCCGTCTCCGAGCTTATAGGTGTAGCTGTAGTCGCCCTTCGCGTAGCTCCTGCCCATGACGTTGTAGCCGCTCATGGCGGTGATGCAGTTGCGCTTGTAGTCCGCGTTCTGGGCGACGCCCACCGTGATCTCCTCGACCGTGCCGTCCGGTTTTCTGTAGACGCACTGCGGGTAGACCGAGAGCCAGCCCCAGTAGCTGTTCGAGTTTTCGGTGCTGAAATACGTCGCCTCGTTGTACTTGAACGTAAAGAAATTCCTGATTTCCTTGTCTTTGCCGGACCACCCGAGAGCGTCGGGATACGCGAGAATCAGCGGTTTCCCGTTCCACATGAACCAGAGATCCTTGTATTTTTCCTGGGAATAGACCTTTTTGTAGAGCTCGCGCAGCTGCGTGTTGGAGTTGTCGCCCGGTCCGAACGGCAGCATGAATACGATGCACGGCGCGTTGACGCCCTCTTTCCTGGCCTGCCCGAACACCTCGAACAGCGCCGTGAACGACGCCTCCCACAGGAAGGTTCCGTTCGTGTTGTCGAGAATGATGCAGTCGACGCCTGCGTCCGCAAGCAGCTCCGCCTGCTTTCTCAACACGTATCTGTCGGTCGTCGAGTAGTAATTGTAAATGGGCTCATCCCAGAAATGGTAACCGCCGACGCCCTTCCAGACCTTGTGGTTGTAGTCGTGGGTGGCCTTTTCGCGCTCCTCGTCCGACTCAAGCGTCGCGAGGATCTGGGTGACGTTCCTGATGCCGGTGGACAGCGAGAGCTCCTGATGCCAGGAGGAATAGAAAATGCCGACGAATTTCCCGTTTTGGGTACTTGACGGAACGGTGCCGGTTCTCAGGGTCGAAGAGTATTCCGTGCCGCCGTTCGAAAGCGTGCGCCCGAGGCCGTCGACAGCCGCGTAGCTTTCGGGGTGAACGAGTCCCAAGGCAACCTCCGTAACCGGATAGCGCGCCTCAATATCGTAGGCCTCTTCATCGGAAAGAGGCGCCGGCGTGACGTAAGGAGTCGCCGGCGGAGGCACCTCAGTAGGAATCTCAGTCGTCTTCGGAGCGGATCCTCCCGGGGCGCATCCCGCAAGAATTCCCGCGACCAAAACGGCCGCGATTGCGAGCGACGCAGTCTTCTTTAAACCGGATAAATGTGAACGCAAAGCAGGTTCCTTCCTTTCGTTGTCTGGGAAAACACTGATTTAATGCTCTTTACGCAAGCGGCGAATAACTGACTGCACGTGATTGAGCGTTGCACGTTATTCTCTGCTGCGTTTAGTCGCATAAGGTGTCTAACGACAGATTTGCTGCCGCTTGCTTTTCGAGAGCTCCCCTCTCGCAGTACCTCTGTACAGCTTCGGGGTCGCGCTCGAAAAAATAGCTATTAACTCAGCGTTTTCCTTGAATTCGCTTTTAGCGCTTTAATGATACCTTTTGGACCGCTTTTTGTCAATAATAATATGACTGTTCGGGAAGAATCAATACCGTCAAAATCTGCCGAATTGGGCAGAAAATTGCCCGAAAGTATTGACTTTTGCCCGAATTCGTTGTATAATAAGCATATCATATCTAAGAGGTGGAACCATGGCAGTCAACTATATGAAACTGTGGCATTTGCTTCTGGACAGAGGCCTGAAAAAGGTCGATCTTGAACGCATGTCCGGCATTTCACACTACACAACAAAAAGAATGACCAGAAACCAGAACATCCCTACCGACGATCTCGGCCGTATCTGTCTTGCGCTCGAATGCAAAGTGGAAGATATTATTGAGTTTATACCCGACGAATCGTTTATTGCGGTACAAAACAACTGACAAACCGGAGGACGAACCGTTCATGAAAACATCAATCAGATTTTTTGAAGATACCGCGGTAAGAGCCGTCTGGGACGAAGAGAGTTCCAAATGGTGGTTTTGCGCCGCGGACATCGCGGAAGCGCTGACCAAAAGCAGGAATCCGCGCGTATATTGGGCAACCGTGAAACGAAGAAATCCTCAGTTGATTGCAATTTGCAAACAACTGAAACTCAGAGCTTCCGACGGCAAAAAATACCTCACGGACGTTGTCGACGAAAGCGGTTTGAATACCGTTATCGCCCTGATTCCGAGCAAAAAGAGCGAAGTATTCTCAAAGTGGATGAAGAACCTTGAAACTTCTCTGGACGAGAAAAGCAGGCTGAAAGCGTACGAACTGTTCGACAGCGGCTTCATTGACTACATCGAGGTTGGAACGGTCAAAGGGCTTCAGCAGATTCACGCGTATATTTTCGGCGGCCTTTACGATTTTGCCGGACAGATCCGGAAGCTGAACATAGCCAAGGGCGGCTTTGCGTTTGCGCCCGCAATGTATCTTGCCGAAAACCTTAAAACAATCGAGCGCATGCCCGGGAACACCTTCGAGGAAATCGTTGCAAAATACGTCGAAATGAACGTCGCCCACCCTTTCATGGAAGGCAACGGCAGAAGCACAAGGATATGGCTTGATCTTATACTTAAGAAGAATCTCAATCTGTGCGTCGACTGGAGCAAAGTCAACAAAAAAGACTACCTGGCCGCAATGCAGCGAAGCGTTGTCAACACGGACGCCATCACGGACCTTTTTCGCAACGCCCTTACCGGCGACATCGACAACCGCGAAATTATAATGAAAGGCATCGATTATTCGTATTACTACGAAGCGGAAGAATAACCAAATTATATGCACGCGTATATAAAACAGTAGAAAAGCCCGTGCGGTTTTGCTATAATAACCACGATAAAAAATCAGGGAGAAAAAAGTATGGGGAACTCTCGCAAGCAGCCGAATATTCTTAAAACCGCGATCGTGTTCCTGCTCGCAGCCGCGATTGTGCTGCTCGTTGTAATTATGATCAAATCTGGAATCGACAAGTCTCGGGTTGAACCCGATCCCACCGGCGATATTATGGCGGGAACAGATTCCGCGTACGAAACAGGAAGTGTCGACGTAACCGGGGCACCCGAGGAGACAAACCCCGCGGAGACAGATCAGGGAGACAGTGAGACCCCGACTCCGTTCACGCCGGCAAACACTCCGGCACCTGCGGAGACCGCGACACCGGCAAATGTAACCGCTTCGCCCACGCCCACTCCTGCGCCGACAAACACCCCCACGCCGACTCCCACTCCGACGCCTACTCACACGCCGACTCCGACCCCCACGCCTACGCCCACGCCAACATCGGCCCAGCCTACAGGCAGTTCCGGAGTCACCAACGCGGAGCTTCTGGCGATGGAGCGCAAAAATCCTTCCAAGTCTTCAGGCGGTCTGATGATCTCCGAGGTGATGACATCCAACACTCAGTTCGCGCCCCAGGGCGGCGAGTACTTCGACTGGGTCGAGCTGTACAACCCCGGCCCCGACACAGTGCGTCTTTCCGACTACACCCTCACCGACAGGATGAAAAAGACCGACAAGTTCCGGCTTCCCGACAGAACGCTGGCTCCCGGCGGCTACTATCTCATCTTCTGCTCCGGCGAAGGTACCGCCAACCGGGCGTCGTTTAAGCTCTCCTCCGACGGCGAGTCCGTCTACCTCTACAAGAACGGCGAGCTTCAGGACAGCGTCGACGTTCCGCTTCTCATCCAGAACACAACCTACGCGAGATACGGTGAATCATGGGTCTATTCGGTTATTCCGACTCCCGAAAGCGCCAACGCGGCCGGCAGGAATTCCCTTCTCGCCCCGCCCGTTTCCAACGTTAAAAGCGGCTGCTACACCGACCCGGTCACGATCACGCTTTCCGGTGCGGGAACGGTCTACTACACGACCGACGGCACCGCCCCGACGACCTCCTCGAAAGTCGCGAACGGTTCCATTACCGTCACGAAACCCCAGTCCATCCGCGCCATCTGCGTCAGCGACGGCGAGCAGAGTCCGGAGGCATATTTTACCTATATTGTGGACAAAACGGCCACCACGCTCCCGATCGTGAACATCGCGGCCGACCTTGAATCCCTCTCCGCTCCGGGAGGCGTTTTCAGCGATCAGCACCAGCCCTACAAAGGCACCGAGGCGCCGATCCTCCTTACGCTCGTCGAAAACGGCGAGGTGAAATTCTCCGTTCCCTGCGGATTCAAGCTCCACGGCAACGACAGCCGCTACGGCGCGAAGCAGAATTTCCGACTGCGATTTAAATCCTCTTACGGCGCCAGCAAGCTTCGCTACAAGGTCTTTGAAAACAGGGAGATCTACGAATTCGACTCGCTTCTTTTAAAGAGCGGCAGCGAGGACTACACCAGAACGATAATGCGCGACGAGCTGACCACCTCGCTTGTGGACGGAGCGACTTCCCTTTACGTCCAGGCGTACAGACCTGTCACGCTTTACATCGACGGCGAGTACTGGGGTATTTACTACCTCCGCGAGCGTCTCGACGAAGACTACGTCGAGGACCACACAGGCTGGGATTCCTCAACGGTTGACGTTATAAAGAGCCTCGGCGAACTTGACGCCGGCTCGATGACCGACTTTTACGACGTCAGGCGCTTCTGCAATTCGCACGACATGACAGTCGCCGAAAACTACGAATACGCCTGCTCGCGCATCGACATCGACAACGTCATCGACTGGTACATCTGCCGCTCGTACTTCTCCGACCACGACATCAGCAATATAAGAATGTTCCGCTCGCCCGACGGCGACAACAAGTGGCACTACATGTTCTACGACCTCGACTGGAGCCTCGACCCGCATTTCGCGACTGAGGGCTCGTTCACGTGGATCGTCGAGCACACCGAGGACAGCTTCTTCCAGCGACTGATGCTCAACGCTACGTTCCGCGATAAGCTGCTCCGCCGCCTTGCCGAGCTCAGGAAGACCATCCTGAACGAGGAACACATTCTCGCGGCGATCGACCACATTGCCGACATCATCCGGCCCGAGATAGAACGCGACAGAGTGCGCTGGGGCATCCGCCAGGGCAAGTGGCAGGAAAACCTGGAAGAACTCAAGGACTTCTTCAGGAACGGCAGCCGCGACACCGCCTACATGAACGACATCAAGAGCTTCTTCGGGCTCTCCGCCTCGCAGCTGATCTCGCAGTACGGCTTCGAGAACGTGAAATGATTTCTTTGGAATAATATGACGCGAAGCCGCGCCGGGACGTCCCCGGCGCGGCTTCTGCTTTTCCCTATATCTAGGTAATACTATAGCTTAATAATTCTGCTCCTTCAGGAACTCGATGCACCTGCGGGACTCGGAAATGCCGTCCGGATCAAGCCCCTCGCTCTCGACGATGATTCCCAATCCGAGCTCGACAGCTTTCTGAAGCACCGCCTTCACCGGCGCCTCGCCCTGCCCCAGCGACTTCCCGATGCCGCCCTTGAAGCCGTCCTTCAGGTGAATCAGGGAAATTCTCTTCTTCAACCTCTCAAGCATCTCAACCGGGTCGCGGCCGGCGTTGAACGCCCAGTAGGTGTCGATTTCGAACATTATGTCCGTGCGCTTCTCGAGCTCTTCGTGAATGATCTGACCGTCGGCGTTCGGGAAGAATTCGTGCGAGTGGTTGTGGTAGTGGAGCTTCATTCCCGCCGCCTCGAGAATCGGCTGCGCGCGGTTCACTATTTCGATAAATTCGTCGATTTTCGCCGCGGTCGAAAGGTCGTGTCCGGGAATAACGTAGTTCTCGCACCCGATCTCCCTGTGAAACGCGATGCTCTCCTGAATATATTCCGGTCTGAGGCCGTCCGCCCCCGAGTGCGTTCCGATCGCTTTCAGACCGTTTTCGTCGAGCATTCTTTTAATATCCGCGCCGGAGTGGCCGAAATAGCCGGCGAACTCGACCGTTTTGTAACCCATTTCCGCAACCTTCGCGAGCGTTCCCTCAAGGTCGTCCGCGGTAAAATCTCTAACGCTGAAAAGCTGAAGTCCGTAATCCATAAAGAGTTACCTCCCTTAATTTATTGTGGCTTTATTATACGACGCCGGCGCTCCGAAATCAACCGGAAAACGCTTGTTGAGCCCGCATTTGCGCGCATAGACTCTTGCTGCGCGAGCCGAAAAAGAGTATAATCCGTGTATAATAAAACTCTCAAAGGAGAATTCTTCAATGGATATCAAACAGCTTTTCAACAGAGATCCTTCCGAGAAGCCGCTGGACGTCATCAAGGACGACGGCGGATTCACTTCGATTTTCAGGACCGTTGCGGTCGTCGGCGACTCGCTCTCATCCGGCGAGCTCGAAGCAATCGAACCGGGCTGCCCGCGCACCTACCACGACTATTTCGACATTTCCTGGGGCCAGTACCTGGCGAGAATGGCGGGAATCACTGTCTACAACTTCACCCGCGGCGGCATGACCGCCTCCGAGTACTGCAACTCCTTCGCGGACGCAATGGGCTACTGGGACAAGGCGAAGGCGGCTCAGGCCTACATTATCGCTCTCGGCTGCAACGACCTCGACGGCCTCAACCAGGAGATCGGTTCTGTCGACGACATCTGCGACGAAGACTGGCACTTCAACAAGCCCACGTTCGCCGGCTTTTTCGCGAAGATCATCCAGCACTACAAAGAGATCCAGCACGACGCGGTGTTCTTCCTGGTGACCATGCCCGACGAAAACACCGCCTGGTACAACAGCAACCCAGATATCGCAAGGCGCCACAAGGGGCAGCACGACCTGATGCACGCCCTCGCGGAAAAGTTCTCCAACACCTACGTGATCGACCTTCACGAATACGGACCGGTCTACGACGAGGAATTCCACAAGCTGTTCTACACCGGCGGCCACCTGAACTCCGCGGGCTACTACCTAACTGCGAAAATGATCGGCTCGTACATCGACTACATCGTGCGCCACAACATGGAAAAATTCAACCAGGCGGGATTTATCGGAACGCCTTACAGATACTGTGAATGATTACTTTTTAGCTATATAACAGAAACGCGGAGTCCATCCCTGAACGATCCGGGAGGGGCTCCGCTTATTATTAATAACAATGCCACCGGTTTTTTAAGACTCAAACCCGAGTCCGACCTCTTTCAGCATCTTCCTCAGGAACGAGTCGAGCCGCGTCTGCGTCAGCAATCCGTGTTCCCTGTACAAATGGCCGTCGCCGCAGACCTCGGTGTAGACCAGCGAATACGCGGACGATTTTTCGCTGCCGCCGGCCTCCAGGAACTTCGCCATCAGCGCCTTCGCCTCTTCGTAGTCGACCACAGGCGTGCCGTAGAGTTCCACCTCGCCCAGCTGCATAAGGTAGCCGTCGTTCACGTTGCCGCCGTACCTCAGCTTCGTGCCCTTAATCATCACGTAGCGCCCTACCGCGCCGCCCATGTCGGCCGTGAACGCACCTTCCGGCACCGGGCAGTTCTCAAACGAGCACACCTTCGTCCAGTTCTTCATGTCGCCGGAGACCGAAATCTCGAAGTCCGCCGGCCACGCCCCGAGCGGCGTCAGCACCGCCTTTTCAAGCGCGAAAACGTCCTTCATGTCGATGACCGCAAACTCTTCCCCGGCCGGTTCCTTGTGAAGGCCCACGTCGGACGTCCAGCCTTTTTTCGGGTCGAGGTCGGTCAGGAACGAAGGCCACCAGCCCCAGTCCCTGTAGGCAGTTCCGCCCGGATAGGACGAGACCGTAACCGGTTTCAATTTCGCGAGGTTCTCGCCCGGACTGTACGAGACTATCGAAAGTCCCCGCTCTTCTTTTATGTCGCCCAGCGGCACCGGTTCGGGAACGTTCCCGGAATCGTCGTAAATCTCGATCTCCGCCAGCGTCACGTAGTCACCGGAAATTTCGTCAATCACGACGCGGATAAACCTCGCCTCAGTGCAATCGAAAGTTGCCGTCTTAACTGCGTCCGCCCTGTCGGCCCTGAGCAGCTTGAATTCAATTTCTCTCCACGTTTCGCCGTCGTCCGAGACGCTTATTCTGTAGCTCTCCGGGCAGGCCGAGCCGTAGTCCATAATTCCGCCCGCCGGGTAGAAGTCGATTCTGTTAAGCGCGACCGCCTTGTCGAACGATACCGTGATCCGCTGAGGGTCATTCCCGACCGAGCGCCACCCCTGTGCGTTTTCGGCGGAGTAGCGAACGCCGTCGTTCAGGTTGTCCATGTACCACCCGCCGGAACCCTCCGAAGTCGAGCACGAAATCTCCGCGTGAAGCGCCAGATTCTCGCCTTCCGCGGGCGTCCACTCAAGGTCCTTCTTCCTGTCAAACCCCTCCGGCAGCGCGATAATTACCGCTCCGCCCGCCTCGAGCTTGAGCTTCACGGAACCGTCGCCGGCGACTTTCAAAGCTTTAAGCGAGCCGTCTTTTTCGTCAATATACCCGAAAACACCCGCGACCGCCTTGTCGAAAACGAGCTCGGTCTCTTTCGAGTTCCCGAAGTCGTTGTTGACTGCCATAACGTAATTGCGGCCGGTCTCGCGGTCCCTCAGCACCGAAACAGTCAGGTCCTTGTCGCCGCGCAGGCTGACAAAATAGCCGTAAGGCAGCGTGTCGATGGCGCCGTAGCCTTCCTCGCCCGCGTAAACTTCAATTGCGTCGCACTTGATCAGCGTCTTCCCGATCGCGTGAACGTACGCGTCGAGCTCGCAAATGTACTTGTATTTTTCGGAGGGAACGCCGTCCTTGGAAATGATTCCGTTCGCGAACGGCTCGCTCCTGTCGTGGGGCGTGAACCACGTAAAGTAGGAGATCTGCTTGATTCCGAACGCCAGCGACATATTGATCTCGTAGAGTGTTTCCGCGCGGTTGGGCGATCTGAAAGCGACGCACTGTTCGACCGACTGGATGTAGTTCGCGGTCTTGACGCCGTTCCTGAGGCCCGCCCTTCTCGCACACTCCAGGTTCATCAGGAAGCCGCCCCGGTTCATCGAGCCCGGTTCGAGCCCGAAGGGATAGAGGTCGTACATAAGGTAGTCGAGCGGGTAGCCGGTTTCCGCGCAGAGCTTAGCCCAGTCGTTCATCTGGCTCTCGTAAACCCGCGGCGACGCGTAGCAGCCGTACGGCAGGAAGTTGAGGTGCATGTACGAGTTCGGGTCGGTGCTCTTCATCGCACGGTAGGCGTTGATGAAGACGTTCGGGTTGCCGGGTTCGTCAAGAATGTAAAACCCGTTGGCGGCGGGAATGTTCCTGAACTCCTCGACGATCGCCGCAATCTCCTCGTCTGTCTTGGTGGTGAGCGCCCAGCCCGTGCCCGGCGTCGAAACGTTCATGCGCATCCCGTGCTTGTAGCACAGCTCCAGCATTTTCAGCTGGACCTCTTTTGAGCTCAGCGTCTCCTCGCCGGCGCCCATGACCCAGTCGATTCCCGCCTTCTCGAGAAGCGTATACTGCTTGTCGTTGACGTATTCCACCGTCGGCGGCCAGAAAACCGAGATCAGAATGTTGTCGTCGAACGAGAACTCCTTTTCGACAACGTACACGTCGCATTTGACCGATTTCCCGCCTTTTTCCGCCGTCACGGCCGTTTTTCCGGGCTTCAATCCGGTCAGCACGCCGTCCTCTCCCGCGGAAACAATCTCCGGGTCCTCCGACCTCCAGACGACCGGCTCTTCGCCTTCGCCTTCGCCGTCCGCATCCGGGAACGTCGCCGTCAGCCTGTCGGTCTCGCCCACAAAAAGCTCAAGCGCGTATTTGTTAATTTCCGGCTTCATTTTTCCACTCTCCCCGTTATTTATACTTCCGCACGCAGCCGCGCACAGAACAGCCGCCAGCACAAGAACTGCCGCCGCGGCCCTGACAACCAAACCGATTCGATTAATATTGCGTCCGTTCATTTTTCCTTGCAATCCTTCAAGAAAGCTCCGGTCTCATCCCACCGGATCGTAAATAAATCTTGAATGTATTTTACCACGGCGCGGCCGGGAATTCAATCACCGCGGGCATATTCCTGCCGTTTCACGAAGCGAAAAGCCGTTGCAAAAACCGCGCGAAAAGGGTATATTGTAGTTACAGATCTTTTCATGCTTGCGAGGAGGTTCGAAAATGGAAAAAGCGCTTGCAATCGGCATTGCGGGAGGCACCGGCAGCGGAAAAAGCACCGTGGCCGCGATTATCAGCAAAAAGTTCAGCGGAGACGTCACGATTCTGAAATGCGACGACTACTACAAGGCGCAGCACCACCTTTCATACGAGGAACGCTGCACGGTCAACTACGACCACCCCGACGCCTTCGACATCCCGCTGATGGTCGAGCACCTGAACCTGCTCAAATCCGGCGTTCCGGTTGACAGCCCGGTCTACGACTTCACCGTTCACGACCGCAGCTACGAGACGCAGCGCATCGAACCCGGCAAGGTTCTGATTGTCGACGGCATCCTCGTCCTCGCAATTCCCGAGGTTCGCGAACTGATGGACATAAAGATCTTCGTGGACACAGACGCCGACGTCAGGATCCTCCGCCGCATAAGACGCGACGTTCACGACCGCGGCAGAAGCCTCGACTCGGTCATCAACCAGTACATCTCGACCGTGAAGCCGATGCACGAAGCGTACGTCGAACCCAGCAAGCGGTACGCGGACCTGATCATTCCCGAGGGCGGCAGGAACGCAGTCGCGATGGAGTTGCTTGAGTCGTGCATCGCAAACAAGCTGGATAAATAATGTCTCATAGTATTTTCTGAACAGCGGCGCTGAACCCTTTCCGGAGCAGCGCCGCGTTTTCGTTGCATTCCGGTTAAGGAACAATCAGGGATAATCCGGGATAAAAAAAGCTTAAATCATTCCTCATTTCTAATTCCAATTGACACCTTCCCGCTCCCGGTGGTATACTTTTACATAACAAACAGCGGCCGGAAGCCGCGGACGGAGGCAATTATGAGCGAAAACAGACTGCCGAAGCGCAGCGAAGTAAAAGAAGAATTCACCTGGAATCTGAAAGACATTTTCGAGAGCGACGAAGCCTGGAACGAGGCGTGCGAAAAAGCCGCGGCGTACCCCGGAAAGATCGCGTCGTTCGCGGGAAAGATCTCGCAGAGCGCGGCCGACCTGCTGGCGTTTCTGAAACTTGAAGACGAGATCGACGTCGAAATGGGCAAGGTCTACGGCTACACTTCACTTAAGAGCGACGAGGACACCGGCAACTCCACGTATCAGGTCATGAAGGGCAAGGCGTTCAACGTTTACGTCGCGATAATGGGTGCCGGCGCGTTCTCGACCCCCGAGCTCATCTCGATTCCCGACGAAAAAATCGAGGCGTTTTTCAAAGAAGAGCCCGCGCTTGAAGAGTACAGACGAGTCATTGAAAGAATCAGACACATAAAAGATCACGTGCTCAGCACCGAGTGCGAGACGCTTCTGGCGCAGGCCCGCGAGATGGCGCAGGGGCCCGACAAGATCGGCGGCATTCTCCGCAACGCTGACATGAAGTACCCCGACGTTCTTGACAGCGAAGGGAATTCCCACCCGCTCAGCAGCGGAACGTTCGTGCTCCTGGAGGAAAGCGAGGACCGCGTGCTCCGCGAAAACGCGTTTAAGGCGGCCTACGGCAAGTTCGGCGAACTCAAGAATACGCTCGCGGCCATTCTCGACGCCCAGTTCAAGCAACTGGTCTTCTTCACCAACGCGCGCAAATACGGTTCGACCCTCGAGGCGGCCCTTTTCAGAACCGAAGTGCCCGTTTCCGTTTACATGAACCTCATCGAGGCCGTTCACGCGAATCTCGACAAGATGTACAAATACGTGGCGCTCCGCAAGAAGCTGCTCGGCGTGGAAGAGCTTCACATGTACGACGTCTACGTGCCGATCGTTCCCGAATCCTCGATGAAAATGACTTTCGAGGAGTCGAAAAAGATCATTCTCGAGGCGCTCTCGGTGCTCGGCAGCGACTACACCGACCTTCTGAAGATGGGCTTCAACAACCGCTGGATCGACGTCTACGAGAACGAAGGCAAACGCAGCGGCGCGTACTCATCCGGAAGCTCCAGGCCCCACCCGTACGTCCTCCTCAACCACAAGGACAACCTTGACTCATGCTTCACGATCGCGCACGAAATGGGCCACGCGCTCCACAGCTACCACAGCACGAAATACCAGCCTGTTTGCACGTCCGACTACGTGATCTTCGTCGCGGAAGTCGCCTCGACCGTCAACGAGGTGCTGCTGATGAAGTACATGCTCTCCAAAACCACCGAAAAGAAAGAGCGCGCGTATCTCATCAACCACTTCCTCGAGCAGTTCAAGGGCACGGTCTACAGACAGACGATGTTCGCAGAGTTCGAGCTTACAATGGGCAAAATGGCCGAAAACGCCGAAACCCTCACCGCCGACAGCCTCTGCGCGAAGTACCACGAGCTCAACAAGCTCTACTTCGGACCCGACATGGTCTCCGACGACGAGATCGCCCTCGAGTGGGCGCGCATACCGCACTTCTTCTACGACTACTACGTATTCCAGTACGCCACCGGTTTTTCTGCCGCCGTCGCCATCGCAGAAAAGATTCTCTCCGAGGGCGAGCCTGCAGTCAAGGCCTACAAGAAGTTCCTCTCGTCCGGTTCCTCCGCCGACCCGATCTCACTGCTTAAGATCGCGGGCGTCGACATGAGCACGCCCGACCCGGTCAACGCAGGGTTGAAGCTCTTCGGCGAACTGGTCGACGAAATGGAGAAGCTCGCGGAATAAAAGCGGGACTTGTTTCTTTACCTAAATATAGCGAAAACGCGGCGCTGTTCCGAAGTGGTTCAGCGCCGCGTTTTTATTAATATAAGAAGTTTCTGACTGAGGACATTATTAATCAATCTCTGATCAGCCTTGCTCTGATAAGCTTCGCGGAGTGCGGCGCGAGACCGGTCACGAAGATGTCCCTGTGCTCGCCCAGACTCTGCATCTCCCAGACGTCGAAAAGCCTGAGCCTGACGCCGGTCGAGCGGTTGAGGCCGAGGTCGGTAAAGCTGATCGGGAAGCCCTTGTTCTCGTCGGTCATATTGAAAATACCGAACACGATGTCGCCGTTCTCCATGTGGCGCACCCAGACGTCGGCGTTCTCGCCGCAGCTCATAAGGAGGTACGGTTCCCTGTAGGCGACATCCTGGTTGATGGCGATGACGGCCTTGTTCTGGAGGATTGCCTTCGTCTCCGCGGTCTGCGTTCTGATGTCGCTGCCTATCATCAGCGGCGAGCCGAAGAATGACCAGATCGAGAAGTGGGTCTTGTACTCCTCTACGGTGCAGCCGCCCTGCTTGACGTTGCCCTTGTCGAACATGCCGACGATGAGCATGTCCATGTCGTTGAAGCAGCCGTGGCCGTTGTACTCGTAAATACCCTTCTGCATGTTGTAGATCGCCTTCACGGACTCGAACGAGTCGACAATGTCGCCGGTCGAACGCCACAGGTCAGCGCCGGTTGATTTGATCCAGCGGTGTGTCTCGTCGGCGCCCCAGCTGCAGGCGGAGAACACTATGTCGCGGCCGCAGTTCGCCAGCGCGAGGCCCATTCTTCTGTAGAGTTTCGCGCCGTTCTCGCTTGCGGGTTTGTAGCAGTAATCGTATTTCAGGTAGTCGACGCCCCACTCAGCGAACGTCTCCGCATCGATGAACTCGTACTCAAATGAAGCCGGGTATCCCGCGCAGGTGTAGTTGCCGCAGCAGGAATAGATGCCGAACTTCAGACCCTTGGAGTGAACGTAGTCGGCCAGCGCCTTGATGCCGTACGGGAATTTTTCGTGGTCGGGAACGAGGCGGTTGTTCTCGTCTCTCTGATGCTCGGACCAGCAGTCGTCGATGACGATGTACTCGTAGCCCGCGTCCAGATATCCGTCCTCGACCATCTTGTCGGCGACGCTTCTGATGAGGGCGTCGTTGATCTCGTGCGCGAACGTGTTCCAGGAATTCCATCCCATCGGGGGTTTGTTAACAAACATAATAATCCTCCTTAATCACCGGTATACATAATCAAAATTGCCTATTTTTAGCGTGAATCCGCACAGGGAATCCGCACTTTTCACTCACCCGAAAGCGCCTTGTCGATGGCCGCGGCCGCAACCTTTCCGGCGCCCATAGCGGAAATGACCGTAGCCGCTCCGGTGACCGCGTCGCCGCCTGCGAAAACGTTCTCGCGCGAGGTAAGACCGTCTTCGTTGACGATGATTCCGCCCTTCCTGTTGACCTCGAGGCCCTTCGTCGTCGACTTGATCAGCGGGTTCGGGCTGGTGCCTATCGCGATGACCACCGCGTCCACGTCGAGAACAAACTCTGACCCCGCAACGGGTTCCGGCCGCCTTCTGCCGCCCTCGTCAGGCTCGCCCAGCGCCATTCTGACGCACTTGATGCCTGTCACAAAACCGTTCCTGGGGTCTCTCGGGTCGTCGGGATTGGTGTAGCCCAGCACCTCCACCGGGTTGCACAAAAGCCTGAAGTCGATTCCCTCTTCCTCGGCGTGCTCGACCTCCTCGCGCCTCGCCGGCAGTTCCTCCATCGAACGCCTGTAGACGATGTAGACCTTTTCAGCCCCGAGCCTGAGAGCCGTCCTTGCCGCGTCCATTGCGACGTTGCCGCCGCCGACGACCGCCACGTTCCCGCCCTTCATGATAGGCGTGGTCGGGTGGTCGAGGTAGGCCTTCATAAGGTTGCTGCGGGTCAGGAACTCGTTCGCGGAGTAGACGCCCTTGAGGGACTCGCCGGGAATGTTCATGAAGTTCGGAAGCCCCGCGCCGGAGCCGATGAACACCGCCTCAAAGCCGTCGTCAAAAAGCTCGTCTACCGTCAGCGTCTTGCCGATGATCACGTTGGTCTCGATGTCGACGCCCAGCTTTTTGAGCGTCTCGACCTCCTTCGCGACGATGCGCTTGGGAAGCCTGAACTCGGGAATTCCGTAAACGAGAACGCCGCCCGCGGTGTGGAGCGCCTCGAAAACGGTCACTTTGTAGCCTTTTTTCGCCAGATCGCCGGCGCAGGTAAGTCCGGAAGGTCCCGAACCTACTATCGCCACGCGGTGTCCGTTCGAAGCGGGAACTTCGGGGTCTGCGCCTTCCTGCTCGTTGTGGCGGTCCGCGACGAACCTCTCAAGCCTGCCGATTCCGACCGGCTCGAACTTGATGCCGAGCGTGCACTTCGACTCGCACTGGGACTCCTGGGGGCAGACCCTGCCGCAAACGGCGGGAAGCGAAGACGACTCGGTGATGATACCGTAGGCGCCCTCAAAGTCGCGTTCCTTCATTTTCGCTATGAAGTCGGGAATGCGGATGTTGACCGGGCAGCCGCTCACGCAGGGCCGGTTCTTGCAGTTGAGGCAGCGGAGCGCCTCCGCGACCGCGGTCTCTTCGTCGTAGCCGAGTGCGACTTCGTTGAAATTTCTCGCCCTTACAGCCGGCTCCTGGGTCGGCATTTCATGTTTTTTCGGAACAATAGCCATTTTCGCGCCCTCCCCTCACTTGACTTCCTTTTTAAAGAGGCTGCAAGTCTCCTCGCGCGCCTGCCTCTCGAAATCCGCGTACATTCTGCCTCTCGACATCGCCTCGTCAAAATCGATCTCGTACGCGTTGAAATCCGGGCCGTCCACGCACGCGAATTTCGT
>DBXM01000051.1:75327-103812 GCA_002309655.1 Mageeibacillus sp. UBA1212
GCAGCCGCCGCACATTCCCGTGCCGTCTATCATAATCGGGTTCATCGAGGCGGTGACCGGAACCCCGAACGGCTTCGCGGCGAGAGTCACGAACTTCATCATGATCAAAGGCCCAATCGTCACGATCATGTCGAAGGTCTCGCCCGCCTCAAGCATCTCCTTGAGCGGAACCGTAACGTTGCCCTGCCTCGCGTAGCTACCGTCGTCCGTCATCACCACGAGCCTGTCCGAGCACGCCCTGAACTCATCTTCGAGAATCAGAAGGTCTTTGCTCCTGAAGCCGATTATGCTGGTGACTTCCGCCCCGAGTCTCGCGAACTCCTCAGCCACGGGAAGCGCGATCGCGCAGCCCACGCCGCCGCCGACAATGCACACCTTTTTAATGCCTTCGGTGTGGGTGGGCTCTCCGAGCGGGCCGGCGAAGTCCTGAATGAACTCGCCCTGTTCCTTGCGGTTCAGAAGCTCTGTGGTAGCCCCGACGATCTGGAATATGATCTTCACGGTGCCCTTTTCGGGGTCGGTTCCGGCGACGGTAAGAGGAATTCTCTCGCCTTCCTCATCGACGCGCAGAATGATGAACTGCCCGGGCCTGGCCTTTTTTGCGACCAGCGGCGCCTCGATCTCCATCTGCGTCACGGTCGGATTAAGTTCTTTTTTGGTTGCGATTCTGTACATAACTTACTTCCCTGCCTATTTCATAAATGAATGAATGATTAACAATCACCGGTTTATTTTTTGTTGCCGAAAATGCCGCGGATTATCGAAGTCGCTCCCTGTCTGATCACGCTCGAGAGAGCCGATCTCGCCGCCCGCTTCGCAATCGTTCCGCCGGTAACTCCCTTGCCGCCAGTCAGAGAACCTACAATTCCGCTGCTGACCGAACTCGCCACCGACGAAGCCGCGCTTGTTGCCGCTTTCTTGGCGGTGCCGACCACCGCGTCCTGGGCGGCGTTCTTTTTCTTCGAATCCTGAGCGGCTTTCTTTTCGGCCTCTTTTGCCTGCCGGGCCTCTTCCTTTTCGGCCTCTTTGAGGCGCTTCTGTTCCTCTTTTTCCAGCTTTTGCTGCTCTTTTTCCTGCTTGAGCTGTTCTTTTTCCGCCGCTTTCCGCTCTTTTTCTTCCTCCAGCCGCTGCTTTTCCGCCTGCTTCGCGGCCTCTTCCTCTTCCTCGGCCCGCTTCATTTCGCGCCTCGCGGCAGCGATGATTTCATATGCGGACTCGCGGTCGAGCCTGTCGCGGTACTTGAGTTCAAGCTCATCCCCATTAATGACGCTCTCGATTTTGTCCACGTCGGTGGCGCCCATAAGGCTCTGAGGCGGCAGAATCTTCGCGTTTTCAACTATCGACGGAACGCCTTTTTCGTCCAGGAAGCTCACCAGCGCCTCGCCGGTTCCCAGCGCCATCAGCGCCTCTTCGGTGTCGAAGGAAGGATTCACCCTGAACGCCTTCGCGGCCGCCTTGACGGACTTCTGCTCGTTCGGCGTGTACGCTCTCAGGCAGTGCTGGATGCGGTTGCTGAGCTGCGCCAGCACCTCGTCGGGAATGTCGGACGGCGACTGGGTCACAAAATAGACGCCGACGCCCTTCGACCTTATAAGTTTAACGACTCTGACGATCTTCTGGACAAGCGTCTTGGGTGCGTCGTCGAAAAGAACGTGCGCCTCGTCGAAGAAGAAAATGATTCTCGGCTTCTCGAGGTCGCCCACCTCCGGCAGCTTCTCGAAAAGCGCCGTCAGCATCCAGAGCAGGAACGTCGCGTAAACCTTCGGGCTGTTGATCAGCCTGGCGCTGTTGA
The DNA here is from genome assembly GCA_002309655.1 of Mageeibacillus sp. UBA1212. Taxonomy (GTDB): domain Bacteria; phylum Bacillota; class Clostridia; order UBA1212; family UBA1212; genus UBA1212. Next base: position 77,120 of record DBXM01000051.1, read on the forward strand.
GAATGTTGATATACCCGCGGCCGTTGTAGTCGGTGCGCATCCAATCCCTGATGTCAAGTCCGGGCTCGCCGAAAACGATCTCGCCGCCCTCGTTCGAGAACTCGAGAAGCGCCCTCTGAATCGCTCCGATGCTGGCGGTCGACACCAGTCCGTACTCTGTCGTGAACTCCTTCCGGTTGTCGCCGACAAACTGCACCATCGCGCGCAGGTCCTTGAAATCAATCAGGTTGAGACCGTTCTCGTCGGCCACGCGGAAGACGATATTCATGACGCCGGTCTGCACCTCGGTGAGGTTGAGAAGCCTCGACAGGAGCTGCGGACCCATGTCGGAAACGGTCACGCGCACCGGCGTTCCCTGGTCCCCGAAAATGTCCCAGAACCGCGTAGGGTAGGCTTTGTACTCCCAGCCGTCGATCCCGAACCGCTCGATTCGCTTCCTCATGTCCTCCGTGTCGCGCCCGGGCTCGCACATTCCCGAAAGGTCGCCCTTCACGTCGCTGAAGAACACGGGAACGCCCATGTCCGAAAACGACTCCGCGAGCACCTTCATCGTTATCGTCTTGCCGGTGCCTGTGGCGCCCGAGATGATTCCGTGGCGGTTGGCCATCTTCGGCAGAAGGAAGAGCCGCTTGTCCGAATTCGCTATCCAGATCTTTCCGTCTTTAAACATTGAAATTTTCCCTCCGTTTAGGGGTTTTTAAATACTCTGTGCCGGCCGCTTTCCGTTGTTTTACGCGCCCTTCGAGAGCTTTTCGATGAGGTTGCCGACCGCGTTACGTCTCGCGTAGAACACGGCGGGGTCTTCGTTGTAATCGGAGAGCGACGTCGTTATCGACCTGATGACCGTTTTCGTATCCTCGCTGCCGATAAGCTTTTCGAGCATCGTAAGGTACTCGTAATCCTCGATTCCGTCGCGAACGCACTCGAGCCTGAGGCTTCCGACCGGTCCGTATATGCCGAACGGCTTGCCGCAGTAGAGGAGCACACCGTTTCCACAGACGTCGAAAACGCCCTCCTGGATCTCGTGCTTCGGGTCGACTCCGTAATTGTTCTCGCGGAAGGCCCAGTCGTTGACGAGGTAGTAGAGGAAGCCGTCGACTCCGTAGAGCTTCTGCTGCCAGAACATCTCCCTGTAGCGCACCGCGTCGGTGTCGATGATAAGAGTGATCTCCGGGTTGCTCGGAACGCGCGTCACGTACCACCAGACCTCTTCGCCGCGTTTTTGCGCCTCTTTCATCCTCTCCCGGAACGTGCCGAGATTCTGCTCGAGCTTCGGCGTCATCCTCATGTAGAGCGACGGGTTGCGCGCGAACTCCTCCCACGTGTTGAAGAAGAACGTGTGCGGGCACCACGCGGTAACGCTGCCCTTGAGGTACTCGAAAAAGTCTGTCTTGCTCTCGCCGTCGAGCGCGAAGTTGAGGTGCGTCGGCACGATGAGCTTGTAGCCCGGGAAGTTCTCCTTGAGGACCTTCGCGTAGTGTCTGATGTCGTCGAGCATGCTCACGTCGGCGGGTTCGTCAACCGGATAGAAGTACGCCTTTTCGAGCCACGCGGGGTTCTGAGACAAGTAATTGTACGAGGTTTTCGCGGTGTCAGCGTTCACGTTCCCTTTAAAGCCGACAGGCTGGAACGCTACAACGCGCGGGTTTTCGACGTATTCCCTGACCCTCGGATCGGAGAACGAGCCGTCCTCGGAATAGTAAGGAAGGTTGTACGCGCAGATCCTGTTTTCGAGCAGAAAATCGTAGTATTTCTTGTAGAGAACGCCGTCGTCGCCCTCGTATTTTTCGTGGTACATATAGATGTTGTACCAGGAGAGGTCCATCTGCGTCTTGCAGGAGGTCTCGTCGGGAAGCGTGAAATCCCACACTCGGCAGAAAACGTCGGCTGTCTTGATGACCTCCCCTGCGGAGTTTTTGAGATTCACGGTAGCCTTGTAGAAGCCCGCTTCGGCGTCTTTTCCGGCTGTCACCTTTATGACGAAGCTCTTCGACTTCCCCGCGGCGACCGAAAAAGGTTCCGCGTTCGGCCATACAGGGTCGATGATCCGCTCGCCGTCGACGTCAAAATAGTATCCCTCCAGGATCTCCGTCCGGAGTGACGAACCGCCGCCGTTCGCGAATCCGTCTGTTTCCAGCCTAAGACCGTCGAGATCTTTGCCGGCGAACAGTACAAGCTGGCAGTCCTCCGCCTCGTTTCTCGCGAGATTTATAAGATAGGTGTCATGTCCGAGGAACTTCGCGTCCTTGTCGTCTTCGGCAGTTCGCGTGAACGTGTGCATGAAGCGCATCGTTATCGAAGGTTCCTCGCAGGCGGCCTTTTTCGCCTTGTAGCTTTTGTACTCCTCAGGAACCTCGCCTTCCGCGGTCAGTATCGTCTTCAGCTTTTTCGCCTCGGCCTTCGTGAACGGGTCAACGGGCTTCATGTCGACGCCGCAGATCTTCCTTGCCGTCTTCAGGTCCTTCGCGAAGATCATCTCGGAGATCGTTATCGACTCGCCCTCGGAAACGGCTCTGAAAACGAAGTCAAATCTAAAATACGAGTAGTCGCCGGTCGCCGCGCCTTTCATCGCCGTCAGGTCGAAAAGCACGTACGTCCACTTCCCGTCGGTGTTGTCGTACCACGAGTTGCCGTGGAACGCCACATTCGGGAAAAACTGCTCGTTTGTGTTGAAATAAAGCTCGAAATTGTTGTCTGAAAGGCCTTCGCCCTTGACCTTGAGCACCACGAACGGGTACTTGTCGTAGCTGACGGGCTTGATCTTTTTCGCCTTGAGATAGTATGAGAAAAGGAACTGGGCGAACGGGTCCGCGGGGTTCGCGTAGCTCGTCTTCACGCACGGAGCCGTCTTGCCGCCCTCTTTCGGGTACGTGACAAGGCACTCGTTGGCGCTGAAGCACGTTCTGAGCGCCTCCGCGTCGTCGAGTTTTACGGTGACTGTGCCCGCCGGATACGCGCCGCACCCGGGCAGAATGATCACCGACGCGATAACGGCCGCCAGCAAAAATGAGACAATCTTTTTCATACGCGTTCCCCCGAAAATGTAGCGCTCCGAAGCCGTCAGGCGCCGCCGCGCTTTTAAAAAAACCGTCAAGGAATTATCCGTTTTTATTATAACATCGGCACGTACCGTTTTCAAGAAAAAAGCGCCTGCAAAGCCTCTTCCTTCCTGCTTTTAACGGTCTCCGCCGCGGTGTAGTACTCGTCTACGCTTTTCGTGTTGAAAAAGCGCTTTATAAAGCGGCCGCCGTCCTTGACGACCTTTGTGACTGCCCCAGCGCCGCACGCGACGACGGTCATATCCTCCTCCATAATGTGGATGTTGTAAGGGCTCTCCATGCCGGGCCTGCAGTAGCTCACGTTTTCGTTGTTGCCCACGCAGTTTTTCTGGCGGTACATATAAAACGGTCTGAGTCCGTTTGCGTGCGCGAATTCGAAGCCGGCGTCGCACATTTTTTCGGTTTCCAGAGCGCGCACCCTCGACTTCATAATATCATCCTTCGCGAGCCTCGAGGCGCGTTTCAGGGCGAGCGTGTGGACCGTAAGGCCGTCGGGACCCATTTCCCCGATCTCGTCGAGCGTATGCGCGAAATCCTCAGCGCTCTCGCCGGGAAGGCCCGCGATCAGGTCCATGTTTATATTCGTAAAGCCCAGCTTTCTCGCGAGCCGGAAAGCCTCTTCGGTCTGCTCAGGCGTATGCGCCCTGCCTATAGTTCTGAGGGTCTCCGCGTTCATCGTCTGCGGGTTGATGCTGACGCGCGTCGCTCCGCACTCCTTCGCGGCCGCGAGCTTATCTAAGGTTATCGTGTCAGGCCTTCCCGCCTCGACCGAAAATTCGTCGATCCCATCGCTTCCGAAAAGCTCCGTGATCTTGTTCATCACGCGCGCGAGCTGCTCCGCCGAAATCGAAGTCGGAGTTCCGCCGCCGATGTAAACGCTTGAAGGCTTCAGTTTCCCGCTCATAAGGGCTGCCGTAAACTCAAGCTCCTCGCAAAGCCTGTCTATATACTCGTCGATCCGCTTCGCGTACCTCGCGACGGGACTTGATCCGAACGTGCAGTAGGAGCAGATCGTTGGGCAGAAAGGAATGCTGACGTAAAGCCCGCATTCGCCGTCCTTTGCCCCGAGAAAACGTTTTTGATTGTTAAACGTCTCCGTACAGAGGGCGGTCTTCTTCTCGGAGGTACCGAAAAAGCGCATAAAATGCTCCCTCGCCTCATCTTCCGAAAGCCCCGCCTTGAGAAGATTGTGAAAAACCTTGGTCGGTCTGACTCCGGTCAGTGCTCCCCACGGAGACTCGTAACCGTAAACGCCTTTCAGCTTCATATAAAGCTGGCGCTTGAGAAGGTTCTTGCCGTCCGCAAGCTCCGGGTGCGCCGCCAGCACCGGGTCGTCGGCGAAAGCGTCCCTGCGCGCAGTCTCTTCGTCAAAAAAAATGACACCATCCCCGCCTGCGCCGCTCAAAGCAAGCGCGCCGGCAGCTCCGGTGCCCGTTCTCCCGCTGCCGGCGGCGCGCAAAAAGTCCGCCCCTTCCGCACCCGGGTGAAGTTCCGGCATGCCGTAAAGATGAGCGAAAATCTGCATCGCCTCGTAAAAATGCATCGGCACATATTCGTCGCCGCAGTAAAAATCGAGAGTCATCCGCTTTCCCTTATGATTTTAAATATTACATGTTCCGGGATCAAAACACGCTCCCGGATCCGCGTTTTTACCTAATTTTAGGCGTTTCTACCTGTTATAAGGCGCTTTCGACGGTTCAAAGCTCGCGGTCGATCATGCTCGGCTCGCCGTGTCCAGGCAAAATGACCGTCTCACCCGGAAATCCCGCGAGGCGTCCGAGCGAGCGCATTATGGTCGGATAGCTTCCGCCCTTGAAATCAGTTCTCCCGATGCCGCCGTCCGCAAAAAGCGTGTCGCCGGTAAACATGTACTCGTCCTTCTCGCACCACAGGCAGACCGACCCGGGCGTGTGCCCCGGCGTATGGACCACCTTCAGTTCGAGGTCGGAACCCGCCCCGTGAAGCCTGACAACGCTTCCCTCCGAAACGGTCATTTCGCACGGCTCGTAAACGGTCGGATTGCCGAAAAGGTCGGAAACGTTCGATTCGATATCAGTGAGAACCGCGTTTTCGTCCGTGTGGCACATCGCCGGCGCTCCCGGGAACGCTTCGCGCATCTCCGGAAAAGTCACCGTGTGGTCGTAATGACCGTGCGTCAGAAAAATGTATTTCAGTCTGAGACCCCTCGACCTGCACGCGGCAGCCACCTTTTCGGGAAGGCAGGCGCAGTCGACAAGAACCGCCTCGCAAAGGCCGTCCTCGGCGGGTTCCGGGTTCCAGCACAGGTAGTTGTTTGAAGGAGAAGAACAAAGTCTTAAAACCATTTTAAGCCCTATCCTTTCGACCGCCGCGAAAGCGCGCGGCAAACTCTTAAAAGATCTTTTTGCTGTCAAGAAGGATCGTGAACGGACCGTCGTTCGTGATCTCGACGGTCATGTCGGCGCGAAAAACGCCTCTTCCGACCTTGATCCCGAGCGGAGCGCATTTTTCTTCGACGGCGTCCGCAAGGAGCCGGTAAAGCTCCTCGGCCCTCGCCGGTTCCGCCGCCGCCGTAAACGCCGGTCGCTTGCCGTGCCTCACGTCGCCCATAAGCGTAAACTGGCTGACAATAATGATCCCGCAGTCCCTTCCGGCCGCTTTCACGTCAAAAATCGAAAGATTCGTCTTGTCGTCATCGTCGCTGAAGATCCTGAGGCCCGTTATCTTGTCCGCCAGATATTTCACGTCGCGCTCGTCGTCGTCGCACGAAACACCGAGAAGCACGTTGAGCCCCTCGCCGATCTCAGCGACAACCTTGCCGTCAACGGTTACGGAAGAATGTAACACCCTTTGCACTACCGCTCTCATAATTTACCTCTATTTTACCGAACGGGAAACGCTGTTGACCGTGTCGATTGATTCGATCTTCTGAATCAGCTTGTCCAGCTGCTGGCGGTCGGTGATAATCACGACGATGTCGATCATCAGGTTGTTGTCCTTCGTGTTGCGCGAATTCAGCGAGGTCATTTTGATGCACATCTCGTTGATGGCGTTCGCGATGCGCACGATGGTCTGGCCGTCGTCGATCGCCTCGATGAGTATCTCCGCGGGGTGGCGCGGGTTGACGACCGGCTGGTTCGCCCAGCGGACGGGAATCATTCGCGCGTATTCGCTCGCCGCCATCGCTCTGACGTTCGGGCAGTCCGCCCTGTGAACGGAAACGCCTCTCGTTCGCGTGGTGTAGCCGACGATTGCGTCGCCGGGAACCGGGTTGCAGCAGCGGGCGGTCTTCACCAGGCAGTTGTACATGTCCTGAACGATAATTCCGTCCTCGGAGACCTTCTCAGGCGGCAGCGGCGTCTTGTTCTCGCGGGCCGACTTAAGGTTTGCCGGCTCCTGGGCCGCATTCTGGTCAGCGAGTTTCTTGGTGTAGAGGTCCTTCAGCCTGAGAATGATTTTCTGCGCCGTGATGTCGCCGAAGCCGAGGCTGTTCAGCATGTCGTCGACGCTCCGGAAGTTGCTCCTGCGCAGGAAATCTCCGAGAATTTCAGAGTCGTCGAAAAGCTCCTGGTACGTGAAGCCCTGCCGCTTCAGCTCGCGTTCGAGCATTATTTTGCCGAGCTCGATGTTTTCGTCGCGGCGCTCCTTCTTGAACCACTGGCGCAGTTTCGACCTTGCCTCGGGACTCTTGACGATCTTCAACCAGTCGCGGCTCGGGGCCCTGTTCGGCGCGTTGGACGTAATGATCTCGACCTTGTCGCCTGTCTGGAGCGTGTAGTCCAGGGGCTTCAGCTCGCCGTTTACGCGGGCGCCGACCATTTTGTTGCCGATCTCGCTGTGAATGGAATACGCGAAGTCGATCGGGGTCGAGCCCTGCGGAAGCGCCTTCACGTCGCCCTTCGGGGTGTAAACGAAAACCTCGTCCGTGTAGAGGTTCATTTTGAAGGCCTCCATGAACTCGTCCGGCGAGTCCATGTCCTTCTGGCTCTCGTAGAGCGTTCTGACCCATTCGTAGCGCTTTTCTTCCTCGATCTCGGCGTCGCGTTTTGAGCCCTCTTTGTAGCGCCAGTGCGCCGCGATACCCATTTCCGCGCGGTTGTGCATCTCCCAGGTCCTGATCTGGACCTCGAAAGGCGAACCGTCGCGCGCCATAACGGTCGTGTGAAGCGACTGGTACTGGTTCGGCTTAGGCTGCGCGATGTAGTCCTTGAAGCGCCCCTCGACAACGGTGAAAATGTGGTGAATGATACCCAGAACCGAGTAGCACTGCGCCTCCGTGTCGACGACGATTCTTATCGCGAGCAGGTCGTAGATCTGGTCGAGCCGCTTGTTCTGCGACTCCATTTTGCGTTTGATACTGTATAGGTGCTTCGGCCGGCCGTCTATAAACGCGCCGGTAATTCCGCTCTCCTCGAGGGCGGTCTTCACGAGCTGGATTGTCTTGGCAATGAACTGCTCGCGCTCCTCCCTGTTGCGGTCCAGCTGGGATTCGAGCTCCGCGTAGCCGATCGGGTCGAGGTACTTGAAGGAAAGGTCCTCCAGCTCCCACTTGATCTTGCTCATGCCGAAGCGGTGCGCCAGCGGCGCGTAGATGTCGAGAGTCTCGCGCGCCTTTTTCATCTGCTTGTCGGTGTTCATGTACTGAAGCGTGCGCATGTTGTGGAGCCTGTCGACGAGTTTAATAACCACGACGCGCGGGTCGTCGGCGATCGCCAGGAACATCTTTCTTAAGTTCTCGGCCATCTGCTCCTCTTTTGTAGTGTCGCCCATTTTCTTCAGTTTGGTGACGCCGTCCACCAGCGAAGCGATCTGCGACCCGAACTCGGCCTGAACGTCGTCGATCGTCATAGAGGTGTCCTCCACGACGTCGTGAAGCATTCCCGCCGCGATACAGTCCACCGCCGCCTGCATTTCAGCCAGCATCAGCGCCACCTCGACCGGGTGCTCGATAAAAGGCTCGCCCGACTTGCGCTTCTGCCCGCGGTGCATGTTTTCGGCCGCCCTGAAGGCATAGAATATCTTGAGAACGTTCGATTTCGGGAAGTTCTCCTTCGCGATCTCCGCGATTTTTATCACTTTTTCAAGATACGGGTCGTCCTTGTACTCGGGGCAGTCCGCCAGAAACAGGCGAACCTCGTCCTGAACTCCCGTCTTCTTTTTCTTCGGCTCCTTAACGGGCTCCTTCGCCGGCTCCTTCACGGCCGCAGGAAGAGCTTCGGCAGGCTGAACGTCAGGAAGCGGCCGGTTTTTGTCATGTTCCCGAACCGTTTCCGGCGTGTTGCCGGCGTCTCCCGTCTGATCGTTTTTAATTGACGTTCCTTCCATAGCAGCGCCTCTTTTTCTTTAAGTAAGTATGCCGCCTCGCGCGGCGTTTGATTTAATATAACTGTCAGCCTGCGGTTCTCTTTGAGAGAAACGCGAAAACGTCCGAAGCCTCGAGGGGGTGCGGCTGTCCGTCGTCCGTGAACGAATAGACGCCTTTTCTCTCGCGGGCAAGAATTCCCGCCTCCGTGAATATCTCGAGCGCGTACCTGATCTTAAACCAGGTGAACACCCGTGCCGCCTCTCCTCCGCGCTTTGAGGCCTCCGCTTTCAGCATCGCGGCGTCGCGGAATCCGAAGGTCTTCCCGAGCGACGCGAACGCCTTGTAAAGCACCCTGAGCTCCTCTTTCGTCACGCCGAAGGCGCCTGAAAGCAGCTTTTTGGCGTCTTCCAGCCTCTCTCCGTAGGTTTTTGTGAATGATGTGTCAGTGAACGATTCCGCATCGCCCGAACCGCCCTCGATCACGTCGAGAACCGTCAGCGAAACGCTTTTCGCGCCCCTGTATTCGTTCACGCCCAGCGTGTAAACCACCGCCGCCGGTCTGGAGTTGGCCAGCATCGGCAGGTAGTCCGAGTCTCTGAAATTCACGCCGGCGAGGTACTGCCCGCCCGGCATCGAAAACGTGAACTTGAGCGTCTTGTTGTTTGCGCCGACCGTGTTCACGCCCATCGACTCGATTCCGTCGGTAATGAACACCGGCGCCGGATTGCCCTCCCCGAAAGGTTCGAGTTTTGAAAGCCGCTCCGCGTTCTCGATAGTGACGCTCTCCGGCGGAAGGTAGACCGTCGCTTTCCGTACCGGAACCTTCGGAATCATGTCCTTCAGCGCGTCCGCCGCCTCGAAGGTCCTCTTCATGACCTCGTCGAGGTTCGCCTCCGAAAGGCTGAAACCCATCGCCTTTTCGTGGCCGCCGAACTTCAGCAGAAGCTCCGCAGAGTTCTCGAGAAGTGACACAATGTTTACGCCGTCGATGCTTCTCGCCGACGCCCTAAGAACCGTACCGTTCTCGTCCTCGCCGTCCGGGGCCATCACCGCGACCGGCCTGTTCACCTTCCTGACGATTCCCGCCGCGACGATTCCCAGAATCCCGTGGGGCCAGGTGTCGCTTCTCACGAATACGACCGGCGCGTCCGCGGGCGACACAGTCAGCTTTGAAGGATCCGCGTCATATTCCGCGTACGCATTGTCGACAAGCGCTTTCCTCTCTTCGTTGAGCGCGCGGATCTCGTTTAAATAGGTGAGCGCCTCGCCCTCCGTTTCGGAAATAAGAAGCCTCATCGCGATGCCCGGGTCCTTCAGCCTGCCCGCGGCGTTGATCATCGGAACGACCGTAAAAGAAAGTCTTTCCGACGTCACCGGCGCGTTTTCCGGCATTTTTTCCATAGCCGAGGCAATCAGAACGTTCAGCCCCGGGAACATCGTGTCGCGCATCATCGGCAGCGCCGCCGTCAGCAGCGTGCGGTTTTCGCCCTTCAGTTTCATCATGTCGCCGACCGTGGCGAGTCCCGCGAGCGGCAGATAGTTCGTTATTCCGTCAATTCCCAGCGACTCCGCGATCGCCTCGCAGAGCTTGTACGCGACGGTGCAGCCGCAGATGATTTTGTTCGGGTAGCGCGAATTCTCCCGCATCGGGTCGATCACCGCGATACATTCGGGAATCACGCCGGTCACTTCATGGTGGTCCGTCACGATAACGTCGATCCCGTTGACCGCCGCGTACTCGACAACGTCCGCCGACGAGATTCCGCAGTCCACCGTGACAAGCAGGCACGGCCCTTCCGCCGCTATCTTATCGATAAACTCAAAGGACAACCCGTATCCGGTGATCCTGTCGGGAAGGTGCCACTCCGCTCTGCAGTCAAGGGTTTTCGTCAGGAAATCGTACAAAAGCGCTGTCGCGGTGACGCCGTCGCAGTCGTAGTCGCCGAAAATCACGATTTTCTCACCTTCGTCGATTGCGCTCAGAATTCTGTCCACCGCCGCGTCCATGTCCGGCAGCAGAAACGGGTCGCAAAGCTTTCCGGCGGCAGCGTTCAGGAACTCCTCCCGCTCCTCCGGGGTGTCAAGCGTCGCCGCAAGAACCGCGTCAGTGACGTCGATTTCCCGCGCCGGCTTCGAAAACAGCTCCGCGTCGCAGTATTCCTTTTTCAACTCCCAGATATCGTCGAACACCGTTTAATTCCCCCGTTAAAGACGCACCACTTAAAATCGCGCGGCCTTCAAGCGGCCCTTAATCAGCCCTTAATAACAAAAAGACCTGAAATCGATCAGGTCTTTATCGTGTCAGATAAAACGCGGTCCGAATCAATACTTGCGCTTTCTGGCAGCTTCGGACTTCTTCTTCCTCTTTACACTGGGTTTTTCATAATGCTCTCTTTTTCTCACTTCAGCCAGCACGCCTGATCTTGCGCAAGACTTCTTGAACCTTTTAAGAGCACTATCTAAGGATTCGTTCTCTTTAACTTTAATCTCTGACATCTCTATCCCTCCCTCCAGTGAACACTTTCTTTAGAATCCGCGCAAAACGCGGTTCTTGCCTGATGCTTCCGCAAAAGACTGGTTAATTATACCACACGCCGCCTTCCGCGTCAATACCAAATTGATTTTTTTTGAGTCGCGGTGCGATTTTTTTGAAGGAACCGAAGCGGGAACGTCGCGGGAACGTAGCGTGAACGTAGCGTGAACGGGAGCAGTCGCGGGAATGACCTTTCAACGAACTCCGGCGGCATTCACGAAGCGTTCACGAATCATTCACGAACCGTTCACGAAGAATGCGGCGCGGAGCAATGTCTTCCGTACCCCTTGAAAAGAAGGTAAAAACGTAGTATAATACACTTGCGCTATTTTGGCGCAAATTTCTTACGCAAGGGGTTGATTCGATGTCCGGACATTCAAAATGGGCAAACATCAAGAGAAAAAAAGGTGCGGCAGACGCCGCGAGAGCTAAAGTTTTCACCCGCATCGGAAAAGAGATCCAGATCGCGGTCAGAGACGGCGGCCCTAATCCTGACAATAACAGTAAGCTGAAGGACGTTATCGCCAAGGCAAAGGCCAACAACATGCCCAACGACAACATCCAGCGTTCTATAAAGAAAGCGGCCGGCGAAGGCGGCGGCGAGAACATCGAGGAGATCAGGTACGAAGGTTACGGTCCCTCCGGCGTCGCAATCATGGTCGACGTGGTCACCGACAACCGCAACAGAACCGCCAGCGAAGTAAGGCACGTTTTCGACAAGTACGGCGGAAATCTCGGCAACACAGGCTGCGTCTCCTTCATGTTTGACAAAAAAGGCGTTATCGTCATCGAAAACGACGGCGAGATCGACGAAGAGACTCTCATGATGGACGTTCTCGAGGCAGGCGCCGAAGACTTCAATCCTTCCGAAGAAGTTTTCGAGATCACCACCGCCCCCGCGGATTTCTCGGCCGTCAGCGAAGCGCTTGAAGCTAAGGGCTACGTTTTCGAGCAGGCAGAGGTCAGAATGGTCCCCCAGACCTACGTCCACCTCACCGACGAAAAGCAGCTTGAGCAGATCAACAAGCTTCTCGAAGGTCTCGACGACAACGACGACGTCATCGACGTGTTCCACAGCTGGGACGAGGAAGAGGAATGATCACGCATCTCTTCAAGAAACCGGCAGGAGGTACTTTCATGAAGAATACATTTAAGCTTTTTGCGCTTGTTCTCGCCGCCCTGCTCGCGGTCACCTGCCTTTCGGCCTGCAGTCTCAAGGATATTTTAGGATCTCTCAGTCCCGCCCTTCCCGGCAGCGAAACATCTAAGCCGGAAAATACCGCGGACGACAGCGGCGGCTCCTCAGAAGGAACCAGGGTCACCTTTCTTGATCTCACGATAACCGTTCCCGATGGATTCCAGAAGTCCTCAATGAGCACCGACGGCTGCACGGTTTACGTTCCCGGCGACTGGCCGCTCCACTCGGACAACATCAGTATCACTTTCACTTCGGAAGCCGGCAGCGCCGACAACTACACCTCCGAAAACATTAAACAGATGCTGGAGGAGACCCTTCAGACCGAAGTAACGAATTACAAGTTCTCGAAGGACAAGGTCGAAGGCGCCGACAGGGTTTCGGCCTCGTACAACGTTGTGGTCAACGGCATCAGCATGGACCAGGAGATGCTCATCTACATCATCGGCAAGAAGTCGATGGTGTCAGTCACCTTTACAAACGTCTCGGGCGAGTTCGTGAACGATTTCGCCGCTTCCAAGGCCAGCATTACGATCGACTGACAGCGGCGCCGGGAAGCAACCGGCGGCATGAAATGAATGATGCTAAATAAGCAAAGAAAAGACCCGGCGAAAAGGGTCTTTTTCTTTACAATCGGGCGAGGATTTCATTCCTCATTCATCATTTATCATTCATCATTCTCAATATCCCGGGTACGACGGAATCTGATCCTTGAACAGCTCGTAAAATTCCCTGTTGGTCACGCAGACGATGTCGTCCGCCTCGCTGATCATTTTCACGAGTTCCTCAAACTGATCCCAGCTGTTATTGTAGTCGAGCTCGAACCCGTGGCCCCAGAAATAGTACAGCATGTCGCGGTCGGTAGGCGTGGCCTGAATGAACCTTTTCGCGAGCGACTTGGCGAAGGAAATATTCCCGCAAGAGGCCTGCGGATACCACTTCATCCAGTAGTCGGGAAGCTTGAACGCGGTCGGCTGCGTGTGATTTACGCCCATTCTTGCAAACCTGACGTTCGTGTTGTTGAGAATGGTCTTGATCACGAACTCGTTTGTGTTGGCTTCGGCACCGCCCGGATACGCCATGCCCACGGGGGCAACGCCTGTGAGCTGCAGGATGTTGTTGTAGTCGCCTTTGACCTCGTTTATGATGGCGGCCGCGCTTGTGTAGGAGGCAAGGTCCGGATGGGTCAGCGTGTGCACTTCCACGTCAAAACCGTCGTAAATGCCCGACTCCATCTGCGCCCTCGTGAAGCGGACGTGCTGCAGGGTCGGATCGTTCAGGTACTCGCCCACCCATGTCCAGCTGACCCCGTAGAGGCCGGTGTTAATATTGAACGTGCAGGGCATGTTGTGCTTTTTGCAGATCTCAATGATACGCGCGTCCTGCGTGATGCCGTCGTCGAAGCTCATTGTGAAGTATTTTTTGTAAACCGGGGCTTCGGTGGGTTCCGGCGTGGGCGTGGGAGTTGGCGTATCGGTGGGAACCGGAGTCGGCGTCGGGGTCGGAGTAGGCGTGGGAGCAGGCGTAGGTGTGGAGGTCGGCTCAGGAGTCGGAGTGTCAGTAGGAACGGGCGTCGGCGTCGGTGTGGGCTCAGGCGTCGCGGCGGGTTCTTCTGTCGGCACTTCGGTAGGCTCATCAGTTGGCCCGGTTGTCGGCTCCTCCGTGACCACGGCGGTCGGCGCTTCAGTCACTTCAAGAGTCGGCTCTTCCGTCGTCTCATCGATTGCGGGCGTCTCATCATTCCCGGGCGGCTCCGAAACGTCCGGAGTATCCTCAGCCGGCACAGGACCGGTGTTCTCCGGAACCGACGTCGGCACGGGCTTCGCGACAAAAGAACACCCACAGGTGAGCAGCAATAGCGCCGCAAGAATCGTGAACAGTAAACGTTTTTTCATCTCTGACAGTCCTTTCCAAACCGGAAACCCCGGGCTTTTACCGTCAATGTCTTTATTTGATTATAACAGTTATTCAGGCGGAAAGCAATTAAAACGAATTAGGCACTTTGGTCTTAAAACCGTCCGGATTGTTGACAAGGTCCATAAAGTCGAGATCATCGAACACCTTTAAAGAACCGGTTTAGTTTTCGAACCGTTTATTGTATAATCAGGCCAGAATAAACGGTGCTGTCTCTGATTCCGCAAGGCGAAACCCGGGAGTGCCTCCAAGGAGAATAAAATGAACAAACGCACGTTTTGCAACCCTGTGAATATCAATTACCGCTACCAGCCCGGCTATTTCGGCAGGGAGTCTGCCGATCCGCTTGTCATACTTTACCACGGAGTTTATTTCCTTTTCGCGTCGCACGGCGAGGGCTACTGGACATCCGAAGACCTGGTAAACTGGAAATATATTAAAGTCGACATTAAAAAGTTCCCTGATTTCGAGCTTTTCGCGCCGGGAACGTGCGTCGTCGGCGACAGGCTTTACATAACCTTCAGCCAGGGCGGAAACATCCTCTACTCTGACAACCCCTTCGACCCGGACTCCTGGGTGAATATCGGACGGCCGTACGAGTGGCACGACCCGGCGTTTCTTTTTGACGACGACGGCTACGTATATATTTACGAAGGACTCGGCGACAGATGCCTTCACGCCTCAAAGCTCGATCCTTCCGACAACATGCGTCTCGTCGAGGGTCCTGTTCCGGTCTTTTATTCCGACTACAAAAACCGCGGCTACGACAGGTGCGGCGACAACAACGAGATCGAACGGATGCCGAGTCTCGAAGGCGGCTGGGTGAACAAGATAAACGGTCGCTACTACCTCACGTACGCGACGCCCGGCACGGAATTTTCGACGTACTGCGACGGCGTGGCTGTCTCGGACAGCCCTATGGTTCCGTTCGAAAACTGCGACAACAGCCCTACGGTTTTCAAATCGACCGGCTTTATGCGCGGCGCAGGTCACGGCGCACTTTTCGAGGACAAAAACGGAAACCTCTGGAAAATCGATACGGTTTCAATCAGCGTCAACCATATGTTCGAGCGAAGGCTTTGCCTCTTCCCCGCCAAGATCACCGGAGACGGCCGTCTCTACACAAACGCACTGCGCGGCGACTACCCGATGTTTTACCCTCACGAAGTCGATGATCCGTTCACGGACTGCGACGCAGGACTGCATCTTCTATCTTACGGAGCCGCCTGCTCGTCGTCTTCCGTTCTGGACGGCGCACACGCTCCCCGCTTTGCCGCGGACGAAAACATGAAAACGTGGTGGAGCGCCGAGACCGGAAAGCCCGGAGAATGGATTTCCCTTGATTTAGGCGAAAAGTTTGACGTCTCATCCGTGCAGGTTAACTTCGCGGACCAGGATATCCGCGACACGACAGGACGCGACAACGGTTTTTCTTACAGATACACTCTCGAGGTATCGGACGACGGCTGTGACTGGAGGATGCTTGCCGACAGACGCGACAGCTGCGACGACCTTTCGCACGATTATTATCAGTTTGAAGACGAGTGTTTCCGGTACATTAAACTAACAAATCACGGAACCGTCCCCGCGGGAGGAAGGTTCGCGGTAAGCGGCATACGCGTTTTCGGCTGCGGAAACGGCGACGCGCCTGCGAAAGCACCCGTATTTGAAGCTGTTCGCGACACCGACGGCAGAAATATGCGTGTTACGTGGGAAGAAGTCGAAGGCGCGGAAGGATATTTTGTGAGATTCGGAGTTGACGAAAACGAGCTCCACACCCATTTTCAAATCATTGGCGGAACAGAGGCGAGCATCCGCTGCCTTATCAACGGTGTCTGCTACCGCGTCACTGTCGACGCCTACAACAAGAACGGGATCGTAAAAGGAACGTTAACGAGAACTGTCTAAGGAATCGACTTAAAAGTGTATACCCCGCCCTCTATCTTAAATTTTAATAGAGAGCGCCCTCGTCCTTAAGGGCGCACTAAAACCGAAACGGGAACCTTCCGCATCACCGCGGCCGGCTCCCGTTTCACTTCTCTATTTGCCCATTTTCGCCGCCGCAGGATCCGAAAACGCCGGATAGTGCTTCAGCATTACGAGCGGCTCGCTGTCGCTCCTGTTCGTTATCGTAAGTCCGTCTGTCGCTGCCCTTTCCGAAACGAAGAACTCGTCCTGCGAAGTTCCGCCGACTCTAAGCATGCAGGCCGTCGAACATTCGTAGTTCCCAACCTTACCGAAGCCCTGCGTGATGATAAGGCCGTACGCGAAGCCGTCCTTTACCGTTACCGTTTTTCCCGGAAATACGGTGAGCTCGCGCGCCGCGATATAATCGTTCCCGTACGCGACCTGCTTCTGTACGTAACCGTCGTTTTCCTCTATCACCACGGGAGGTCTGAAATACGTGTTCTTGTAGTGCGTGTCAACGTTCGCGTCCCAGTCCATCAGCGACATGATGTAGTCGATGTCGCGCATTTTGTCGTCCGGACAGTTTTCGCACAGGAACTTGTAATCGTAGATTTCGCCGTCGGTTATGTTTTCGTAGACCGAGTTGACGTCGGAGTTCCACTGGGGCTCGTAAGTCAGGTACGAACCGGGCGCGTGAAGCACACCGGGAGGCGTATACCAGCCCGTGCCGAGTTCTATGCGGAAAGCCCTTGAAAGCTCAGTGATCCTGTTGTCGCCGCTCTCGTATTTAAGAAGCCTCTCGCGCACCTGCTCTTTAGTCGTGTCCGGGTCGAACCCGAAATAAGTGTGCGGGAATTTCCCCGGGTAGTTGTTGTACTGGGGCGGATAGTAATAGGCCTCGGGCTTCCCCAGCCTGCCGACACGCGCCGCCGCCTCAAAATCGAGATGAAGGTGGAAAAACAACGGTCCTGTGTAGTCGTAAAATTTGGAATACATCGGCCATCCGCCGTACTTTTCGAAAAGCTTCCGCCCGATCAGTCCGGGGCCGAGGTCGTCGACAAAATCCTTAAAATAGACGCGCTCTTTACGTTCCCCGTCTACGTGAACGCGGCTCATTCCCTCGTCAGGTTCCGCGAGCGGTCCGTTGTTCGCGGCGATAACGGAAGAAAACCACCTCTCCTTGATGGAGCCGCGCTTCACTCCGTACGCGTAATAATCGTCCGGATGTATCCGGAGCCTTCTTCCGGCGTCGCCGAACTGCCTCGGAATGAAAACCGGGTCGAACCGAAGAACGCCGCCGTTCTTTTCCAGATGCTCTCTGTAATTCATTTTTTCCTCCTAAATCCCAATGTAAGCGTAGAATTTTCCGTCAATCTCCGCAATCTTTATTATTCTGTTTGACGACTCGATGTTGCAGGTGCGGAACGGGCCGAAGCGAACGCACTCAGGTTTGACCGCGCCCTCAAAACTCAGGCTGTAAAAGTCTGTTCCGTCGCCGGCGTATACGTGCAGTCCTTTTCCGCGCTCGTAAGTGTATGATATCTTCTGAATCCTTTCGGCGCCGGAGACGCTGACGGGAACGTTTTTGGCCTCGATTTTCGCAAGTCCCTTGGGGAGCCTCGGCACAAGTCTAAAGCCTTCGGAGCAAAGGTCATCTGCGCCGGCCAGAAGCCTGATTCCTTTAATGATCTCCGCCTGCTGGACGGCGTTTCCGAGATCACAGTTTCTGAACCAGTATCCGCCCGAGCCGTGCATTATTACGCCTTCAGGGACTGTATACGGTACGTCGGTGTGGTGGTAGCACATTTTCGCGGCTGCATCGACGCACGCGGAATACTCTTCGTAAAGGTCGAGTGCAATCGCGCAGTTTGTAAGATACCCCTGGCCGTAGCCCATCTGCCTTCCGGAAAACGGATTGTAGTAGACGTCTTTTTGCGCCAGGAAAGTATTTCTGCACAGCTCATAGAGCTCGCCGTCGGCCTCGTGAAGGTCGTAGCCAAGAAAGTCAGTCGAGATCAGCGCGGGAACGAACCTCTTGTACTCGTACGTCCAGCAGTCGTCAGTCGTATCCGTCAAAGCCCTTCCGTATTTCGGGTGTTCCATGACAAAACGGTCGAGAATTCCCGCTTTCAGCTCGCGGCAAAAGCCGCGAAGTCTGTCCGCGTATTCAAAGTCGCCGAGCTCGTCGAAAAGCTGAGCGTAAAGCAGTTCAGCGTAGTATGATATCACGTTCGAGTAGAGGTCGTAGCCGCCAAGCTGCTGTGAACTCGTCTCGGAGTGAGTGTAGAGCACCCTGTCAAAGTTGGACTCCTTCGGGTTGTCTCTCTGCCACAGGTAATAATCTGCCGCGTCTTTCAAATGGACCCGGTTTTCTTCGAGCCAGTCTTTTCCGGCGCCGCCCTTGCGGTACAGATACCAGATCGCGATCATTATAGAAGCATGGCCGTCGTTTTCGTTTCCTTCGTTGTGCCTGTCGTTTTCGTTTTGCGCCGTGAGATTCGCGATGCGCTTCCAATGAGGGATCTTGAACCTGAGCGACGGATAGTATAGCATCT
The DNA here is from genome assembly GCA_002309655.1 of Mageeibacillus sp. UBA1212. Taxonomy (GTDB): domain Bacteria; phylum Bacillota; class Clostridia; order UBA1212; family UBA1212; genus UBA1212. The sequence continues at coordinate 95,568 of DBXM01000051.1, forward strand.
CGTGGAGCTTTCCGACGGCTGCCTTGACGCGTTTGAAATACCCCGCGTTCGTCACTTCAAGGAGCATTCTGCCTGTGTCGCGCGTCCAGACGTGGGCGGCGTAGGATGCAGAGTAGTTGAACGTTCCGAAGCCTATATAACAGCCGAAGTTGGCCGTCCCCGCGCTTGAGGTGTGCGGCATGCCGTCGTCGGTGATCTTCCCGTACGCCATGTCGATAATGTTTTTCCTGTAGACGTTGGTAAGGATGTCGAGGCCGTTTTCGTTGTAGAATCTGATATCCGGAGCGTCGAAATTCCCTAAATCGAGAAGGTCCACGTAATCCGGTATCTCGTCCTTATACTGGTAGATGCGGTGCTTCAACGCGTCTACGTGCTTCCAGTAGCTCTTCCTCAGGAAAAAGTCGAGGTCAACAGACTTCAGCCCGCTCGTGTCTTCACAGTCCGCGGTGAGACCGGTAACGGCCGAAAAGTTGATGTCGGCGCGCTTCCCGTCCTCCTTGAACCACTCGATACGGATCACTTTTTTGTCGCGGCGCGGTCTGTAGCAGAACACCCACTTGCTGCCCTTTTCGGCGTCGTCGGCGGTGTTCTCGTTGAGAACAAGAGCTTCATCCAGAAGTCTTCTTGCGTTTTCATCCGATCTGAAAGGCTCGTCGTAAGGCGCCTCAAAACTCATCAGATTGCCTTCGTGAGGCTTCGGTTTGTAAAAAAGGTTGTAGTTGAACGCGTTGACACCGAAAATGACTGAGACGAGCTCCATCGTCTCGTCGTCGAAAACGATCCTGAAATTCCCGATCCTGTCACCGAAAAAGAGACGCGTCGAGTGGTCGTAAAGCACCTCCTGCTGTCCCCACCACTCGCTGCACTGCCAGCTTTCTGTGGCCATTCCCAAAAAATACAGCGACGTGAAGCGCCCCTCGATTCGAACGGGCCCTCCGGCGATCCGCTCGATTCTGCCGCCGTTTTTGAAAACCCTGAACGGTATGCCGAGAACACTGATCTCGCTGTCAGCGTTCGGATTTTCCGCGAAACGATACATACAAGCCTCCGTAATAAAGTGAGTCAAATAATCTTGAAGCGGCGCCGCGCGCCTATGCCGACAAGGCGCCGCGATTTAATCGCATGTTACTTAAAAACAAACCCGTAGAGCTCGGAAGGGCTTGTAAACTCGAATATCAGCGTGAATTTTCCTGTTTTTTTGCCAAAAACAGCCTCTCCGCAAGCCGGAACCCGGCACAGAAGCGTGCCGTCAAGATAAACGTTGACGCCGGCGCCCTTCCCGTTTAAAGATATTCTGCCGCAATTCTCAAGCGTTACGTATCTGTAGGTAGCTGTGTCTCCTTTTTCCGCGCAAACAAGTCCGGGCTTTTCGCCGCCAATCCGCACGTTTCCGGTGAGCGCGCACGCGAGGTTAGCCGGCACGTACTTGTTACCAACGAGGTCTCCGGAAGTCATCTCGACCTCTTTTATAAAGCAGTCATCTGAAACCTCGATTTTTTCGGCGCAGACGTGCCTCGAAAACTCGCAGCCGTGCGTGGACCTGTGGTAGAAAACGTACCACTGATTTTTGAAGTTGCAAATGCTTCCGTGGTTGTTCCACGTACCCGGATCGCAGCCGTAGTTGTCGATTATTACTCCCCTGTACTCAAAGCCTGTCTGAGGGCTGTCCGAAACAGCGTAGCCGAGGCACGTCGCCATTCCGCCCTGCTTAACGTCCTTGTGGCGGTGTGTGTCTGTGTAGACGAAAACGTACTTTCCGTTGATCTTTTTGACAGAACTGCCCTCGTGAAAATCGTGTTCCTTTACGGATAGAGGCTGCGAGACGCTCGACGGGTCGATCGTTACCATGTTGTCGTTCAGCTTCGCGCTGCGGACGCCGTCAAACTGGCCCCAGTAAATGTAAGCCTGACCGTCGTCGTCGATAAAAACGGCCGGATCGATTCCCTGCATTCCCTTGATCTGACCAATATCTTTAAAAGGTCCCCACGGGCTCTTGGAAACCGCCACCCCGCACCTGCCGTCCGGAATGCAGTAGTAAAGATAGTAATTCCCGTTCCTCTCTGCGCAGTCAGGCGCGTAGAGCGCTCTGTAAGGGCAGTCTGCGGCCCATTCCGCGTCAGCGAACGTGAACGACACGCCGTGGTCGGTCCACTCGCACATGTCCGAAGAAGAAAACACGTGATACTCTTCGCTGCAGTAATTCCTCGCTCCGCGGATGTCGTACGACCCGTAGAGGTAGATCCTGCCGTCGCTCCATACGTGCGCCTCGACGTCGGGAATGAAATATTTATCGTCAAGAAGAGGATTTTTCATTTCAATATCCTCAAAAAACACCTGAACGCGTTTTATAGTTCACACAGTGATAAAACCTCTCCAGCCGCGCACGGAGTAGTATGAATCCGCGCCGTTGTGAAAAGTAAAAACGGTTCCGTACCTTCTCTCGCAGAAAAGAGCGCCGCCTCTCCGACGGATATCATCCGGCGTGAAGATCCAGCTCGACGTCTTCAAGTCGAATTCACCGAGCGTCTGCAGTTTTCTGTACAGCTCTTCAGTAATCATTTCAGCCCCTGTCTCTCGTGCCTGAGCCTCCGCGCTGCCAGACGGCGGATTTTTCGTGCGTCCTCTGAGCGCCTCTTCGTCGTAGCAGAGGCTTCGCCTGCCTGAAGGCGACTCTTTGGAGCAGTCACAGAAAATGAACTTGCCGGTTTCAGAGTCGATTCCTATGACGTCAGGTTCGCCGCCGCTCTCCTCCATTTTTCGAAGTACAGCGAGCGCGGAACTGTTTTCGAGAAGGCGTTTCTCAACGTCCTTCCATAAAACCCCCTCGTGACGGTTCATGTTGTCAAGGAATCTCTGTTTTAAAACATCGATCATAAAAAACCTTCTTTCGATCTTAAAGTTGGAAATGCGCGCCGCTTTTATTTCAGTCATTCGCTGTCGCGGAAAACCTTCTCGGCGCCGTCGATATCCGCGCCTCCGAGCGTTGAGGCGTACTCTACCATCACGCAGAAATCACGCGGACCGTATTCGCGGCCGGTTATCGACGTGACCGTGCCTCCATTTGCGAAAATGTCTGCGACTACGTCAGGGTCAAAAGCGTTTCGCACGTAAGTTTTCACACCGTTTACGGAGGTGATGTAGAGGCACGGCTCGTAGGGATGGCACGAGAGCAGGTATTTGTTATCAGCCGCAGTTAGAGTCACCCGGCCGTTTTCGATGACGAGACGGAAACGTTCGTCACTGTAAACCGCTAAATTCACTCGTCTTTTATTATAAATCAAATCGTCCATAATTATATGTTGAACGTAGAGCTTTTCGCTATATTCAGGTAAACTCTCCGCCTTCCGACCACTTCCGGAAATCAAGCCAGTACGTAATATCCTCGGGCTTGTCTATGACTGCGTTTCCGATTTTTGAAGAAGCAAGCGAAGTGTATTTCTCGCGCTCGTCATACGTCTCGAAAACTGCCGCGCGCTCCACCGGTCTAACGTCCATTCTCGGCCAGAGCGCCTTTGCTGCCTCGGCGAAAACTAAAAGCGCGCCGTCGTACTTTTTCAGGTCCGCCGAATCTGCCGCGGGCGGGTCTGATTCGCGTCTTTCGAAAACGCGCGCAAGCCTGTCGCGAAGCTCTGTCTTCTTTTTTATCTTTATTCCAACAGGCGCCTCCTTCGAATCAGGAAGCTTGAAAGAGATTGCATCTTCCTGCGTTTCTATCATGGCGGAAGCACCCGTCAAAAAGAATACGATCAGGAATTTCATATCGCCGCCGGCTTTTTGAAGCACTTGCGGGCATGATGAAGCCGCAAGTTCGGTCAAAGCTTCATCCTCTGTAAAAACCGCCTTACCCGATAGCCTGAACGTCTCGAATGCTTCACCGCCCGGCACGCAGAACTGAACGTAAGGCGTTTTAGAAAGCTCGGCGTACATTCGCGAACTCTTGAGAGTCAGAAAATAGAGTGCGCCGCCTCGTTCATACGCAAACCATGCGGGTCTTACCTGCGGCCTGTTGTCGAGTCCAACGGTCGCCGCGTAAACAGATTGCGCATCTTTAAGAATCGCGGCGGTCGTGCCTGTATAATCTTTTTTGTCAAGCAGTTTTTTAATTGTTGCGTTGTCCATATCTCTGTAATGCTCTCCGGATCCTCACGGTTTAAAAGCCGTCCACTCGCCGTCTGTAAGCGTCTCGTAAACTCCCCACTCGGGTTTTCCTTCGTTTCTGCCCTTCACGCGGACGGGAATGAACGCGTCGTGCTGACAGTCCGGCAGCGGGTCGTCTATCAAGATCCAGCCTTTTTCGTCTATCAGGTCGTCCCATTCATTAAAAAGTTCGTCCAAGGTACCGTAGAAACGGTCGGAGTCGCTCAAAACCGCGTCGGGAGAAGAGTACGTGAAAAGATAGAAACCGTTCTCCGACTCATAAAGCATGATCTTGAAAACATACGTATCCTCTTCGATTTTTAAAGGCTTTTTGAGCCTCGCGTACATTCTCATATTTTTACACCTCGCGCACGGTTTTCTCTTGCAGCAGTCAAAAATGCGTTTAAAACACGAAGTTCCAAACTTTTCTAAAATGATAGCATAAACGTAGCGTGAAAGTCAATTTAATCGCGCGCGAATTAGGCATCTGGATTCTTAAGTTCATCACACGAATACGTACAAAGTTGATAATCTTCCATTTTTAGGCAAAAAAACCCGGACCTAAGGTCCGGGAAATGGAGCCTCTAATCAGATTCGAACTGATGACCTCATCCTTACCATGGATGCGCTCTACCTACTGAGCTATGGAGGCAAAATATGGAGCGGGTAAGGGGAATCGAACCCCCATGGTCAGCTTGGGAAGCTGAAGTTCTGCCACTGAACTATACCCGCAGCTTCTGTTGCTGGCGCAATCCTTTTCGACTGCGGGTGTAAGTATAACACATCCGCGGCGTGAACGCAACCCCTTTTTTATCTTTTTCGAATAAATTCGTTATTTTTACAAAAAGCGGCTCTTCAGAGCCCCTAAAGCCCTGCCCTTCCTGCTCTTGTATCTTTAAAAAGAAGCGGACGAAAGCCTGACAACTGCGACCCGGCTTCCGTCCGCGCATTCATTTAATTGTATTTCAGCCGATGCTCGGCAGGAACGCCTTCTCGGTCTTGTCGGGAACGCGGATCGTCTCAAGGAACCGCTTATTGCTCGACGTTTTCGAGATCATCAAGAGCAGGCTCTCGGTGACGTCGCGGGAGTTGTTCGCGGTCGAAAACGCCCTGCGGACCGAGTAGATCTTCTCGAGGTCGGCCCTGCTGAGGAGCAGTTCCTCTTTACGCGTTCCGGACATTCCGATGTCGATGCTCGGGAACACGCGCCTTTCGGCGAGACCGCGGTCGAGGTGGAGCTCCATGTTGCNNTTGCCGGTGCCCTTGAATTCCTCGTAAATGACGTCGTCGAGGCGGCTGCCGGTGTCCACAAGAGCGGTCGCGATGATTGTGAGACTGCCGCCGCCTTTAATGTTGCGGGCGGAGCCGAAAAACTTCTTCGGTTTGTAGAGTGCGCCCGGGTCGAGACCGCCGGAGAGGGACCTTCCCGTTGTGGGAACTTCCTGGTTGTACGCGCGCGCGAGCCTCGTTATGGAGTCCATCAGAATGACCACATCGCTGCCCATTTCAACAAGCCGCTGCGCATGTTCGAGACAGAACTCGGAGACCGCGATGTGCCGTGAAGTCATCTCGTCGAAGGTCGAGGCGACCACCATTGCGTCGACGGACTCTCTGATGTCGGTGACTTCCTCGGGGCGTTCGTCGATGAGGAGGATTATAAGATGCACTTCGGGGTAGTTCGTTCTTATCGCGGCGGCGATTTTCTTCAGAAGGACCGTCTTGCCGGCTTTCGGGGGCGACACGATAAGTCCCCTCTGCCCCTTCCCGATCGGCGCGAACATGTCGATGATTCTTGTCGAGAGCTCGTTCGGGACCGTCTCAAGAACGTACTGGCTGTCCGGGAATATCGGAACGAGCGAGTCGAAGTTGGGACGCTTACCCACCTTTTCGGGAGGCAGCGAGTTGATGGAAGTAACGGAAACGAGCGCGTACTGGGCGTTGTAGGATTTGGACTGCATTTTCGCCTTGCCGCAGATGATGTCGCCGGTGCGCATCATGTACTTCTTGATGATCGGCGGGGCCACGAAAATATCCTTCGTGCTCGGATAGAGCGACTCGGCGCGCAGGAAGCCGAAACCGTTCTGGTTGATCTCGAGAATACCGTAGCAGTCGAAGCCCGGGTCCTCGGCAATGACGTTGCGGTTGTCGAGGTAGTCGAGCGGGTCGCTCGGGGCGTTTTCGGGAATGTCCTGCGGTGGCTGAGCGGGCGGAGCGTATCTGTCGCCGTCGTCGGCGCGGTCGTCACCGGGGTTGAAGGAGGGACCGCCAGCCGGGAAAGAGTCCGGGAGCGGCGCGTTCCTGTCGTAGGAATAATCCCGGTTGTCGCGGTCGTAACCGTTGTCGCGAACGTCAAAACGCGCGGGCGAGGGCTGGTCAAATGCTTCACGATCATTTCCGACGTCGCGTTCGTCCCGGGGATCGCGCTCGTAAGCCTCCGCTTCGGGAAGTCTTTCCCGCCTGTCATCGTAGCGGTTCGGGAAGTTCTGCCTATAGGGGGCGTTCGGGCGCTGGTAGTAGTCCGGTTGGAACGCCTTGCCGCGCTGCTGGTATTTCTGGGGGTCGCGAGGCTGCGGGCCACGGTTGCCGCCGCGCTGGCCGTTACCGTTCCTGTCGTTCTGGCGGTAGTTCTGCTGATCGTTCGGGCGGAAGTTCGGACGGTCGTTCTGCGGATACTGGTAGTAGCCGCGCGGTCCCCCCTGCCGGTCGTTCCTTCTGTCGGATCTGAAACCGCGACGGTTGTCGGCGTAAGGATCCTGCGGCCTTTCCGGCGCTGCGGGGTACTCCGCGCCTTCCTGCGCAGAAACTGGAACGTTCTCCTGCACGGGAACGTCCGCAGCCTGCTCTTGAGGCTGCTCGCCGGCGGGCTCGTCCGCCTTCTTTTTATTCTTGCTTCCGGGCGGTCTTCCGCGCCTGCCCTTCTGCGGCTTTTCGTCCGGTTTGTTTTCCGGAACCTCCGGGTCGGGTTCGCCGGCGTTGAGAAGCGCGGAAACGATCTCGCTCTTCTTCATCTGCGACGCGTCCATTCCGAGCGACTGCGCAATGAGTCTCAATTCCTTAACCGGTTTGCTTTTCAGTTCTTCGGCTGAAATCATTTAATGTTTTTCTCCGTTTCCGGCCGCAAAAAACAGGCGTTCCCCAAAAATCCGGGAATGTCCGCGCGTATAAAAACTGTCGTTTTCCGCCTGCGGCCTAAATTAATTATATTGCTCAGCGAAAATGATTTTAAATGTCAAAATACATAAAAATCCCGAATTCACTGCAGATTGCGATAATAATCGTTTTAAAAATCAATCAAAAACCGTTCAAATAAAAACGATGTCAAAGCCGGGAGGTATTTCCCGGAAATAAAAAATGAATGTTGTTAAAGGTGATCCATGCCGCGCCGATCGGCGCATGACAAACAATTGATTTTAAAGGTTCTTCAGTCCGGCTTAAAATGAAAACGGTTCGCCGTCCCTGTTTATTAAATCCCCTTGCGGGGGCGCGGCCCCCTTTTAAAAACCCAAGGGGCCGCGCCGTCAATTATTCACGAAAACTGCTGCCTGAGGAATTATTCCTCGTCGTTTCCGTACAGTTTGATGAGTTTCTTCAGGTGAGCGTAACGGTCAACCGAGTTCTCCTCGGCCTTCTCGAAGAGCGTCTCTGCTCTCTCGGGGAATTCCCTGGTGAGTCTCGAGTAGCGCGCCTCGTTCATGATGAAGTCGCGGTAGCTTGTCGAAGCCTCTTTGCTGTCGACCGAGAAGGGGTTCTTGCCCTGGGCCTTGAGAGCCGGGTTGAATCTGAAGAGGTTCCAGTAACCGCAGTCGACCGCCTTCTTCATCTCGGCCTGGCAGTTCACCATGCCGCCCTTGATGGAGTGCATCTCGCAGGGCGCGTAGCCGATGATCAGCGAAGGTCCGTGGTAGGCTTCCGCCTCGGTGATGGCCTTGATGGTCTGGTTCATGTCGGCGCCCATAGCGATCTGAGCGACGTAGATGTAGCCGTAGGACATCGCGATCTCGGCGAGGCTCTTCTTTGCGATGGCCTTGCCTGCCGCCGCGAACTGAGCGACCTGGCCGATCTGGGAAGCCTTGGAGGCCTGGCCGCCGGTGTTGGAGTAAACCTCGGT
>DBXM01000027.1 GCA_002309655.1 Mageeibacillus sp. UBA1212
ATATCAAGTGCGTCGTCAAGTGAGAGACGCAATGTAAAGTGCGGCCGTTAAAAGTCGCCCTCGTGCAAGACACACGCGCTTCGACGCTGATATAAGGTGCCGAAGGCGAATTGCTAAAACTCGTGAGCATCCACCCGGTCTCCGACGCAGCAAAGGTTTAGAAAGGCGGGTTAAAATGGACAATCATGGCGCGTTGAAAGCCATTGACAGGAAGAGAATCTGCCTTTACACGCCGCCATTTCCGGGCGACACTACGATGCTGACGACGATCAAGGCGGCCGCGGAGTTCGGCGTGGGCGGAGTCGAGCTGATGAATTTCTGCCGCGAGCTGAAGACCCCCGATTTCGAGACGGTTTCGTTCCTTGCGGGGGAGGCGCGTGCGAGAGACCTCGAGGTTCCGGTTCTAACGGTGAGCATAAACGTTCTTGCGGACCCGGAGGGCGCAGCGGAACAGCTCAAAAAGTACGCGAAAATCTGCGCGGCGCTTGGAATTCCTTTCCTTCACCACACGGTTGCGAGCGACTACAGGTGCCACGAGATAAGTGAAGAAGAGGCTGAAAGTCGGTTCGAGGCGTGCGTTCCCGCGGTCGTTGACGTGTGCAGGTTCGCGGAGTCTTTGGGCGTGAAAACGCTTACAGAAAACCAGGGCTTCGTTTTTAACGGAGCGGAAAGGCTTCTGGCGCTCAGAGAGCGGACAGGCGGGAAAATCGGCTTTGTGGCGGACGTCGGGAACATCCTTTTCGTCGACGGCGACCCGGCCGGGATGATCCGCAGGCTTGGCGGGAATATACTTCACGCGCACCTTAAAGACTACGTTTACACCAGTAGCCGTCAGGATGACGGATTTACCTATTTTTCGAGAAAAAACAGAAGCTTCAGAGATGCGGAGATCGGGACCGGGGACATCGGTTTCCGGAACGTTTTCGAGGCGTTTGACGAAGAGGGCTACAGGGGTTTCTTCTCGCTCGAATTCACGAACGTCGCTGACGGAAACGAAGCCCGCCGCGTGCTGGAGAGAATTTCATACTAAATAATAAAGGAGCAGACAAATGGAAGAGCAAATCATCAACGTAACGATCAAAACCGCCGGCGAGAAGTGCGAGCTTTCCGACGCCGATATCATCAGGTGGTACGAGGAGAAGATTGCCGGACTTTTCAATCCGGAATTCGGAACGCCCGAAATCAAGGTAGAACTGAAGCGGATAGAAAAGTAATATGAATTTGGAAAGAATGACCGACCGCATCGAGACGGACAGGCTGGTTCTTTTTCCCTATACGAAGGAAAATCTCGCGCTTTTCAACACGGATCTCGCAGCCTTTGAGGAGGCCTTCGGGGTCGTGTACAGGGGCGAGGAACTCGACTACCTTCTGACCGGTTTTTTAAAGAGACTGGAGCGGGAAATATCGGACGACCCGGAGAACTACCTTTATTTCACGGAGTTCCTGATTGCGCTCAAGGAGAACAGCCACGTTATCGGTTCGATCGATTTCAAGTACGTGCCGCGGGACGGCGTGACTGAGGTAGGCTACGGGATGAACCCCGCGTACACCGGGAACGGATTCATGACCGAGGCGTTGACCGCGTTTCTGAAGTTCGGGAAGTCCCTCGGAATCAGAAAGGTGCGGGCCGACACGCTGAAGGACAACGTAAAGTCGCAGAACGTTCTCAAGCGGTGCGGGTTCGAATTCACGGAAGAGGACGAAATGCGTTTCTGGTGGGAGACAAACCTCTGAAAGGTTTTTAAACAAAGCGTTTTGCGGCGGAAAAGGCGGCTGAAGAATGGTTGACGACGGCGGAAGAGTATATATCGCGATCGATCTCAAGTCGTTCTACGCCTCGGTGGAGTGCGTTGCGCGCGGCAGGGATCCGCTCACAACGAATCTTGTTGTTGCGGACGAGAGCCGCACCGAGAAGACTATCTGCCTCGCTGTCTCGCCGTCTCTGAAATCGCTCGGAATTTCGGGAAGGGCGCGCCTTTTCGAGGCAATTCAGGGCGTCAACGAGGCAAACAAGCGCCGCAAATACCTGCTCAAGGGCAGGGAATTTTCCGGGAAATCCGACGACTTCACGCAGCTGCAGAAAGACCCCACGCTCGAGATCGACTTCATTAAAGCGCCGCCGAGAATGGCCGAGTACATGCGGGTCAGCGGCAAAATCTACTCGATTTACCTGAAATTCGTGGCGCCTGAGGACATTTTCGCCTACTCGGTCGACGAGGTCTTCATCGACGCGACGAACTACCTCGAAACCTACAAGCTGACCGCGCACGAATTCACGATGCGGCTCGTCAAGACCGTTCTGGCCGAGACGGGAATCACCGCCACCGCCGGCATCGGCACGAACATGTTCCTCGCAAAAGTCGCGATGGACGTGGTCGCGAAGCACATTCCCGCCGACAGTGACGGCGTCCGGATTGCCGAACTCGACGTGATGTCTTTCAGGCGGCAGCTCTGGAACCACAAACCGATCACCGACATCTGGCGCATCGGCGGCGGTATCGCGCGGCGCCTCGCGGAGATGGACATTTACACACTGGGCGACATTGCGCGCTGCTCAATCGAGAACGAGGAACGCCTCTACCGCGAATTCGGCGTGAACGCGGAGCTTCTCATCAACCACGCCTGGGGCTGGGAACCGACGACGATTGCCGACGTGAAGGCGTACAAACCCGAAAACTCGAGCCTGAGTTCCGGCCAGGTCCTCTCGCAGCCCTACGACTTTGAAAAAGGCCGCCTGATCGTGCAGGAAATGACCGACCTCCTGGTGCTCGACCTTGTCGAGAAGGGCCTCGTGACGGACCAGATGGTACTCACGGTCGGCTACGACATCGAAAATCTGGCAGGCGGCAAAAGCTATAAAGGGGCGGTCGAAACGGACCGCTACGGCAGGAAAACGCCGAAAATGGCCCACGGTTCCATCAATCTCGGCATGTTCACGTCGTCCACGCGCATTATTATGGACAAGGTCGTGGAGCTCTACGACCGGATCGTCGACAGGAACCTGACCGTCCGCAGAATGTACGTCGTGGCGAATCACGTTACCGATGAGAAGAACGCCGCGGAGCCTTTCGAGGATCGCGAGTTGACGCTTTTCGACGATGCGGAGGAGACGGAGCGTATAATTGCCGGCGAGAAGGCGGCGCTCGAACGTGAACGGCGGATGCAGCAGGCGGAGATCAGGCTGAAAAAGAAGTTCGGCAAGAACGCGATCCTGAAGGGCATGAACCTGAAGGAGGGGGCGACGACCATATCGAGAAACCAGCAAGTCGGCGGCCACCGCGCAGGGGAAATCGCAGATTCCGGGCTCTTTACGCAGTCTGCCGACGATGAAGAAAAATAAGGTGCCTTGCGGCGATTGCGCGGCAGACTGCTTTGTGCGAGGCCGCCTCTCGCAGTATATTCATACAGCTTCGGACGGCCGCACACAAAAATAGCTCCGGACTTTGCGATTTTCCGGAACCGAAGATTCGCGCGATTTTTACGGCCGCACTTTGCATTGCGATTCTCGCTTGACTGTGCGGTGCACAGAATCGCTCATATCGCCAATGCAAAGCTGCGGCGTATCGAGATAAGGTGCCGGGGGCGATTGCCCGGCCGGCCGGCACGGTCACATAATGGAGCGTCCGTCAAGGAATAAAACATGGACAAAACTTTTTTCAAAAACAACCTGAAATCGTACCTGCTTGTGACCGGGTTCGGAATCGTCGCGGGGTTGCTTGTCGCATTTTTCAGCCGGTTTCCGGCGCACGGTCTGTGGAACTTCGCGCTTTTCAGCTCGGGAACACTGGGGTTCTGGATGTTTTCGACGTCGCTCATAGTTCTTTTCAGCCAGAAAAACTTTGTTGCGGCGGTAAACGCGGCGCTTTACGTGTATTTCATGTTCTACGTGACCGGCATTTTCAAGCGGCTCGCGATCGTGAGGAAGGGCTACAACTCGATGACGTTTTTTTACGAGGGGCTGTGGCAGGAGCTTGCGTACGGGCTCGTTCCGGCGGTCGTGTGCGCGGGGCTGGCGTTCGTGCTGTGGTACGGGAGAAAAAAGAAGTGGGACGGCGTGGTGCTGAGGTTTTTGCCGGCGGCATATATTGTGGCGGAGGCGGTGACTCTTTGGGTGGAAACGCTGTGGACGTACATAACGCTGCGTGAGGGATTTTTGTTCATGGCGATAGTCGACACGGTGTGCCTCGCGGCGTACCTAATGATTGTAATAAAAGCGTCCGGATTCGGGACGGAAAACAGCGGGAAGAAGGAAGACCCGCAGACAATTGAAAAGACGGATATGCCGTCGGGAGATTCACTATGACACCATTAACTGTAAAAATCGAGACGAACGGGCCGGCGAGGTTCAGGGAATTTGACGAGGCCGAGCCGGCAATCGACATTGAGCTTGAGGCGTTCGTGACCGGGGAGACGAAGATCACCGGTTTTGACTGCGAGCGTTTTGCGACTCAGGAAGAGGCGGCGGAGGCCGTGAAGGCGGACGCGCACCGCATTCTTTGGGACTGTCTCAAGACGTGGCCTGTTGGAAAAAGCGTCATGAACAGCGACAAAAACGCGCTGATTGCGGGCTTTTTCGACGGAAAACTCGCGGACAGGGGCATCTTCTCGAAAACGGTCGTTACGGATTTCAGACTGAATTCCGACTCCGAAAAGATTTACACGGCGACGGTGCGGATGGCGGCGATGCTGGCGAAGCAGGCGGCCGAAAATGCGAAGGGCGAGTACCCGTACAGCGACGAAGTGCCGGAGCTTGACGAAGTTCCGGAGGACACAAGTGAGGCGCAGGCGCTTTACGAAGAACCGGAGCAAAACAACACGCCGGTTATAGACGAACCGCGTGAAGAGGCCGCGGAAAACCAGCCGGAAGACAGGTTCTGCAGGCGCTGCGGCGCGAAGAGGCCGGCGAACGCGAGATTCTGCCCGGAGTGCGGCACGAAGTTCGGCTGACGGCTGACAGATGACGGCGGAAGGCGGAGACTTGAAGAAATCCGGAGGAAAAACGTAAAATGCGGGACGAACACAAGTACGACGACATCATAAATAACCCGCACCACGTGTCGAAAAAGCACCCTCCGCTGGGAAGGGACAGCTACGCGGCGCAGTTCAGCCCGTTCGCGGCGCTTGTCGGGTATGAGGACATCGTCGAGGAGACGGCGCGGTTAACGGAGGATCGGCCGGAGCTTGACGAGGACGAGAAGGCGCGCCTTTCGGCGAAGCTGGAGGCGGTTCTCAAGGGGTACGACGGCGTGACCGAGACGGAGATTACTTTTTTCGAGCCGGATTCGCGGAAGGCCGGCGGCCGGATCGTCAGGGAGGTTTGCGTCGTCAGGAAGTTTGACGGCTACAAGAGGCAGATCGTGACCGGGGACGGGAAGCGGATTCCGGTGGATGATATTTTGGATGTGCGGGGAGAGATTCCCGACAGGTTTCATGAAGATTGAGCAGGGCAATGGGACATTTCAACGAAGAGCTTAAGGTTATGACGTCTTCCGGGTATCCGGAGAGCACGGTGAAGGGGCTTGAGGCGCTCGAGGCGGAGCTGGACTGCGAGAAGGAGTATGCGGCGGAGCTTGACGCGCTTGTGGAGCGGTTCGCGAAAAAAGACGAAATAACGCTTTGCGAGGCGCTAACGCAAACCAGAGAAATTGCGCTAAAATTCGGGAAAAACGCGTACTCGACGGACCTTCTGCTGATAGTCAATTCGCTGCCGTTCCTGCACGAAAAATACCGCGCGAAGGGCATTCCCGACAGCGTTTTTTACGCGTCCATGGACGACATCCGCTGCAAGATCGCGGAGTGCGTCGAGTGCAAGGGCGTGGTCGGGACGTTCGTGGCGGGGTGGTACGACGGCTTTTTCGACATGACGCGGTTCGCGTACGGGAGGTTCCAGTACGAAGAGGTAAAATACGACGGCGAGGACTTCAAACTCCACTGCGGCAAAACGCTCAAAAAGGGCGGGATTTTCGTCAACTTTCACATTCCTTCGAGCGGGATTCCGCTGACGGACGAGGTGAGGCTTGCTTCCTACCGCGAGGCGTACAAGCATTTTAAAGACAGATTCGAGGACGGCATCGTCATTTTCGGGTGCTACTCTTGGCTGCTATACCCGCTTCACTGGGAATTCCTGCCGGAAAACTCGAATATTCTCCGGTTTATGGGCGATTTTGAATGGATCAAGTGCTTCGGGCAGGACCGCTTTCACGATGCGTGGAGGGTGTTCGGGAGATACGCGGAGCTGCCGCCGGAGGAGCTGCCGCGGGACACTTCCTTGAGAAGAGCGTATGCGGAACGGCTCGAGTCGGGCGGTTTTACCGGCGAGGGCCTGGGCTTTTTCGCGTTTGACGGCGAGAAGATTTTGAGGTGAACGGGCGATGCCTTTCCTGATTATCGGGCTGATAGTTTTAATAATAGTCATCGCGGTAAGTTCCCGGAAGGGCAAGAAAGACGGCAAGCCGCGGCGCAGGGATCCGGACACACCCGAGAAGCGGGCAGGCAACCGCGGAGAGGTGATTGCGTCGACTTTTATCGCGCGCGCACTCGATGAAGACGACTGGCTTTTCAAGAACGTGGAGATCAATTACGACGGCCGGGAGACTGAGCTTGACGACGTCGTCGTGAACCGGTACGGAGTGTTCATTATCGAGGTCAAGAATCTGACCGGTGAAATCGTGGGGAACGAAGATGATGCCGAGTGGATGAAATACAAGACCACAAAAAGGGGAGTCACCTATGAAAAGTCTGTTCCGAACCCGTTAAGGCAGGTGAATCGCGAGATTTTCCTGCTCAAAAGCTATCTCGAGGAGCAGGGCGTGAACGTCTGGATAGAAGGGTACGTGTTCTTCGTGCAGGGCAACTGCCCGATCACCGGAGAGCGCGTTCTGGAGGACCTTGACGATATAAAAGCGACGGTGCACGCGCCTGTGAAACGTGCGCCGGGGCAGAAGAAGGCGGAGCGGATCGCGGAGATTCTGGAGAAGTGCAAGGCGTGAATTCTTCAATGCCGGCGGCCGCGCATAATTGCGCTGCTTGTAAAATTAGATGTATTTTCCCGGAAAATGTGCTAAAATGGATTTACGCAGAATACAATTCAACCGAAAGGCGCTGAAAAACATGTTAAGATCAAACGCAAACAAATTCAAATTCCATAGAATTACAGGGAGGATTTTGGCCATGATGCTTATTGCGTGTATGGCGGCTGCCGCTGCGGGCGGCTGTGCGGGACCGGGAAACGACCCGAACGAGACCAAGAAACCGGATGTGACCGAGGTTCCGGCCGCTCCGACAGAAGAGCCAACGCCTGTTCCGTGGCAGACGGACGACCAGGGCAGAAGACTCGCCGGGTCGGATATAACAGCCACTGTAAAAAGGGACGGAACGCCGAAAAAGTACTTCACGATCAGTTTTGACGACGGCATCACGCAGGACAAGCGGATCATCGAGATCTACAAGAAGTACAACTTCAAGGGCGGCACGTTCTTTATCGATACCGGTCTTTTCGGCGCGAACTGGACCTGGGTCGGACAGACGCTGGGAGATCCCACGCTCACGCACATCCGCTGGACCGAGGAGGAATTCAAGACCGGAATCTACGACGGCTATGACGTGGAGAGCCACACGTACGACCACCCCTCGCTCAAAAATCTGGGCCCGAGCAACGTTGTTCGCGAGATCATGGACGACACGGAGAATATCTACAATCTGACGGGCATTTACCCGACGGGAATGGCATGGCCGGGAGGCGACACGGAGTACACGAACGCCACGATCGAGATCGTTCGCGACAGGACGACCGCCAAATTCGCGCGCGCCACAACTTCGACGTACAAGTTCAAGCTTCCGAGATACTGGCTGAAATGGCAGCCGACCTGCGGCATCACCGACCCGAACCTCTTTAAGTACGCGCAGAAATTCCTCGACACGGAGTGCACCGAGGACATGCTCTTCTACGTGTGGGGCCACGGCTATGAGCTCGACTTCAGCAAAAAATGGGAGGATCTCGACAAGCTCATTAAAATGATGACGGAGGCGGAGGACGTGATCTGCGTCTCGAACGCGGACTTCTACTGGCTGTTCAAGGATGAGGTTCCGGCCTGGAAGGAAACGGAGTAAGTTAAAGGAACCGGTCAGAGGCGGGCAGCTTTTAAGTTATTTGAACAATTGATAAAACGAAGGCGCCGCGCGGGGTTGATTTTAGGACCCCGCGCGGCGCCGCATTTTATATTAAAGCAGTTATAAAGAACCGTACGGCCAGGGGAAACCGCCGCGGCTGAAATACTCATACTCTCCGTCGCTTCCGCAGGGCGTAAACCCGCTTGACAGTATCATGCGGCGGGAACGGACGTTTTCGTGACAGCAGCGCGCGCAGACCTTGAGCCCGAGCGTTTCTTCCGCGAAGGACGCGGCCTCTTTAAATACAAAGGTGCCGATACCGGAACCCTGATAGCGGGGGAGCAGGCGGCAGCCGAGTTCGGAGAAACCGTCGTACGTGAAGTTCCAGAGTATCGCTTCGCCGGCCATCTCGCCTTCAGTGCTCAGGCGAATCGCGAAGTTTATCGAGTCGCCGGCAGCCATGTCGTGCGCCGCGGAGTCGTAAAAGGTGTTTTCGTCCACCGGTCCGGTCAGCGTGTAGTCGTCGCGGTAGTCGTAGCCCCAGTATTTGTTGTTTTCGACGTCGACGCAGAGGTCGAAATAGTTTTTCCTGTCGGACTCGCGGAACGGGGTCAGCACGGCGGAACCGGCATTGATCTCCCACACGGTGGGAAGCCTTTTTGCCGGCGCGTTGACGTGGACGAGGTACTTTTCGACCATCGCGACAGGGTGGTACTGATTTTTGGAGACGCGGATACCGGGGTCGCCGGAGTCGTCCTCGCGGTTGACAAGCTTGAGCGAGTGGCCGGAAACGGCGTCCATAAGGCGCACAAAGCCCGAATACATTGCCGGGTAGGCGCCTTCGTAGCGGGTGAGTGCCTTTTCGACGTGGATGAGGAGCGTGTCTCCGGAGATCTCGCCAATAGAAAACGCTGCGACACGACCGTCAACGAACAGCCCCGCGGCGTAAAGACCGAGGATAGGGCAGACTTCGAGAAGCTTTTTCGTCTGCTCGAATTCGAGGCGCTCCAGCTTGTTCATGACGGTGTGTTCGACCTCGTACTCAGCGAGCATCTGAAAGACCGCGCCTTTGTCGTCAGGCGTGAGAAAACGGACGTTAGGCGCGCCGTAGAGCCTTGTAAACTTGTTCACGTGGTTCCGCTGGCCGTGGAATTTGCTCCCGGGGAACGTCATCGCATCGCGAAAATCGTATACGTAGTCGCTCCACTGCGGGTCAAAAGACCACATCGGGTCTTTCAGTCTCGCGTCGCCGGTAATCTTTTCGAGCGTTTTCGCGTCGACCGCGTAAAAACGGAGCGGAAGGTGGCGACTCTCCGCGTATTTGATGAGCTCGCCGACCGTGTCGTGAGGGTCGTTCCCGGCAGGCCAGGTGAAAGCGGGCTGGCCGTTTATCTCCTGGCTTATGACGAGAGTGTCTTTATAGATGCAGAAACGGAGGCCGGTTCCCAGTGCCCACATAAAGAGGGAACCGGCCGACATGTCGCTGCAGGGACTCGGGTGCGCACGCAGGAACGGAATGATTTTTTGAAGCGATTCAATTGAAAACGGTTCGAATTCAAGCATACGACACCTCTCTTTCACATGGATTTCCGGCAGGAATCTCCGGTAAGGATTTCCGGCCGCCTGCCGTGGCTTTGCTTCAGGCTGATATCCTGAACGTATAAGACGCGCCGGGGTCTTCCGTCTCGAAAACAAACGAGTAGCCGTAGGTGCCGTCCAAACTGTAATGGACCGCGTAGCCGTCGTATTCGTGAACGTTCGTGACGTAGGGCTCCCACGAGCCGTCGACGAGCTTTTCGATGACCGGCCTCGAGAGCGACGTGAAGCCGTCGATCCTGACGACGTTGTTGTTCCTGCCGCCGGTGACCGTGAACTCCGCGGTGTTGTTTTCGCAGAGCAGGTGCGGGAGGTAAGTCTCGGGAATGACCGTTCCGGTTTTGGCGGTGACGGTGAGCGGCTTCAGAACAGAGTCCTCGACGATTCTCTCGATGTTGGAGTACGTGTCGTGGTCTCTGTTGCCCCACGGAACGAGCAGAAATTCGAGGTAGATCGTGTCGCCTTTTTTGAACGTATACTTGCCGAGGTCGAGCGAGAGCTCGCTGACGTTGCACGCCGTGCCGTCGTAGCCGCTGCGGAGCACGAAACCGCCGTTCCACTGTTCGCCGCCAAGCCGGACGTCGTACTTCCTCATGATGAGCGCCTCGTTCATGCAGTCCTCGTTGCTCGAGCCGTAGAACGCGAACCAGAACGAATCCTTCGCGAGCTTGACTGTTTCGCTGTTGCGGCGTGAGAAGTCGGTGACGAGCGTTTTGACGGTGCCGTCCTCTGCAAGATAGCTCATTTTGTCGAACTTCTGATCGCGGCTGTCGAAGTAGTGGAGCGTGAAGAGGTCGGCGACGTTTTCGAACGTGATGTCCTTCAAAAACTTCAGCAAAAGTGTGTAGTACGTCCTGTTTTCGTCGGTCTGCGGGAATTCGGTGTGGCGCAGCGTGTACTCGTATTCGCCTGTGTCGGCCTTGTAGCTGTACCGGAAGTCGGCGTAGGTGGGGCCGTATGAATTGATTTTGCAGCCCGTGTACTCCGAGCGGACGACCGTTCCGTTACCGTCAACGTACGACACGAACTTGTTGTGGCCGCCTGCGGTGAACTGGGGCTGACCGCTCCACATGATACCGCTCGGACCTCTGAAGTCGGGAAGCGTCCATCCGTCGCGTCCGTAAACGTAGAGCGGCGCGATGCAGTTCGACTCCGTGACGCCTGTCGAGAGGTGGTAGTAGGAGACGTGGAACTGGATGGAGCCAATCTGCTTGAGCGGGAAGATTCCCCAGTTCTGGTAGAGGTGCATGTGCGAAAACGCGAGCGTCTCGTTCGGCTTGAGAACGAGCGGGAAGTACGTGTCGGAGTACGGAACGTCCGTCGGGTCGTAGACAGGTTCTTCCTTTTCGTAGGTAAAATTCTTGCAAACCTGCACCGGGATCGGCGTGAGCAGTCCGTTGCCGTCGAGAACAGCGGCGCACTCGAGACACTCGGAGTTGGCGCTGAAATTGACGTAGATCTTGCGGTCGTTCGAGTCGTTCTGAACGGAGACGGTCGCGCCGAAGTCCTTGTTTCTGTTTTTCTTTTGGTAGGCGGTCGTGAAGTTAGTGCCGTTGAGCGTGAAAACGTACACGCCGCGGACAGGGTCGTACCGCTTGAATTTAGTTTTGGAGTTGGTTACGGTGACGGAGATGTTGCCGGCGCCGAGCGGGTTGCGCTCAAGCCACGCCTCTTTTTCGATGCCGGCGAAGTCGTGCGTCGTGTCGTTGTAGAGCCTGTTCGCGACTGATGCGTCGCCGCCGGATTTCAGGCTGAGCTTGCCGCCGTAGACCTGCCTTACGACGTACTGCCCGTCGACCTCGGTGACAGTCACCCTGAGCGCCAGCTTTTCGTCGTCGGGAACGATGATGCCGCAGACGCCGGCTTCAGTGAAGTCGAACGCGACGTACTCGACGGTGGATGGGTCGAAACCCAGGTCCGAGTGGACGCCGTCTTTGTCTTTAATGGAAAGCGCGCTGACGGCGCTCTTGTCGACTTTCCAGATCATACCGAATTCGGCGATCGAAGAGGTTGCCTCAAATGCGACAACCCTGAACTCCTGGTGGAGCTTGTCCGCGAAAACGTGGTACGTCTTTTCGCTTTTAAGGGGCGGCGTCGCGGAGGAGGTCTTAATGAGCCTCAAAGAGGAGAGCGTGGCCTGCTCGCCGACGTTGTCGCCGATGTCGAGCCTGATGCCTTTAAGCGCGCTGCCTTTCTGGATGGCGGAAATGTCTATGAGGTATTTGTGGGGAGCGCCGTCCGATTTGACCGTAAACGTGAGCGTCTGGCCCGGGTTGTAGTCGGAGCCGTCGTCGATAAACAGCTGGACACGCGAAGCGCTGCCTTTTACGGCGAGCTCGAGCTCGACGGCGTTGACGGATGTTGTGGGAACGGAGAAGCTCCTTATGACAAAATACGGGTCGTACGTGGATTCAACGGTGAAAACAGCGCTGTTCTTGGCGCCGGATTTGAGGTTGCCGTCGTGCGCCACCCAGTTCGTTTTAAGGTCGTTGACTTCGGTGACGGCTTCGTACGAGTCCGCACCGGCAGAGTTGCCGAGGCCGAGGTCGCGGAAATGCGATTCATAGTAATAAAAGCCGAGGCGCGTGGTATTGATGCGACCCGATCCGAGCGAATAGCGGTCGGACCATTCCCCGCCGCTGCTGTCGATCACGTACAGGTCCATACTGTCCGTGAAATACGTCTTTCCGGAAGCGTTTTCGAACTTCCGGAGTCCCTTCGCGCCGTCGTCCGTGAGATTCTCGGTAAGGCGCATCTGAGTGTTTTTGAGGACGTATTCGCTTCTGACGGCAGAGGTGTAGTAGCCTTCGACCGTGTTGGCGAGTTCGTTCGCGTAGACCATCGACGACGCGATCGGGGTGTCGTTCGAGACGTCGCGGGGAACAGGGGTGGGGGAAGGCTCCTCGGTTATCTCGGGGGGCTCTTCGGTGGGCGTGCCTGTGCCGCCGCCTCCGGTGTTGCAGGAGGAGAGTACGGGCAGGCAGAGAAGGACCGCCGCCAGAAGGATTATAAGTGTTTTGCGCAAAGTGACTTTCATTTAAAGACCACGCTTTCTTATATTTTTTTAAAAGTTTAGCATTTGGGAGGGGCGGTGTCAAGAACCGGAGGACCTTTGACCGTGTCAAGTTGTTGTTGGT
>DBXM01000047.1:0-32376 GCA_002309655.1 Mageeibacillus sp. UBA1212
TTAGTCACCCCCTCCTACCCGATTGTCAACCCAAAGTTGCGAATGAGTAGACCGTTCTGCTTTGATATGGTTTGTCAGGCACCAGCGTGACAGGCGGAAACGACTTCTTGTTGACCGCATCGGGGAAAAGCTGCGTTTCCAGGCAGAATCCGTACCGGTAGTCGTAATGAGCGCCGTCTTTTCCGGTCGAATCCTTCATAAAGTTGCCCGAATAGAGCTGCATACACGGGAGCGTCGTCTGAACCGCCATACAAATTCCCGAATCTTCGCTGTATGCATAGGCAACGGGCTTCAACTCCGGGACAGGAAGAATATTCCGCATGCAAGCTTCCTCAGATTCCGTCAAATCCTTCGAAATGTCGAACACATAATTGATGTCGTACCCGCCTGCAAGCAGCAGCTGAGCGTCCCGTGCATCGATATCACGCCCGATTTTCTTGAAAGAAGTAAAATCAAATGGCGTTCCTGAGATGTCACGAATTTCACCGGTTGGAGTGAAATCATCTCCGAGAGGCGTTATATGGCGTGAATTCAGCTTCAGATAAGTTTCGTAGTTGTTTCTGTCACTGTCATGACCGTTCAGGTTGAAGTACGAATGGTTTGTAACATTGAAAAGGGTGGGCTTGTCGGTTTCGGCCTTATAATCAATGATCAGGTTGGAGTCATCGGTCAATGTGTATTTAACCGAGAAAAAAACCGTGCCCGGATAGCCTTCTTCGCCGTCGGGAGAGATTCCAAAAAATACAACAGACTGAAAATCGTCTTCCGGAACTGAGGCAGTCAAAAGCTTCTTGTCAAAGCCGTTTTTGCCGCCGTGGAGAGAAACGCCGTTATTGTTGTCATAGAGCGTATAGATCTGTCCTTCAAGCGAAAACTTGCAGCCGGATATTCTATTTGCGACTCGACCGATAAAAGCGCCGAAATAAGTGTCGGAACCGATGTAGGACTTAACGTCGTCAAATCCAAGCACGATATCCCGCAGTTTTCCGGCTTTGTCAAGAACGGAAATCCTGCGGATTATCGCACCGAAATTAAGTATCTCAACCGATTCATTTTTGCGGTTTTTCAACGTGTAAGAATATACCGGAACGCCGCTTTCGGTGTAGTCAAAAAGCCTGATTGAAACCATAAAAAATGCCGTCTTTCAAAATTGTTCCACGTGGAACAATTGTTTATTTGCCTAAAAATAGGCAAAAATCGCAATTCAAGGTTTTCAAAAATCCCGATTTTTTACTTTCCTGAAATCGTAATATTGTCGAACGAAATATAGGGGAGAACGGCTCCGCCGTTTTCGACTGTTTCCTTGGAAATATCGATGATATTGAAAAGCAGATCCGCGAGATTTCCGGAGATCATTGTCTCTGAAAGGGCTGATGTAATCTTGCCGTCTTCGATGAGAAAACTGTTCTTCGCAACGCCCGAGAAATCACCGTTAATTGACGGCGAGCCGCCGGAAAACCGGCCGACGAATATTCCGCGTTTAATTGAAGCGATCATTTCGTCCAAAGGCTTGTTGCCGGGAGCTACGATAATCGCGCCGGAGTCGTTGGGCGCACGGTCAAAGCCGGTTTTGTTGGCGGTGTATGCCGAAATCGTGAACCCGGTCAGCGTTCCGTTTTTAATGAGATCGTAATCTTTCGAGCGGTAGCCCTCGTTAGAGTAAGCTTCGTTGTGGACGATTCGTTCGTCTGAAGGGTTGAAAGACACGGTGAGACGGGGATCCGCCACCTGCTTGCCGATTTTGTCGAGCCAGATCGAAGTTTTGTTTATAATCGCGGTATCTGACGTGAAATTCCCGATAGCGCTGAAAAGCAGGTCCGCCAGAAGGGCAGGAGGCGCCAGCAGGGTGCCTGTGAACTTGCCGTCGAACGTCTTCGTGTAGATTTGGCGCTGCGTTTCGTCAAGAACGGCCGCAATGCGTCCCTTTTCTATAAAAGGCGTGTCAAGCGAGTTTTCGGAAATACCTTCGACCACAAAAGAGGAGGCGTTGTCGCCTTCATGACCGGAAAACATGATTTCAAAGTCATAATTTCCGCCGATAGTTGCAAATTCAGTGCCTGATGAGTTGACATAAACGCTGCACCAGGATGCATGGTTCGTGATGGCCTGCTCCATCATAATCAGCGGATAGTCCGTTTTTACGGTTTCCATGAACTCTCTGAACCGTTCGAACAGGCGTTCTTTGTCGCCTACAACCGCGCCGCCGACGAAAACAGTGGGTTCCTCACGGGGAGCGACCTGCCAGTCGGGATCCGGTTCTGCGGCATTCGCGGACGCGATTACGGTTTCAACGGCTTCGTCCAGGCTGCTGTCTTCGAAGCTGTTGAGATTTACGGTTCCTTTTTTGTCGCCGATGAAGACCGTGAGCGAGAGGCTGTCGGAAAACTGCGTCCTGAAGAGACTGAATTCGCCGCCGTCTACGTTGAATTCGTTGTTGACAGACTTGGAGGCGGAGCAGATGTAGCGTGTCGCGCCTGCTTTTACGAGATTGTCGACACATCGCCTGAGGACGTTGCGCAGATAAGAGATGGTAGTGCGGTGTTCCTCGTTTTCGATTTGATCAAACGTTATTGTTTTGTAAAGCATATTTTCACCTATAAATAGAACAAAAGAAGTTAGTTACCTGCCTCCGACGTTGACTTTGCAGCGTATTGAAGGACCGCCCATGCCGACAGGAATCGGCTGCTTTTTGCCGCAGAAACCGCTGCTGGACCACTCCATTTCGTCGGAGACCATGTCGACGGTTTTGAGCATATCGAACGCAACTCCGGAAATTGTGGTGTCCTTAATGGCATTGCCGATCTTTCCGTTTTTGATCTCGTACCCGAGCGTGACGCCGAACATGAACTCGCCGGTCGTGTCCGCCTGCCCGTTGTTCGAGTTGATGAGATAGTAGCCGTCGTCAATCGAAGCTATCATGTCTTCAAGCTTGTCGGTTCCGGGAAGAACGGCCGTATTTCTCATTCGAATCAGGGGTTCGTCCGAGAATGCGTAGGCTCGTGCGTTTCCGTTGGGGGTCATGTTGAAGTGAAGCGCGGATTCGCGGTTGTTCATGAACCCGACCAGGACGCCGCGGTCGATAAGAAGCTGATCGTCGGCTTTGGTTCCTTCGTCGTCGACGTAAATCGGGAGCGGAGCCGGCTTTCCGAAAGCGGTGTGCGCGAAGTCTACGAGAGAAACTTTGTCAGATGCAACAACTTTTCCGAGGTTCGGTCCTGCCACCGATCCGCCAAGGACCAGGTCTGCCTCAACAGTATGACCCACGGCTTCGTGTGCAAGCATTCCCGACATCATAGGCCCGAGAATGCAGGTTTTGATACCCGCAGAGGCGTAAACTGCCTCTTTTTTGCGGCAGAGATGCTCGTAAAGGCGGTCGATTTTGTCGTGAAGCGCCGAAGAATCGGTGAAATTCATGTCAAATGATCCAAAACCGCCGAACACCTCGTAGAGCTCTATCGGCTGACCGCCGTTGTCTTCCGCCGACATCACAACGTAAATATAGCTGCGGGGCAGGATAGAGTGCGTGCAGTAGCCGTCGGCAACCGCGAGAATCTTTTCGTATGACTCAGCGGAAGCAGAGACAATGCGGCTGATAAGCGACGGATATTTCGAACTGACGTAGCTGTCGACTTCTTTAATAAAGTCAATAAAATATTTCTGTTCCGGGTCGGAATAATCTTCGGAAACGCGGATTTCTCCGGAAGCTAACGGCGCGATTCTCGGCTTGTCGGAAAAAACGTGCCTTGCCAGGAAGTCGGCGTTGCTTGTCGCGGCGTTAAGGACGGCCTTGCAGGAGGCGTCTGTGTACTCCGCGGACGAAGCGAACCCGTAGAACCCGTTCTTGTAGACGCGGCAGCAGACGCCGGAAGCTTCGTTGCGGGAGTTTCCGATAAGGCTTCCCGAGAGCATTGAAGCGCGGCGGGTTTTGTTTATCTGCGCTCGCAGTTCGACGTGACAATTCGGGTCGAATGAGTGGATATTTCCGGTTACATGATCGTAAAGCAAATTAAAATACCTCCGTTTTTAGAGTTTGCATCTTATTATAACTTATAAGGCCCGCCAAAACAAGGAAAAAGTCGGCGGGCCGTGATGTCAGCAAAGAGGATTCTTGGCGGGAATTCCTGCTTTTCTGGGAAACTGGGGCGGAGTGGGACCGGTTTTTTCGAAGATAAAGATTGTTCGTTCGAAAGAAGCATCAGCACCGGTCAGTGTAAAGGATTCGGTCTTTATCGGGGCAGCTTTCAGTCTGCGGCAGGCGTACGTAAAGGACCCTTCGTCGCGGGAACCCTTCATTGCAATGAACTTGCCGCCGGGTTTAACCGCAGGGAGGCAATATTCCAAAAGGACGTTCATCGGCGCGACGGCGCGGGCAGTCACGTATTCAAACGAGTCGCGGCAGCCCGGTTTTCTGCAGAAGTCCTCGGCGCGCGCGTGAACGAGTTCAATTCCGGAGAGGCCGAGTTCGCTTACCAGGGCGTTCAGAAACGTCAGTCTTTTCGAGAGCGAGTCGACAAGAGTCACAGACAAATCGGGCATAACGATTTTCAGCGGGACGCCCGGGAAACCTGCGCCTGTCCCGATGTCGCAAAGATTTGAACTCTTGCCGGTAATGTACGGGTAAAGGGACAGAGAGTCCGCAAAATGCTTAACCATGATCTCGCTGTCATCGGTGATAGCGGTCAGGTTCATCTTTTCGTTCCACTCCTTGAGAAGAGCGCGATATGCGTCAAATTTCTCCCACATTTCATCGGTGAGAGTCAGGCCGAAAGGCGCTATGCAAGTCTCTAAAATTGTGCGTAAATTACCGTTATTCATGCGTTCTCCCATAATTGTTCCACGTGGAACAATTGCGTTTTTACCTAAAAATAGTCAAAATTTGCGAGTCTTAATGTAAATTATCAACGCGGTTATGTCGCTAGGAGTGACCCCGCTGATGCGGCTTGCCTGACCGACGGATTCGGGCATTGTTGCCGCCAGTTTTTCCCGCGATTCGAGACTGAGCGTCGGAATCGAACGATAGTCAACGTCTTTCGGAAGCCTGAGATTCTCGAGCTTTTTGAACTGCTCGATTTGTTCCTCCTGACGCTTGATGTAGCCTTCGTATTTTACGAGAATTTCAATCTCTTCGCAGATGTCGACGATTGTCTGAAGCCCAAGGGTTTCCGCGTCGGCGCAGAATCTTCTGAAAACGACCTCGGGCAGAAACGTTGTGCTGTGATTGCCGAAAGAAACGGTCACGGGGGCAAGAAGCGCTTCCGGAGAAGCGGTTTTATCGTCTGAAAGAGCTGCAACCGTCAGCACGTCGGCGAGACCAAGCTCGGGACGGCGGAGAAGATCCTTCAGAGTGCAGCCGCTTTTAAGAGGCGAGCTGTTCTTTTCCGTGATGTAACCGTTGACCGCGGAATTGGGCGAGACAACGGTCTGTTCCAGCGACAGGAGGCAGTCGTCAATGACCGCGTATTTGCGCCGGAACTTATCGTATCTCTGCTGCGAAACGAGTCCTTCGCGGTAGCCTTTTTCGGTAAGGCGGCTGTCCGCGTTGTCGTGGCGGAGCAGCAGGCGGTATTCGGCGCGGGAAGTCATCATACGGTAAGGTTCTTTAGTGCCCAAAGTGACCAGGTCGTCAATCAGGACGCCGATGTAGCCTTCGCTACGGGAAATAATCAGCGGTTCGCGGCCTCGAAGCAGGTTTGCGGCGTTGATTCCCGCAATGAGACCCTGTGCGGCGGCTTCTTCGTACCCGGATGAGCCGTTGATCTGGCCGGCGCAGAAAAGTCCGGAGACCGGGCGGCTCTCGAGGGAGAGCTTAAGCTGGCGCGCGTCGATGGCGTCGTACTCGATTGCGTAGGCGGGGCGGGTTACCGAGAGGTTTTCGAGGCCGGGAATCGTCCGCATAAATGAGAGCTGAACATCCTCCGGGAGACTCGAAGAGAGCCCCTGCAGATAGACTTCTTCGGTGTCGCGGCCCATAGGCTCGATAAACGTCTGGTGGCGTTCCTTGTCGCTGAAGCGCATGACTTTGTCCTCAATCGAGGGGCAGTAGCGCGGGCCGACGCCTTCTATAGAGCCGTTGAACATCGGCGAGCGGTGAATGTTGTCGCGAATGATCTTCTTTGTTTCTTCGTTGGTGTGGGCGAGATACACCGGCAGCTCGTCAAAATCGAACCTTTCGGTTTCGGCGGAAAAAGGAACCGCGCAGTCGTCGCCCGGCTGGAGCTCCATTTTCGAAAAATCGATGCTTTGACGCAGAACGCGCGCAGGCGTTCCGGTTTTGAGCCTTAGAATCGTAAAACCGAGCTCGAGAAGGCGCGCGGAGAGTGCGTTCGCGGGGAAAAGACCGTCGGGTCCGCCGGCATAACTGACGTCGCCTATAATAATTTTACCTTTAAGATATGTGCCGGTGCACAGAATTACGGCTTTTGTGCGGTAGATCGCGCCGGTGTGGGTGACGACTCCGGTAACGTGGGGCACGTTCTCGCCGGCAGATTGCTCCGTGAGGATGTCGACGATTTCGCCCTGTTTGACGTCGAGGTTTTCGCACAGTTCGAGTTCATGCTTCATCTCGGTCTGGTAGCGTCTGCGGTCAATCTGGGCGCGCAGGGAATAGACGGCGGGTCCTTTTGCCTTGTTCAAGAGTTTGGACTGGAGCGTGGTTTTGTCGGCAATTTTGCCCATGATGCCGCCGAGGGCGTCAATTTCTCGAACGAGCTGGCCCTTTGAGGTGCCGCCGATGCTCGGGTTGCAGGGCATATTCCCGACACTGTCGAGGTTGATCGCGAAAACAGCCGTCTTGAATCCGAGTCTGGCGGCCGCAGAGGCTGCTTCGGCACCGGCGTGTCCGGCACCTACAACGCATATATCGTAACTTCCGGCTTCAAATCTCATAAGAGCCTCCGGTGGATAATGTAAAAGAAAAATAGTAAAACCGGGTTGCAAACCGGCCATTCACGACGCAGAAAATGCGCGTAAAATCATTTTCCGACGCAAAAACGGTCGAAAATACTGTTTATAATCTCGTCCGTTACGTTTTTCCCCGTTATTTCGCAAAGTTTTCCGGATGCCTGGCGAATGTCGTAAGAGACAAAATCGAGCGGCATATTGCCGGAATAGCACCCGGTCGCCTGTTCGAGCAGCGAAATCGCCTGATCGATAAGCTGCTTGTGGCGCGAAGACGTAAGAACGGGGGAGTAGCCGAAATCGACGGCGCCGATCCGGAACGCCTGTTTGATTTTCGCGAGCAGGGCGTCGAGGCCGAGCCCGGTTTTTGCGGAAACGTTCATAGCGCAGAACTCAGGCTCGAACGAGGCGATGATCTCGTCGCGGCGGCAGTCGGAGCGCGGAATATCCGCCTTGTTGATCAGAATGAACGAATTCACGGGGTCGAGAAGGCTTTTCGCAAGGGCGACGTCTTCTTCGCCGCTGAAGGAGTCTGGATCGATTACGTAAAGAACGATATTCGCGTCCGAAAGGGCGGAAATTGTTCTGGAGATGCCAATCTTCTCGACTGTGTCGTCTGTTTCGTGAATGCCCGCTGTGTCGGTGACCCAGACGGGAATGCCTTCGAGCTGCAGGAACTCTTCAATCGTATCGCGGGTCGTGCCGGGAATGTCGGTGACAATGGATCGGTCGACGCCGCAGAGGGTATTCATTAATGTCGATTTTCCGGCGTTGGGAGGGCCCGCAATGACCATCCTGAGGCCTTCCTTGGCGATTCTGCCGGCGTAATAGGTGTCGCTGAGGGTTTTCAGGCGGCCGAGAACGGTGTTGATCCGGTCGGCGGCAAGAGCGCCCATTTCGGCGTCGAACTCGTATTCGGGGTAGTCGATGGAGACGTCAAGGTCGGCGATCGCCTCGGAGAGAAGCGCGCAGAGGCTGTTGATCTCGGCACCGAGCGTTCCCGAAAGGGCTGAAACCGCGGCCTTCCGGCTGTCCTCGGTCTTGGCGTTGATAACGTCGATAACCGCTTCGGCGGACGAAAGGTCGATCCGGCCGCCGAGAAACGCGCGCCGCGTGAATTCGCCCGGTTCGGCGGCGCGCGCCCCGCAACGCAGCGCAAGGTCAAGAATTCTTGTGACCACAGCGAGGCCGGCGTGGGAGTTGATCTCCACGACGTTTTCGGTGGTGTAGGTGCGCGGGGCGGCCATTTTGCTGACGAGACATTCGTCGATCAGCTCCGGGGCGGAGGGGTCGGCAAAGTCGAAAACGTAGCAGTGTTCGATGGTGTGATCGGCCATTTCCGACACGAAAGCAGACAAGACGCCCTTCTTGCTGCGACTTATCATCTTGTCGGCAATTGAAAAGGCGTCTTGTCCGCTCAGTCTTATTATTGCGATTCCTCCGGTTCCCGCAGGGGTGGAAATCGCGGCAATGCAGTCGTTATCGTTGAAAATCACTTTTTAGATCACCTTTGTGTAGGGCTTCAGCCTTACGACGACGCACCGCTGAGGCTCGATTCCGAAGCTCTCGGTCTCGACCATACGGTTCGTCTGGAGGGCGGTGTGAACGATTCTGCGCTCTGCTGCCGGCATAGGCGGAAGCTGAATGGGTCTGCGGTACTTGCAGACGCGGGCCGCTGTGCTGTTGGCAAGGTCGATCAGCTTTTTCTCTTTATTGGCGCGGTAGTTTTCGCAGTCGACGATGACTCTCTTGTAGACGTCCTTGTCCCTGTTGACGAGAATGTTGGCGAGGTAGGAAATCGCGTAGATCGCGTCGCCGCGCTTGCCGATAATGCCGCTCACGTTTTCGCCGGTGATGTCGACTTTGATGGTTTCTTCGTCCGGGTAGGAGAAGCGGATCGTGCCGTCGGCGTTGAGATAGGACATTACGGTGTCAAGAAAAGACTTGATTTTGGCTTCGTCCGTGATGTGTTCGGTGACTTTGACCACTGAGAGGTCGTTCTCGTTGCCCAAAATCTCCACGTCGGCATTCTCGATGTCGATGTTGAATTCTTCAAGTGCCAGAGCAATCGCCTCTTCGACGGTTTTTGCCTTTTTAATAACACTTCTTGCCATTTTAAACCTCTTTCTTCTTTAAAAAGAATTTGTTGATTAAAATTGTCTGGAGCAGCGACAGAAGGTTGCTGACAGCCCAGTAAAAACCGAGGCCCGCGGGCGCGCTCATGGCGATACCGAACGTGAGAAGCGGCATAAAGAGCATGAACATTCTCATCGAGCGGCCGGTGGGATCGGCGGATTTGTCTTTTTTGTTGCGGTTCGGCGAACTGACCCACTGAAGGAGATACTGCGTCGCGAGTGTGACAAGCGGAATCAGAAGCAGGGGGGCCAGCGCCCAGGATTTTTCGGTGAAGCAGCTGAAAGGAACCGCTCCGAGGTCGAAAATCTTGAGGAACTTCATGTTGACGAAGCTGCTGCCGTTCATAATGGAGGTGACTTCGTCGGTGACGGCGGAGGGGTTGTTGAGAAAATAGGAATTAACCTTCAGCTGGTCAACGTTTTTGATTTGCTCGATTGGAGCTGGTTGCATGATGGCGGCGAGTTTGTTCACTGCCTCGGTGCCGAGACCGGCGATGTACGTGAGCGGCGCGCGGATGATGTTGTAGACCACGATGATAACGGGGAACATTATCAGGGTGGGAAGGCAGCCGGACATCGGATTCACGTTGTATTTCGTGTAGATCTTCTGCTGCTCCTGCATGTAGAGCTGGTTGTCGTTGCCGCAGGCCTTCTTGAGAGCGTCGAGTTCGGGCTGGAGAGCCTGGGTGCGGAGCGTGGAGAGCTGCTGTTTAAGCGTGAGGGGAAGCAGCAGAATCTTTACGAAGATCGTAAAGTAAATGATTGCCAGTCCGTAATTCCCGAAAGCCAGGTACGTTGATATGTAGTTCAAGATAACCCCGAAGGGTTGAGCCAGAAAATTCATAATTGACCCTTTCGCGGGAATGCCGGCCAAAATCAAAAAGCCGGCGCGGATCGTTGGGTTGCGTTAATTGACGGGGTCGTAACCGCCTTTCCCGAACGGATTGCAGCGGAGAACGCGCCAGACGGCCATGCAGGTGCCTTTTGCGGCGCCGTGCTTGCCGATTGCGTCAATTGCATACTGGGAACAGGTGGGGTAAAAACGGCAGCAGGGGGCTTTCGCCGGCGAGATGAACCGCCTGTAGAAGCGGATGACACCGATGAGCGCCTTTTTTGTGAGATTGGAAACGGATGTAAAAAATTTTTTCATGATACACACCGCCAACCGGGCCTGCTGTTATAAACCGTTTTCGCCCGCGGATTTTTGCGTTTCCGGAGCGCTGCCCGCAGCCTTGTCAGGAGACTTATCAGACGCTTTGTCCGAAGTTTTAGCCGGAACGAGAATCTGAAGGCTGCGCAAAATCGAGCACAGTTCCCTGTGAATTTCGCCGTAGGACGGTACGTAGACCGCTCTCAGCTTGCGCCCCGGCGTCGCGGCTGCCCTTTGAGATGCCCGCGCTGTCACGATGATGTCGAAATTCCCGTTCAAACTGTTCCTCACGGTACGAAAAGACTCGCGGACCAGGCGCTTGAATCTGTTTCGCTGGACGCTGTTCCCGAACTTTTTCCCGACGGTAATGCCGAGTCTGGAGCGCCCGCGGCTGTTTTTCAAGGCACTGACCGCGATATAACGACCGCTCTTCCGGACGCCCTTTTTGTAGGCGCGCTGGAATTCACTGTTCGATTTGACAGAAAAAGTCGCCTTCATCGAGTCTGGAAAACGAAAAACACCGGTTCGGCAAAAACGAAATCTTATGCGGAAAGAACTTTTCTGCCCTTAGCTCTCCTTCTGCTGAGAACTTTTCTGCCGTTGGCAGTGGACATTCTTGCTCTGAAGCCGTGCACCTTGCTTCTCTGCCTTGTATTAGGCTGGAAAGGTCTGATCATTTGAAACACCTCCTGTTTGGTGAAATAGTGCCATATTCCGTAAAAGTATACTACGGGATCGCCCCTGTGTCAAGCAAAAGACCGCAAGGGAATATGATTATAATATAAGAAGGGGAGCGTTTGCAAGTGGTTTCTTGCGGAAATGAAGGGAAAAACCGGAGCAAAATCGGGCGTGAACGGGCAAACCGGTTGAACGGACGGCGCGAAAAAGGTATAATATACTTGCTAAATGTGCGTCGCGACTCGCTTCATGAACGATTCACGAAGCAGCCCGCAGACCGCTTGGCAAAACGCAGGAACGCTGAAGGCAGGAAAATGAAGAAACTCAGAAGAAATCAGTATATTTCCCGGAGCACGAAGGACAGCTTTTTCGTCGACGAGAAGAAAAAGAGGCCGATCATTCCGCTTATTATCGTCGGGGTCATTCTTGCAGCGGTGCTCGCGTTCTTTATCTACGGCCTGAGGTACGGCGGGAAGGTCGTTATCGCGCGCGCGACGGTCGAGAGCGCCCAACTGCCGAAGAGTTTTGACGGGTACAAGATTCTCCAGATCAGCGACGTGTACGGCAAGGAATTCGGCGAGCGGCAGAAGAAGATTCACGACCTGCTGAAGGACGAGGACTACGACATGGTCATCTTCACCGGCGACTACATGGGGAACGACACCGACCCGGACTTCTGGGTGATCCGCGACATTATCGAGGGGCTCAAGGAGGACGTGCCGATTTACTACGTTCTCGGCGAAAACGACTACACGCCCGCAAACGCGAGCGAGACCAGCGAAAAGTGGAAAATGTGCATCGTTCCGCCGCGGAAGCTGGAGATTATGAGCCTTTTCGAGGAGTACGGCGGCATGTTCGTGTATCCGGCGCAGATCGTCACGAACGAGAGCGGGGATTCGATCTACCTGACCGGAATAAGCTACGACCGCGAGGCGCTGAATGCGATGGATTTTGACCAGGACGTGGATTTCAGCATCTGCGTCACGCACAAACCGATCAACTACAACGTCACGCGGCGCCTGAAGGACGTCAACAAGCGGACCCTCACGGAGGTCGACTACGATCTGAGCCTTTCCGGGCACACGTTCGGAGGGCAGTACAGGCTGCCCGTTCTCGGCGCGATCTTCTCGGACGAAGAGGGCTGGTTCCCGCAGGAAAAATCGCTTCGCGGCATCAGCAAGGACGACGCGGGAAGGTACAATTACATTAACGGCGGGCTGGGAGTCGCGAGCGGTTTCAGATTTTTCAGCAATCCGGAGATTTCGATCATCGAACTGAAGTGCGCGGACACTTCGAAAAAGTAGGGGCTGCAAACAAGCAGAGATCCCTAAAAATAGCAAAAATCCGGCGGCGCGGTGAAGACCGCAGCGCCTGAACGCTTTCGCAGAAAAGAGATACTATGAACCGAAAGTTTTTGAAAAGAATATTGCAGCTGGCGATAATTGTAATGGTCGCGGCGAGCCTCATTTTCGTCGTCTCCGTGATTCTCAACGGTATCAACAAGAGCTTCCACTCCAAAGACGACAAGGAGCCCACGGCGGCGCCGGACGTCAACCCGACATCCGACGCGGAAAATCCGACAGCCAACGCGGAAACGCCGGACGCGACACAGGGACAAACTACGCCTGAACCGACGCAGGAGCCGCAGCTGATCACCTACAAAGACGTGAGCCTTCTCGCGGCGGGAGACGTTATGGTCTACGAGTCGATGTGGGTTTCGGCGAAGCAGTACGGCGGCGACAGGTACGACTTCTCGGAGATGACGAAGTACGTTTCAGAGATCATTAAAGACGCCGACGTGGCCGTTTTCAACCTTGAGACGACCTGCGCGGGCGAGGACATCGGCTACAGCGCCTATCCGCTTTTCAATTCGCCGGACAGCATTATTTCGACGATGAAGGAGGCGGGGTTCGACGTCGCGCTTTTCGCGAACAACCACACCTACGACAAGGGGCACCGCGGACTGATCCGCACGCAGGAACTTCTCGCCCAGAACGGTCTTAAAGTTATCGGCACAAGAACGTCGGAAAGCGCGAAAAGCTACGGCGTTTTCGAGTTTGAAGGTGTCAGGTTCGGGATGATGAACTTCTGCTACGAGGACGGCCCGGACGAGAAAATGGCCGACAAATCGTACAAATACCTGAACTGGAACCTTCTCGACAAGGAGGACATGCCGCTGGTCGACACGTTCAACAGCGTGAGGCTCGACGAGTTTTACGCGGAGGCGGAGGCCAGAATCGCGGAGATGAAGGCGCAGGGAGCGGATCTGATCGTTGTGTTCCTGCACTGGGGAACCGAGTACGAAGAGGCCGCGAACAGCGAGCAGAAGGCGATCGCGAAGAAAATGTGCGACCTTGGAGTCGACGTTCTGATCGGCGGGCACTCGCACACGGTCGAGCCCACGGAAAAAGTCGTTTCTTCGGACGGAACCAGGAACATGCTCTGCTTCTACTCCCTCGGAAACTACACGAGCGCGCAGAACCGGGCGACCTTCAAGGCGGGAACGTCCTACGCCTGGCTGACGGAAAACGAGCTTATGGCGAAGTTTGTGGTCAGAAAGTACTCGACGGGGGAGACGGTCGTGATCAACGCGCAGTACTATCCGTGCTGGATGCACCGCCACACCGTCAACGAGAGGCTCGTTTTCAACATCGTTCCGCTTGAGAAAGCGCTTGCCAGCGACGATTCGAAGTCGCGCTACGGCCTTCTTGAGAGCTCGTTCGGCGTCGAACACGCCACGACCGCGTACAACTACATCGTCAATCTCGTAAAATCCGGAATCGAGGACTTCAATTCGAGCGTCGTGCTTCCTTATGAGGCGGGCGACCCGAGACTCGCTCCAGGGTACTAAAAATAGGCAAAATCAGGCAAAACAGGCTCAGCGGCCGGCGCGGCGAACAACGGGAATTTCCGTACCCGGAACCGGCGGAAAGAGGCTCATTAAATGACAGCTAACTACCATACACACACCAAAAGATGCAACCATGCGGGCGGAACGGACCGCGAGTACGTCGAGGCGGCGGTTGCCGCGGGAATTAAGACGCTCGGGTTTTCGGATCACAGCCCGTATCTTTTTCCCGAGGAGTTCGGGAATTACTACTCTTCGTTCAGAATGCACCCGCAGGAGCTACCGGGGTACGTTCAATCGGTGACGGCGCTGCGTGACGAGTTCAAGGGGAAGATCGACGTTCATGTCGGGGTCGAGCTCGAGTACTATCCGAAGTGCTTTGACAAAACCGAAAAGTTCCTGAAGGACGGCGGCATCGAGTATTTCCTGCTCGGGCAGCATTTCATCCGGAATGAAGCCGACGAAGGCGCGACGCCCGCTTCCTGGACGCCGCAGGACAGGGAGAGGTTTGTCGAGCACACGGACACGACCGTGAAGTGCATCGAGAGCGGGAAGTTTTTCTACATCGCGCATCCGGACGTTTTCAAATTTGATGCGGACGACGTTTTCTATAAGGAGACGGTCGCGAGGATCTGCGAGGCGGCGAAAAAGTGCGACGTGCCGCTTGAAATCAATCTGCTGGGGTTCAGGGGGAAGCGGTACTACCCGAATCCGCTTTTCTGGCAGGTCGCGGGGGAGATCGGCGCGCCGGTCATTATCGGCGTGGACGCCCACGACCCGAGAGCGCTGCTGGAGGCTGACGACGCGGCGGCGGAGGCGGTTCGCGAGTTCGGGAAGTTCGGGCTGAAGTTCGTCGAGCGCGAGCTGGGCTGATTCAGAAACAAGGCCGTAAAGCCCTCGAAAATGATATTAAAACGCGAAAAAGGCTCCGGGAAGGGGCCTTTTCGAATAATTCGGGTAGTTTGCGTATATTGAAAAACTTATTTTTTCGACGCGACGGCGAGGCGGGAGAGAGCGCGCAGAAGTCTCGCTTTGGCGGCGGCCTCTTCGGTGGCGTCTTTCGCTTCTTTAATGAGCTCTTCGGCGTGTTTTTTTGCCGCGATGGCGCGGTTGACGTCGATCTCGTCGGCGTACTCGAACGTGGTGACGACCAGCCGGACCTTTTTGTCCGAAACGGAGACGAACCCGCCCGAAATCGCGGCGAGACGGCTCTTCTTGTCGACAGTGATTTTCGCGCGGCCGATGCCTATCGTGGCAAGGTAGTCGATGTGACCCGGCAGAATTTCAACGTCGCCCTCGGTGGTGCGAACGAGCAGGCGCTCGGCTTCGCCCGAGAACGGACGGTTGTCGGGTGTGACTATTTCGAGATGAAAAGTGCTCATTTAAAGCTCGCGCCTCCTTTCCGGGTGCGTCAACTAAATCAAAAGCGTGCGTCTGAATATTCAAAAGCGTGCGTTCGCGCAACTAAGAGAGTTACCGTCAGTTCTCCTCCGCAGACTTTTTCGCCTTCTCGACGGCCTCGTCGATCGTTCCCACAAACAGGAACGCAGACTCCGGCAGGT
Organism: Mageeibacillus sp. UBA1212; assembly: GCA_002309655.1. Classification (GTDB taxonomy): domain Bacteria; phylum Bacillota; class Clostridia; order UBA1212; family UBA1212; genus UBA1212. The sequence goes on from DBXM01000047.1 coordinate 15,271, forward strand.
TGTCGTGCTTGCCGTCGATGATCTCGCGGAAGCCGCGGATCGTTTCTTTAAGAGGCACGTAGCGCCCTTCGAGGCCGGTGAACTGCTCCGCCACCGAGAAAGGCTGGGACAGGAAGCGCTGAATTTTGCGCGCGCGGCTGACGGTGAGCTTGTCCTCTTCGGAGAGCTCGTCCATGCCCATGATTGCGATGATGTCCTGGAGTTCCTTATAGCGCTGCAGGATGCGCTGGACCTCGCGGGCGACTTCGTAGTGTTCGATGCCCACCACGTCGGGGGTGAGAATGCGGGAAGTCGAGTCGAGCGGGTCGACGGCGGGGTAAATGCCGAGGGACGAGATACTTCGTGAAAGAACCGTCGTGGCGTCGAGGTGCGCGAACGTGGTTGCAGGCGCGGGGTCGGTCAGGTCGTCGGCGGGAACGTAGACCGCCTGAACGGATGTGATCGAACCTTTTTTTGTTGAGGTGATGCGCTCCTGGAGGGTGCCCATTTCAGTCGCGAGCGTGGGCTGGTAGCCGACGGCGGAGGGCATTCTGCCGAGGAGAGCGGAGACCTCGGAACCGGCCTGTGTGAAACGGAAGATATTGTCTATAAATAGGAGAACATCCTGGCCTTCGCGGTCGCGGAAATACTCGGCCATGGTGAGGCCGGAGAGGCCGACGCGCATTCTTGCTCCGGGGGGCTCGTTCATCTGGCCGTAGACGAGGGCGGTTTTGGAGAGAACGCCGGACTCCTTCATTTCGTAGTAGAGGTCGTTGCCTTCGCGCGTTCTTTCGCCGACGCCTGTGAAAACGGAGATACCGCCGTGCTGCTTGGCGATGTTGTTGATGAGCTCCATGATGAGGACCGTTTTGCCGACGCCCGCGCCGCCGAAGAGGCCGATCTTGCCGCCTTTTGCGTAGGGGGCGATCAGGTCGACGACTTTGATGCCGGTTTCGAGAATTTCGGTCGTGCCCTCCTGGTCGGAGAAGGACGGCGGGTCGCGGTGAATGCTCCAGCGTTCGGTGTATTCGGGCTCGGGACCGTTGTCGACAGGCTCGCCGAGAAGGTTGAAGATTCTGCCGAGGGTGCATTTTCCGACCGGAACCGTGATAGGTTTGCCGGTGTCGACAGCCTCTTCGCCTCTGGACATGCCGTCGGTGGAGGACATCGCAATGCAGCGCACCACGTCGTCGCCGAGCTGCTGCTCGACTTCGCACACGACCTTGCGGCCTTCGTGAACGATCTCAATCGCGTTGAGCAGGTCGGGCAGGTGGCCGTTCTCGAAGCGGATGTCGAGAACAGGACCGATTATCTGAACAATTTTACCGGTATTTTTTTCCATCTCGTTTTTCCTTTCTGAAAGGAGGATGTAAAAATTCTGAATTATCAGCGTTTTACAGCGCTTCGGCGCCGGAAACAATCTCCGTGATCTCCTGGGTGATTATCGCCTGGCGCGCGCGGTTGTAGCGGAGCGTCAGGTTGTCGATCATTTCGGAGGCGTTCTTGTTGGCGGAGTTCATCGCGGTTCTGCGGGCGCCGCACTCGGACGCGAAGGACTCGCAGACGGCTATGTAGATCGAGCCGCCGAGGTAGTCGGGAACGATGCTGGCGAGCATTTCAGCGGGGTCGCTTTCGTAAACGGGCTCGAACGGCCGCTCAAGCTTGGCGTTTTCAATCGTGTCTTCGTCAAGCGGCGCGAAGGGCAGCAGCGTTTTGTGGTCGGGAACCTGCGACAGAATCGACACGAAGTCCGTGTAGACGATCTCGACGCGGTCGATTTTCTTTTCGAGGAACATCGAGACGACGAGCTTCCCGATGACGAGGGCGTTGCTGACGCCGAGGCTCTGCAGCGAGGCGAAGTCTTCGGAAACGATCTCGTTGCCGGGCTTGGAGAAGTGCTCCAGGGACTTGCGGCCGATGGGAAGGTAGCAGCTGGTGCCGCCGTTGCGCTCCTCAAGAAGCGCGGTGAGCTTGAAGACGTTGTTGTTGAAGCCTCCCGCAAGGCCGCGGTCGCCGGCCACGACGATGTAGCAGGTCTTCGGATTCTCCCTTTTTTCGGCAAAAACAGACTCCGCGGTGGCAGAGTACGTTCTGATGTCGGAAATGGCCTCGAAGAGGGCGGTCTGGTACGGGCGCGAGTTTTCGGCGCGCTCTTTCGCACGGCGCAGCTTCGAAGTCGCGACAAGTTCCATTGCCTTGGTGATCTGCATCGTGTTTTTCACGCTTTTCATGCGCGCTTTTATGTCGTTCATTGTGGCGGCAGCCATGTTTTGCCCTCCTTTCAGCCGTGGCGGCGGGAATCAGAACCTGTTAAAACAGGTCATTCGGTCTGTGAATTCTCGAAAAATCTCTCTTTTGTGTCGTCAATCGCGTCGCGAAGCTCTTCCTCGTCCTCTTTCGTGAGCTGTCCGGTGGTGCGGATGCGCTCAAGCATGGCGTCGTGGGAGGCGGCCAGCGTGTCGAAAAGCTCGCCCTCAAAGGCGTGAATCCGCTCCACGGGAACGTCCTTCAGCAGGTTGTTGACCACCGCGTAGATGATCGCGACCTGTAGTTCGACGGGAACGGGGGAGTTGCGGTCCTGCTTGAGCACTTCGACGATGCGGCGGCCCTGTGCGAGTCGCGCCTTCGTGTCGTCGTCGAGATCGGAACCGAACTGCGCGAAGCCGGCAAGCTCGCGGTACTGCGAGTAGAGCAGCTTCAACTGACCGGAGACCTTTTTCATCGCCTTGATCTGAGCGCTGCCGCCGACTCGCGAAACGGAAATGCCGGGGTTGACGGCGGGGCGGATGCCTTCGTGGAAGAGCTCGGTCTCGAGGAAGATCTGACCGTCGGTTATCGAGATAACGTTGGTCGGTATGTAAGCCGACACGTCGCCGGCCTGGGTTTCGATAATGGGGAGCGCGGTGAGCGAACCTCCGCCGTATTCGGGAGCGAGGCGCGCGGCGCGTTCAAGAAGCCTGGAGTGGAGGTAGAAGACGTCGCCCGGGTAGGCTTCACGTCCGGGCGGACGGCGGATGAGCAGCGAGAGCGCGCGGTAGGCGACGGCGTGCTTGGAGAGGTCGTCGTAGACAACGAGAACGTCCTGGCCGCGGTCCATGAAGTATTCGCCGATCGCGCAGCCTGTGTAGGGGGCGATGTACTGGAGCGGGGCGGATTCGGAAGCGGAGGCGGAGACGACGACGGTGTAGTCCATTGCGCCGTTCTTGTAGAACGTGTCGACGACGTTCGTGACGGTGGACTGTTTCTGACCGATGGCGACGTAGACGCAGATGCAGTTCTTGCCGCGCTGGTTCAGAATCGTGTCCGTCGCGATGACGGTTTTGCCGGTCTGGCGGTCGCCGATGATGAGCTCGCGCTGGCCGCGGCCGATCGGAATCATCGAGTCGATGGCCTTGATGCCGGTCTGGAGAGGCACCGAGACCGATTTGCGCTCGATAATGCCGTAGGCCCTGCGTTCGATGGGGCGGAATTCCGCGGCGTCGATCGGGCCTTTCGCGTCGATGGGCTGGCCGAGGGCGTTCACGACCCTGCCGATGAGCTTGTCGCCGACGGGAACCGAGACGACGCGGCCGGTGCGCTTGACGATGCTGCCCTCACTGATACCTGTGTCGCTGCCGAGAAGCACCGCGCTGACGAGACTTTCCTCGAGGTTGAGCGCCATGCCGAACGTGCCGTTCGCGAATTCAAGCAGTTCATTCGACTTGCACTTGTCGAGGCCGTGCACCTTCGAGATGCCGTCGCCGACGGAAATGACGTAGCCGACTTCGTCCTGTTCGATCTCGCGGGAATAATTCCTGATTTGTTCCTTTATTACTTTGCTGATGTCGTCAATTCCGGACTTCATCGTATCACCAACTTTAACCTTTCAGTAAGTACCGTGTACCTTGAGTACCTTATACCTTTGCCGCAAGGAGGGCCTTTTTGATGCGCGCAAGAGCGGCCTTGAGCGAGCCGTCGCGCTGGATTCCGCCGTAGCGGAGATTGATTCCTCCCAAAACGGAGGGGTCGACAACGTTTTTGATGACGACCTGCCTGCCGGTCTCCGCCTCGAGCTTTTCGCGCAGCTTGCCGAGCTGGGACTCCGACATCGGGACCGCTGTAACGGCCGTGACCCGTTCAATGCCCCGGACTTCGTCGCACGCTTCGCGATATGCCTTGAGAACGCTCTCCGTGCGGAAAAACTCGCGCTTTTCGCAGAGAATTTTCAGAAGGCTGACGAGATCCGTGTCGAGACCGGAAAACGCCTCTCCTACAAGAGCGAGCCGCTCAGAGGTGGGAAGCGCGGGGGTGTCGGCGAGGGTGGCGTATTTCGGGAACTCACAGAGAATCCTGCTGACCGTTTCCGTGTCCGCAAGAACGCTTTCCGTTGTTCCGCGCTCCTCCGTGAGAAGGAGCAGAGCCTTCCCGTATTCGCCGGCGTCAATCATTTCCGTCACCCATTTTGCTGATAAAATCGTCGATAAGCTGAGCGTGTTCCTCTTCGCTGACGTCGCGGGCGATAACGGCAGACGCGATACTGATCGCCATTCCCGAAACCTCGTCCTTGATGTCGCTGACGGCCTGCTTCTTCTCGAGTTCGATCTGCTCTTCGGCGCGCGCAAGAACACGGGCGGCCTTTTCGTCGGCCTCCCGGAGAATCGTCTCCTCCTTGAGCTGCGCTTTTCTGATTGCGGTCCTGACGATTTCGTCGCTTTCCTCCTCGGCCTTTTCGAGGCGTTCCTCGTACTCGGCCTTCATGTTTGCGGCGTCCGTTCTGGAAGTTTCCGCGTCGGCGTACATGTCGTCGACCTCCTTCTGCCGCTCGTCGATCATTTTCTTGACGGGCTTGAACAGGAACTTGCGGAGAATCAGATACACGAGAAGAAGGTTGATCCAGGCGATGATCATCGTCCAGAAATTCGTGCCGATAAAACTCTCAAACTTATCGGTAAAAACCTGAAAGTCAACCATAAATCACTCTTCCACGTTTGAAAATGCGGAGATCACGCGAAAATACGCTCCGCTGCGCCGCCATGCCTCGCCGCGCGCCGCCGTAGTTCCGTTAAAGAACGTTACGGGACGGTAGCAAAACAGGCGCGGACGGAATTCCGCGGGATCCGGTATTGATACGGTGCGATTGCAAATAGCCGCCCGGGCTGTCTTTTCGCGTTGCGGGAAGGGAATCAGCCCTTGAAAACGAAGAGAAGCAGCAGAGCGATAATGAATGAGTAGATACCGGTACTCTCGGTGATGGCGCAGCCGAGAATCATCGTCGTACGGAGCTCGGAAGAGGCTTCGGGCTGACGCGCGATTCCCTCGAGCGCCTTGCAGACGGCGTTTCCTTCGCCGAGAGCGGGGCAGATCGAACCGATGGCCATTACGAGTGAAGAGCCGAAAGCCCTTGCAAGAAGTACCAATGCTGATGGCATATCCATAAAAATTTACCTCCAAAATGAATTGTGCAGCCGCCGCGCGTTTTGTATTATTGCGTTTGCGCGCGGCGCCGTGTTTGCTTAAGTCTGTTGCGCGGCTTTTTGAGCTTTTTGAGCCTCAATTTGAGCTTTCTGCGCTTTTTTTGCCTCTTTTTGCGCCTTTTTCGCCGCTTTTTTCTCAGCGCGCTTCTCCGGCAGGATGTCCGGCGCCGGCGGGGGGTTGTTCGTCGCGATGTAGACCATCGTGAGCAGCGAGAACACGAACGCCTGGATCAGGCCGGAAAACAGGTCGAAGTAGAGGGACAGAATCGCGGGAATACCGATCTGGAACACCGGCGGCATCACCGAGGCAATTGCCGCGGGAAGCCCCTTGAAGACCATTGTGGAGAGGGCGGCCAGCGCGGTGTAGACGATCGACATAAGCACGCCGCCGCCGGCGATGTTCCCGAAGTGACGGAAAGCCATCGCGACAGGCTGCGCGACCTCGCTTATCATATTGATCGGCAGAATGAACACGACCGGCTCCGCAAAGCCCTTGAGCCACTTGAAAAAGCCCTTGTTGCGGATGCCCTCGTACCAGCAGAGCCCCGTTGTGACAAGCGCCCAGCCGAGCACGACCATGAGGTCGGCCGTTGTGGAGCGGAAAATCTTCGTGAGGCCGATAAGGCTTCCGAGGAGCGACGTCATGAACAGCGTCCCGATGTACGGCGCATATTTGGCGTTGTGCTTTCCCATCGTCGACTCGACGAGGTCGTAGACCGCGGAAACGCCCTTCTCGACGAGAACCTGCCTCCTGCCGGGCCGTTTTTTGAGCCCGCGGCCGCAGATGACGCCGATAATAATCAAAAGAATCGAGACCGCGAAAAGCGAGACGGTGGTCTGCGTCACGTCGATTGCCAGAGCGCCGTTAAAGAACGAGACGCGAAAATATACTTTTGCGCCGGTTCCGACGTCCAAATTGTCCATTTTCCGCAGCCACCTCCTTTTTCCGGGCGTTATTTTTAAATGTGTACGATGTAATCAGATGTTTGCGTACAACGTAACCTATGCGTGCGCGCGAACGTTATTTTTTCTTTTTGAGCAGGCCGAATAAGATTATGAGGACCGAAACGGCCGCCAGTGCGATGACGGCGGGAATCGGCTCGAACACCGCGGGAAGCAGGAAAATCAGAAGGAGAGTTCCCACCAGGAGCACCATGCGGATGATGAAGGAGAGGGTTATCATCGACTTCACGTTCCGTTCGTGCCTGCTCTTGAACGCCTGGATCTCCTCTTCGGTCATTTCGTCTGTGCCGCGTTCTTTGGCCGCCTTGTCGAAGGCCTTTCCCGCCATGACGGTCAGCAGGGCCTGATTGACGAGCCCGACCGCCGCTCCGAGCAACGCGCCGGTGACGACCTTCCAGCTGAATTTGCCTATAATAAGGTAAACCGCGACGATGATACCGCAGACGGCAAGCTCGCCAAGCGCGAGCCAAACAAGTTCCGGAACGGCCTGTTTTTTACTGTTTTCCGCCATTTTCAAGCTCCTTCTGCCTCGCTTTTTCGGCCTCGGCCATCGCGAGAAGATACTTCACCATCGTCACGAATCCGACGAACACGCCAAGAACGATCAGCACGGCGTAGATCCAGGTTCCGACCCCGAACTTTTTGGTGAGAAGCATCGAGATCAGGACGGCGACGGCAACGGGGGTGAGCAGGCAGAAGATCGCCTGTATGACCGAGTTTATGCCGAAGACGGTGCTGACAATGAACTTTTTCATGCTGGTTCGTCCTTTCGCGCAGAGCCCCCGGAAACGGGGACAAACACCCTTTTATTATAAAATCTTTTTGGACCGGTTTCAAGCGTTTTCGTGATTTTCACGCGTGTTTTCACGGGGGTTTCACAGGGTTTCGCGGGGTATCAGCCGCCGTTTTCACCGGTCTTTTCGAAGGAGACCTTGAACAGGCCCGCGCGGTTCCCGCCGTTGGACGTCACGTAGACGGTGCCGCCGACGATGTTGACGGATTCGGACTCGACGTCGTTCTCGAGGTCGAGCGGGATCGAGGTGATCAGGGCGCCTTCCCAGTCGTAAAGGAGGAATTCCTGGTGGAAACCGTTCTGGGACGACCTCACGAACCAGACCGCGCCGGGGGCCGCGAAAACGCCCTGCGAAAGCGTTCCCGAAGGAGTCACCGCATACACCGAGAGGTGAACGAGATCGCGGTCCCAGAAGTCGAGGGTGCTTCCGTCCCAGCGCGCGGACGCGAACTGCTTCCGTTCCTGACAGTAGCCCATTGCGAAAAACGGGGTGCCGAGGTTTTCCTTCTTGATTATTTCCAGCGAATCGCGGTCGACAAGCGTGTACCCGTCCCAGCACTCCTTCCACGTTCCCTGGCAGGAGGTCACGAGGTAGGCGTGTTTTTCGGGAATATAAGTTATGTTGTTGGCGTGTTCCAGGTAGAGAACGGCGCTCTGCTTGACGAACCGGCCGTTTTTGTCGAATTTGCAGAGCGTGGTGCATTCCTCGCCGGAGACCTCGAACTTGTTGAAGGCGACGACCCAGTTCCTGCCGTCGAAGCAGCAGCCCTGGGCGGCGGTGAAGGTCTCGTCCGGGCACACGAAGTCGAAAAGCTTCTCGCCGGTAGCCGCGTAGCCGCCGTCAAGGTCGTCGGGAATGCGGTATTTGGCGCCGGAACCGCCCGAACAGCCCGCGCATAAAAGGACCGCCGCAAACGCTACAAGCGCCGCCAAAGCAAGAACGGCCCGCGAGCGAATCAACTTAAACCGGGGTATAGAGAATTTCATTCCCGTCTCCTCCTAAACTAAAGAATATATACCTATTATCTAATAAATCCGCGCGTTTGGCAAGAGGGGGCGAAAACTTTGCGAAAGCGAATCGAAAGCGGCGCGAAAGCCGAAAAAAGTGTTGAAAAGCGGCGGAAAATCGAATATAATAAAATCCCGTGGAAATATTATCAGAGATTCCGGCGGCTTGACGGAATTCCGGTATATGGAGGCGGGTTTTTTTATGTCTACAGGCTTCGACAATCAGAAATACGTAACGCTACAGAGCGAGAAGATCCGCGAGCGGATCAAAATGTTCGGCGGAAAGCTCTACCTCGAATTCGGGGGCAAACTTTTCGACGACTACCACGCCTCGAGGGTGCTTCCGGGGTTCCTTCCGGACACCAAGCTGAAAATGCTGCTCGAGCTCAGGGACGAAGCCGAAATCGTCATTGCAATCAACGCGGAAGCAATCGAAAAAAACAAAAAGCGCGGCGACCTCGGCATTACGTACGATCTCGACACGCTGCGCCTCATTGACGCTTTCCGCGACGCCGGGCTTTACGTGGGAAGCGTGGTCATCACCCGTTACGCCGGCCAGACGAACGCCGACAAGTTCATCGACCGCCTCGAGTCGCTCGGCGTGAAGGTTTACAAGCACTACCCGATTCCGGGTTACCCCAACAACGTGGATTTGATAGTGAGCGAGAAGGGCTTCGGCAGGAACGACTACATCGAGACCTCGAAGCGGCTTGTTGTTGTCACCGCGCCGGGTCCGGGAAGCGGGAAGATGGCGACCTGCCTGTCGCAGCTCTATTTTGAGCAGAAGCGGGGCGTGAAGGCCGGCTACGCGAAATTCGAGACGTTCCCGATCTGGAACCTGCCGCTCAACCACCCGGTCAACCTCGCGTACGAGGCCGCCACCGCAGACCTTGAAGACGTCAACATGATCGACCCGTTCCACCTCGAGGCCTACAACCAGGTCTGCGTGAACTACAACCGCGACATCGAGATATTCCCGGTTCTGAGCGCGATTCTCACCAACATCGGCGGCGAGTCCCCCTACAAGAGTCCCACCGACATGGGCGTGAACATGGCCGGCTACTGCATCACCGACGACGCTGTCGTGTCCCACGCGGCGAAAAAGGAGATCGTCAGAAGGTACTACAAGGCGATCTGCGCGGCCAAGCAGGGCTTCACCACCAAGACCGAGGCGGAAAAAATCGAGACGATCATGGCGAAAACGCGCATCACCACTCAGGAACGTCCGGTCGTCGGAAAAGCGGTCAGCCGCGCCGCGGAAACAAACGGTCCCGCGGTTGCGATCGAACTTCCCGACGGCAGAATCGTAACCGGAAAGACGACGCCGCTTCTCGGAGCGTCAGCCGCAGCCCTCATAAATGCGATCAAAACCCTCGCCGGCATCGACCACGACACGAAAATCATCCCGAAAGAGGTCATCGAGCCGGTTCAGGAGCTCAAAACCAACTACATGGGGAATCACAACCCGCGCCTTCACACCGACGAAGTCCTCATCGCGCTCTCGATCAGCGCAATCACGAACAAGGATGCGGCCAAGGCGCTCACGATGCTCCCGCTGCTTCACGGCTGCGACGCCCACGCCAGCGTGATTCTGTCGGCGGTCGACGAAAAGACGTTCTCGAAGCTGGGCGTGACGATCACATGCGAGCCGTTCTACCAGACCAAAAAGCTCTTCCACGCAGTGTAAAGTTAGGGGATGGATGAAAAGCGGAACAATCTGATAAACGATATGGTTTCGACAATCGAGACATAGCAGGTTATCAAAAATAACCATTTAAGCTTTTCGAAGGGCTTTGGCATCTTTTTACTAAAGGGGATTCGCAGAGGCGATAAGGAAACAAGGAAGAAGACGGGTCTTGGGCAAGCAGGTGTTTAAGCAATGGAATTTCGTAATCAAATATTCTGTTTTTATAACGACTCTTTCGATTTCTTAGATTTTTATTGATAAACCAAGCCATATCATAGTCGACATCAAAATCCGCCATCATTGCGATCCAGATGTCTATGTGTCCAGAGCCAAATCAGTTTATTCCGGTCCCTACGAATATATGAAAAGGAGGTTTTGAAAATGAGAAAGAAATATACTTTAGAGACTTTTGCAACCAACTTCAAGTCTATAATTGCAGATTCTTTCGGCATTGATGCCAGTAAAGCAAAATACATCATTTCTCCTGTTTATGATCCAAAGAAAAGCGAAACAGGAGAGGATGGCACTTTCAGAATCATCGTTCTTTCTGAGGAAAATATCGGAGGAAAAAAGATAGGCTTTGATGATACATTAAGTATTCTTACTGCATTCGAATCGCGATTCCCCACCAAAATTGAAGTGTCAAAGGTTGATGCAGAATCATCCGAGATCATTGAGATTAGATGTAGCACCAGAGTAAGGAACCCGTCGGCAATAGCTAACATAGAATCAAAATACGCCCCCTTTGTTGTTAAAAAAGAGACTGTTCAGTGAAAAATATATGAACGGATTTTTCACTTTGGCAGGAAAACAAGAGGAAATATGCCACGCGGGGTCGGGCGGGAAGAAGTAAACGCAAGCCAAATAAAGACAAAGCCTGCGTTTACTTCTTTGAGTAAAAAATCTCTGGGAATTAGCGCGATTTTTGTTGACAAAAACCGCCGAATGAGTTAGAATAAATGTGTATTTTTCTTCTTTGCGGAGGTAGCAGTGAAGGCACTTGAAGAAAAGATCATAGCGGAAGGAAAGATCTGCCCGGGGCATATACTCAAAGTCGGTAATTTTCTGAACCAGAGGCTCGACACGGACTTTCTTTTTGAGATGGGCCGCGAGATCCACCGGCTGTTCGAGAGCGATAACGTGACGAAGATCGTGACGGTCGAAGCTTCCGGCATTGCGATCGCCATGGCGGCGGCCTTCTATTTCCATGTGCCCGCGGTGTTCGCGAAGAAGGGAAAGTGCGCGAACGTGACCGGCGAGGTTTACTCCTCCACCGTGCACTCGTACACGTACGACAGAGATTTTGACGTAATGATAGCCAAAGAATACGTTTCCGCGGAGGACAGAGTTCTGATCGTGGACGATTTTCTGGCTACCGGAGAGGCGGTCGCGGGACTTGCCGATATTGTTGACCAGGCCGGCGCAACCCTGGTGGGAGTGTGTGCGGCCATCGAAAAAGGCTTCCAGAAGGGCGGAGACAACCTTCGGGCCAAAGGAATTCGTGTAGAATCGCTCGCGATTATAGACGATATGGACGGTGAAGGTATCAAATTCAGGCCGTAGCACGCGACTTTTGCGCTGCTGCGCCTTTTTGTTTTTGGTGCTTTTACATAGATCCGCCGACAAGGGGACAGGGACGCATTCCCGGTTCCTGCGAGGCGGGAGGGTAATTTTCTGATTAAGCCTGCGCAAACCGCTTTATAAAACTTTATTGAAGCGCGGCGCGGGCGGCAAATCAAATATTTCGCCAATATATTTCCGGGGAAACGCGGACGGATTTCGGACATCCGCGACCGGCCCGGAAAGTTTCTACCATGACGCCGAATGTCACGACTATTGGTGAACCCCGCGGGGCGTGATTTCTCCGCTTTACGGGGCGTGTTGGCGAAGACAGACTCACTTTTGTGGTCTGCCTTTTGTTTTGCGGGTAACAAATATCATTTTCAAAATTGGAGGAATTTATGAAAAAGATTATTGCGCTTATCATTGCAATCGTAACCGTTTTTGCTCTTGCGGCCTGCACGCAAACCGGCAAAAAAGAAGTCACTATGGACAATGTTAAAATCGGTGTTATCTGCCTTCACGACGAGAACTCGACCTATGACGCAAACTTCATCAACGCCGTAAAGGCGGTCCAGGCGAAACTGGGTCTCAAGGACGAGCAGGTCATTATCAGAACGGGTGTCGACGAGTCCGACGACTGCTACAAGGCTGCCGCCAACATGGCTGACTCCGGATGCGACATCGTTTTCGCGGACAGCTTCGGTCACGAGTCCTACATGGTTCAGGCCGCCAAGGAGTTCCCGAACGTTGAGTTCTGCCACGCAACCGGCGTTTCCGCCAAGGTTCAGAACATCAAGAACTTCCACAACGCGTTCGCTTCCATTTACGAAGGCCGCTACCTCGCGGGCGTTGCCGCCGGCATGAAGCTCAACGAAATGATCTCCTCCGGCAAGATCACTTCCGACCAGGCCAAGATCGGCTACGTCGGCGCATGGCCGTACGCTGAGGTTATTTCCGGTTATACCTCGTTCTTCCTCGGCGCAAGATCCATCTGCCCCAGCGCCACGATGAAGGTCGTCTACACCAACTCCTGGTTCGACATCGCGAAGGAGAAAGAGTCCGCCGAGAACCTCATTAAGGACGGCTGCGTTCTCATCAGCCAGCACGCTGACTCCGAAGGCGCCCCGAAGGCTTGCGAAGCAGCGGGCGTTCCGAACATTGCCTACAACGTCGACACGACCAACCTCGGACCCAACACAGCCATCATCTCTTCCAAGATCGACTGGGAGCCCTACTTCGAGCTCATCATCAACGCCGTCGTAAAGGGTGAATCCATCCCGACCGACTACTGCGGCGACTTCTCCACCGGCTCCGTTGCGCTCACCAAGCTCAACGAAAAGGCGGCCGCTCCCGGCACTGCCGAGAAGATTTCGGAAGTTGAAGCCAAACTGAAGTCCGGCGAACTCAAGGTCTTCTCCACCGACGCCTTCACCTACAAGGGCGAGAAGCTCACCGAGTACAAGGCTGACGTTGACGGCGACTACGCTCCCGACACGAACGTCATTCACGACGGATACTTCGACGAGTCCAACGCGAAAGACTTCAGGTCCGCTCCGTACTTCGACATGATCATCGACGGCATCACGGTTCCCGAGACCTGATGATTTTCGAAAAAACCGTATGACCGTTCCCGTGGTCGGGAATGGTTGTGAATGCCTGAAGGCGCCGCCGGCCCGGCCGGCGGCGCCGGAAAGGTTTGTTCCGCAAAACAGTTTGGCCCGGGTCCGAAAACGGGTCTTGCGGGACGGCGGAACGTTCAAGAGCGGAACGCTCAAAAGAATATGCGGTCGGATGCGCGACAAAGTGCGACAAAGTGCGAAAAAGCGCGGAAAACCGCAAAAAGGCTGCAAATTACGCTGCAAATTACGCGAAAAGGAGAAACAGCCATTGGATAACGTTGCTATCGAACTCAGGGGCATCACCAAGACCTTTGGTTCCATAAAGGCGAATAACAACGTCAATTTGACCCTGTATAAAGGCGAAATACTGTCTCTGCTCGGCGAGAACGGCTCCGGAAAGACCACGCTCATGAACATGATCTCCGGAATCTACTTCCCCGATGAGGGACATATTTTTATTGACGGCAAAGAAGTTGTCATTTCGTCTCCGAAGGACGCCTATAACTACAAAATAGGCATGATCCACCAGCACTTCAAGCTGGTAGACGTGTTTACCGCCGCCGAAAATATCGTTCTCGGTCTTGAAGAGCACGGCAAATTTGACATTAAAGCCGCCGCCGGGAAGATCAAAGAGCTCTGCGACAGGTACGGATTCATTCTCGACCCGAACAAAAAAATCTACGAGATGTCGGTCTCGGAAAAGCAGACGGTGGAGATTGTGAAGGTCCTCTACCGCGGCGCCGACATTCTTGTTCTTGATGAGCCCACCGCGGTGCTCACGCCGCAGGAGACGCGGAAGCTTTTCGACGTCCTGCGCAAAATGAAAGAGGACAACAAGGCCATCATTATTATTACCCACAAGCTTCACGAGGTGCTGGCGGTTTCGGACCGCGTTACGGTGCTCAGAAAAGGCGAGACGGTGGGTTCTGTCGCGACAAGCGAGGCGACCGTTTCGATGCTGACCGAGATGATGGTCGGCGAAAAAGTGGAGCTTAACATTGACCGCACGCAGCCGGTGAACCCCGAGCCGAGGCTTATCGTCGAGGATATCAGCTGCGTCAACCGCGAAAACGTCCGCGTGCTCAACGACATTTCGTTCGTGGCGAACTCGGGCGAGATTCTCGGCATCGCGGGAATCGCGGGAAGCGGCCAGCGCGAACTTCTGGAGTCCATCGCGGGACTTCAACACCTCAGCGAGGGAAAAATTACTTACATAGACCCGGAAAACGGCGAGAAAAAGAACCTGCGCGACATGACGCCGGTGCAGATCCGCGACCTCGGAGTGAGACTTTCGTTCGTCCCCGAGGACCGGCTCGGCATGGGTCTGGTCGGGAACATGGACATTTCCGACAACATGATGCTCCGCAGCTACACGAAGGGCAAGGGCGTGTTCCTCCACAAAAAGGAGCCGGCCTCGCTGGCGGAGCGCATCGTGAAGCAGCTCGAGGTCGTCACGCCCGGCATCGACACTCCGGTCAGAAGGCTTTCCGGCGGCAACGTTCAGAAGGTCCTTGTCGGCCGCGAGATTTCGTCGGCACCGACAGTCCTTATGGCGGCCTACCCGGTCAGAGGCCTCGACATCAACTCGTCGTATTTAATATACAATCTTTTAAATGAACAAAAACAGAACGGTACCGCGGTCATTTTCGTCGGCGAAGACCTCGACGTGCTCATCGACCTCTGCGACAGAATTATCGTCATCGGCGGCGGTCAGATCACGGGCGAAGTCGACGCCAGGAACACGACGAAAGAAGCGATCGGCTACCTTATGACAAAGTCAACGGGGGTGAGCAGCGATGAAGGATAAGGAACGGAAAACCAGAGAACCGCTTGTGCACATCACAAAGCGCGCCACAATCCCCCTGTGGAAGGCCATTCTCGTCCGCGTCGTCGCGATACTGATCGCGGTCGTCATTTCCGCGGTGATAGTCGTCGTGTTCACGCACAAGAACCCCGCGGAGGTCATGAAGGCCATGATCAACGGCAACTTCGGCTCCGCGCGCAAGGTTTTGTTCCTGCTGCAGCGGACGGCGATGCTTCTGTGCATTTCGCTCGCGGTGACGCCGGCGTTCAGGATGAAATTCTGGAACATCGGCGCGGAGGGGCAGGTGCTGATGGGAGCGCTCGCGGCTGCGGCGTGCATGTTCTACTTCGGGAAGACCCGGATGCCCAACTGGCTGCTCCTGATTCTGATGTTCGCGGCGTCGCTCTTCTTCGGAATCCTGTGGGCGATCATTCCCGCGATCTTCAAGGCGGCGTGGAACACGAACGAGACGCTCTTCACGCTGATGATGAACTACGTGGCGATGCAGCTCATTCAGGTTTGCGTCTCGATCTGGGCGCCGAACGGCTCGGGCGTTATGGGTCACATCAACCCGGACACCTACAAGGGCTGGCTGCCTGACGTCTTCGGGCAGAAATACCTGATCAACATCGTTTTCGTCACGCTCCTGACGGGAATTCTTTTCGTCTACCTGACGTTCAGCAAGCACGGCTACGAGATTTCGGTGGTCGGCGAGAGCGAAAACACCGCGCGCTACATCGGAATCAACGTCAAAAAAGTCATTTTGAGAACAATGGCGCTCTCGGGAATGATCTGCGGCTTCGCGGGCTTCCTGCTTGTCGCCGGTGAAAACCACACGATCACGAAGGACCTGGCAGGAGGAATGGGCTTCACGGCGATCATGGTCGCCTGGCTCGCGAAGTTCAACCCGCTTATTATGATGGGCGTCTCGTTCCTGCTCAGCTTCCTCCACCTCGGAGGCGTTCAGGTCGCGCAGGACTGCCGCCTTAACGAGAGCATTCCCGAAATCATCACGGGAATCATCCTCTTCTTCATAATCGGCTGCGAGTTCTTTACCAGGTACAAGCTCAACTTCCGTTCATCGGGAAAGGAGGCGACAAAATGATCTTCCTGAAAATCATCCACTTTTTGAGTGCGGCAATCGTTCAGGGCATCCCGCTTCTGTACGGCGCAACCGGTGAGATTCTCACCGAAAAAAGCGGAAATCTCAACCTGGGAATACCGGGAATCATGTACGTGGGCGGCATCTCGGGAATCATCGGGGGCTACCTCTACGAGAAAGCGGCGCCTGAGCCGAACGTCCTCCTGCTTATTCTGATCCCGCTGCTGGCCTCGCTTTTGGGCTCCTTGTTCATGGCGCTCATCTACAGCGTGCTGACGATCACCCTCCGCGCCAACCAGAACGTCACCGGTCTCGCGCTGACAACGTTCGGCGTCGGACTCGGAAACTTCTTCGGCGGCTCGCTGCTGGCGATGTTCGGCGAGAGCGGTTCGATCGCGCTCAAGGCCACCGGCGCCGCCTACAGAACGAAACTGCCCTTCGCCTCTTCGCTGGGCTGGTTCGGCGAGCTGTTCTTCTCGTACGGCTTCCTCGCCTACCTGGCAGTAATAATCGCGATTGTCGCGGGAATCATCTTGAACAAGACCCGCGTGGGCCTGAACCTCAAGGCTGTCGGCGAGAGCCCGGCAACCGCGGACGCGGCGGGAATCAACGTCGTGAAGTACAAGTACCTCGCGACCTGCATCGGCGGCATGATCGCCGGCCTTGGCGGCCTCTACTGGGTCATGGACTACACCGACGGCGCGTGGACGAACAACGGCTTCGGCGACAGAGGCTGGCTCGCGATCGCCATCGTCATCTTCGCGATCTGGAAGCCGAAACTGGCGATCCCCAGTTCGTTCCTGTTCGGCGGCCTCTACATCCTGAGCGTCTTCATCCAGGTCCCCACCAGCTGGGCGCGCGAGATCATCAACATGCTTCCGTACCTCGTCACCATCGTGGTCCTCTGCGCGGTGAGCGCGAGGAAGAAGCGCGAAAACCTCCCGCCCGCAAGCCTCGGCCTCTCGTACTTCAGGGAAGAGCGCTGATGCATTCCGGAATTGAATAGTTAAAGGAAAGCCCTGCCTAAATCAAAGCACCGCGAATTTAGAACTAACGGTGCGTGAACGGCAGGGCTTTTTTGATGCGTTGTGGATTTTCCGGGTTGCATGTGGATTTTCCGGATTGTGGATTTTCC
>DBXM01000047.1:32414-48457 GCA_002309655.1 Mageeibacillus sp. UBA1212
AATCCACCGCGCCCCGGGAACGTCAAAAATGAGAAACCCACCGCCAACCCACCGGAAAAACGGAGAAACCCACCGTCAACCCACTGCGAAAAGGGCAGTAACCCACCGGGAAACCCACAATCGGCAGTCACAGGGCACAAAAACCGTTATCTTAATAACACAGAAAAGGGGTCGGCGCGATTGCGCCGGCCCCCGCTTTACCTATAAGTTTTTATCCCTAATTCTCGTAGAACTTGGTGAACGTCTTGCCGTCGCCGGAGCAGAACAGGTCGCCGTCCTCGTTCTGGAGGAAGAACGTTGAACCGGAAGTCATGAGGTTCTTGACTTCGTTGCCGGCGCCGCTGACCTTTTCAGCCTTGCCGCCGTCGCTGACGTACAGCTCGTTCTCGTAAACCAGGAACAGCTTGTTTTGGAAGAATACCACAGAGCTGTTGACCTTTTCGCTGCCTTCGAATACCTTCACGGCTTTTCCGGTGCCCTTCTTCGCGTAGATGTCGTTGAACGAATCCGCGTAGTATACGACTCTGCCGTCATCGGTGGTGTTCCAGTCGGAATACTCGCTGAGATCAAGCAGTTCGACCGGCTCCGGGTTCTTCGCGCCGGTGTCAAACGACAGGAGTTTGCCGTCTTTCGCGTAAATAACGGTGCGGAAGTCGTCGCAGAGGACTACGTGGTAGAGCTCGTCGCCGGAGATGACAGTCTCGGTTCCCGAAGAGGTCAGCTTCATGATTCTGGAGGTGTATCCGCCGTCAAGGGTTTGCCAGAGGAGGTTCGGATCTTCAAAATCTTTTATGCCGAGGCTCATGTAGCTCATGTCGGCTTTGTCGTTACTCGTATAAACCGTATTGTTGGTGAGGAGCGGAGAAATCGCCTTCGACGTCAGCTTGACCGGTTCTTCGCCGTTCTTGATCAGATAGGTTCCCTTGTTCTCGATTTGATAGAATGCCTGGGTGTAGTCGCTGTTGAAAGCGCAGCCGTCCACGTAATCGTTGGAGGTTACTGCCTTCACGCGGGTGTCTTCGTTGTCCTTCTTCTGGACGTAGACGATATAGCTGCCGTCGTCCGCCTCTCTGAAGAAATAGACGAATTTCGCGCCGTCAGCCACGCCGAAAGCGGTGCAGTTGGTTCCGATCACGTATTCCTTGCCGCCGGTGTAGTAGCAGCCGCGGTAGTCGGAAGTGTAGGAACCGTCAACCTTTGAGTACTTCCTGTAGCAGACCGTTTTACCGTCCGGCGAGATGGCCGTGGCATAGGCGTACTCCGCGATCTTTTCAGCCTTTTTGCCGTTGAACCAGTAAACGTGCGGGTCGTTGTTCTCGTCGTAGAACGTGTACGCGATGCCTTCGCCGTTCGAAGAAATAAGAATTTCATCATCAAAAACGTCGTCATCCGCGGAAGCCACTTCGGTGACGTTTTTGCCGTCGAAGTAGAGAAGTTTGTACGTGCCGCCCTTAAGCCTTACTAAGATGGCCGCCTTCTCCTCGGCAGCGTCGAAGGCTACTTTATAGTCGGATGAGGAGTAAAGCTCGCCTTTTACCGCCTCCGTGAGCTTTCCGCTATTGAATATCCAGAGCGCGTCGTCGTCACCTCCGAACATGTAGGTTTTCTTGTCGGAGACCGTGAAGTTGCCGCCGGATTTCTTCCCGATCAGCGAAGCGATGAGAGCGATAGCGCCGGCCAGCAGCGCGACTGCCAGAACCGCAACGATTACCGCAATCAGAACTTTTTTGCCTTTCTTAGGCTTGTTTTCCTTAGCAGGGGTCTGAGGCTGAGCGGGCTGTGCCTGCTGAACGTAGGGGGTTCCCGCCGGTTGTGCCGCGGTACCCGCAACTGCCTGCGCCGCCTGATCTACAAGCGACTTTCCGCACTTGGAGCAAAACTTGCTGCCGTCCGGAAGCTGAGCGCCACAATGTTTGCAATACATATTCATCCCTCCAGTGCCGCGTGTTGCGCGAATTGATAATTGAATTGTAGCAGACCGCGCGCCCGAGGTCAAGACGTGAACGCCACCAATGCAGGTCTTTTGGGCGTTTTTTCGTAGTTTTTCCCTAAATTGCGGAAAAAACAGCGGGAAACCCACCGCGGGCGCATGGAAAGCCACCGGATAATTGCCGGAAATCCGCCGTGAATCCACCGTGAATCCACCGATGCGCGAAAACCGCTATTTTTCGGGAAATACTACCGAAACACACCGGGAACGGCTGAAAAACGCCTCGGTTTTGTGCTTTTGAGGTCTTGAAATCCGCAATTTGCGCAAAAAACACAACGGAATTGTGAAAAAAGGCAGGAAGATTCTTTGTTACGGGGGAAGTGTTTTTTTGAGTTTTACTGTGGGTTTCTTTAGTAAATTGTGGGTAAAGGCGGCCGAATTGTGGGTTTTTGGACGGTTTTTGTGGGTTTCTCGGGGTTTAAACCCACCGCGGAGGATTTTCGCGAAACAGCGACAGTGTTTTTTGATTTTTTTTGTGTGTTGCGGGTGGCCCTCGGTGGGTTGATTTCCACCAAATGGTGGGTTTCCGGTGGGTTGACGGTGGTTTTCCTGTGTGTGTAGTTGAGAAAAGATTTGCAAAACAGAGCGGGGAACGGGAGAAAAACGCGAAAAACGGAAAGCAGCTTTCCCGGGGAGCGGAAGCGGGAAAAAAGAGGGGGCTCCGCCCGGAATCTGCCGGCGGAGCCCCGCGAAACTAATGAATATTTTACATAGAACGGCGCTTTTTGGAAGCGAGCAGCCCCGCGAAGAGGAGCGGCAGCAGGACTGCGCTTGAAGTAATCAGGCTTCCGCCGCAGCCTTTTCCGCCCGAAGGCGAGGAAGTTCCCGAAGGCCCGGTGCTTGAAGAGGGATCGACCGGCTGACTTCCCGAAGGCGTGGCCGCGGGGTCGCCGCCCGAGGGGGTTCCTTCTTCGCCGGGAACGTCTTCCGTCGCGGCGGGGATTATTTCAACCGTCGCCGTCGTGTAGCTGCATGAGGGCATCAATTCGGAGCTGACGCGTTCCCCGTTCAGGTACGAGTTCCAGCCGGCGCTGTGCTTGTATTTCGCGTTCCAGAAGCCGATTTGCTTGGGCCCTATGCCGCGCAGAACGATCAGATACTGCGAGCCGCCTTCGAGCCGGTCGGCAAAATCAAGTTCAAGGTCGGCGCAGTCTTTGTGGTCCTTCACGGTGCCGCCGTAAACCGGGTCGCCTTTCAGCGTGGTTTCGTAGTTCGAATTCCACTTGTAGACCGCAAAGCTCATGTTCGAGCCGGTGCCGTTGTTCGACCAGGTCGGCGCGCTGAGAAGAGTCAGCGTGTGGAGGACCTTGCCGTCGGGAATGACCGGGGAGAGCAGCGCGAAGTCTTCGTCGTTGATGCAGTGGGCGCCACCCTCGTTGTCGCCGGTAACTTTGACCGGTTCGTCATTATGAAACTCTGTCACGTCGGCGTTGTTGATGGGTCTGAAATACTCCGTGATGCCTTCCGTTTTCAGGAAGTCGACGTAAAACGCGAACGGCTTGTCGGAAATGCCGCCGAATTTCAGGTAATTGGAGCTGTAGAGGCTGCTGACGCGGGGAATGACTATATAAGGGCCGGTGTCCTCCGTGCGCGGGGTGAGCTGCGAGATGACCAGCATATATTTTCCCGCCGGCAGGAATTTTTCCATCGGCATAATGATTCCGTAGCCGCTGTCGTGCCGGAACCAGATGTCCTCGCAGAAGACCGGCGTTCCCTTCATCGTGGTCTCTTCGTCGTCCTTGAACTCATAGATCGCGAAGCGGCACTCCGCCGAGCTCCGGTTTTCGTCGGTTCCCGACCAGACTACGGGCACCCCGAACTGGTGGAACGGAGCCGCGGCCGAGAATACGACGCTGACGTAGCCGGTGCAGTTGCCGCTGTCGTCGAAAACGCTCAGCCAGTGGCCGATCTTGCAGTCCCCGAAATAGGTGATCACGCGTTCCTCGGCCGGGTCGACCGTCGGCAGATCTTCGACAGGAACCTCCTCCGATGTGGTTTCCGATGCGTCTTCGGCCGCCGCAATAGTGAATCCGCCCGCAAAGAGCGCGAGGCACAATACACACGCGGCGCACACGGCACATACGGCGGATATCAAAACGGAAAGCAGTTTTTTCACCGGAAAGCTCCTTTTGCGAAAATCACGAAGATTCATTGGCCCGGGAACGGGAATGGTTCGAACAGCCCGGAAACGGGATTACTTCGCGCTTATTATAAACCAACCGCGCCCTGTTCGCAAGCAACAACCGCGAAAAAAACAGCCGGCACCCTCGCGGGCGCCGGCCTTCATCCCTAACTATAGGAAATAATGTTTATCAATGCTTCTTCCTGATCACCAGAGCGCAGGCCGCAACAGCGATGATTGCGAACGCGCCGCCGATAACGTTGCCGCAGCCGGACTTCTTGGGCTCGGGAGTGGGCTCTTCGGTGGGAGCGGGCTCGGGGGTGTTCGTGGGCGGTTCGGTCGGAGCCTGGGTCGGGGTCGCGGGAGCTTCGGTCACTTCGGGAGTGGGAGTCTCTTCGGGAGTGGGCTCTTCGGTCTCCTCGGGGCCTTCGTAAGTCGCCGTCTTATATGTGCAGGCAGGGTAGCTCTGAGCGTCGTCGCCTTCGTTCTCGAAGAATTCCCATCCTTCAACGGAGACCGTGTCGCCGCCCCAGTAACCGATGGCGCCGTCGTTGGAAGCCGTGATAACGATCAGGTATCTGCTGCCGCCTTTCAGTTTGGCGCCGAAGTCGATAACGAGGTCCTGGTTGTCCTTGTGGTCAATTTCCGAACCGTGGGCGATGGCGCGGCCTTTGAAGGTCGTGTCGTAGTCGTTGTCCCAGCGGTAGACTTCCCAGTCGATGTCGGAGCCCGGGCCGTTGTTGTTCCAGGTCGGAGCGTTCTTCAGGATGAACTGGTGAAGGACCTTGCCCTCGGGAATTTCAGCCGTGAGGATGGCGTAGTCGTCCAGGGAGTTGAAGTTGCGCGCATTGTTGCCGACGCGTGCCACGACCTGAACCGCGCGGTCGTCGTAGAATATGGCTTCCTGCGCGCCGGTGTCGAGCTCGACGATGTAGTCGGTCACGCCTTCGGTCTTCTCAAAAATGAGGGAGAAAGCGAATTCGGTTCCAACTGTGCCACCGAAAACGAGGTGCCTGTTCAGGTAGACCATATCGGCGCTGGGAAGGACGAAATAGTGGCCGGCCTCGGGGTTGGAGCCCTTTTCGGAGAGCTGCGAAATTTTGAAAACGTACTGGCCTGCCGCGAGAGGCGTGTCAAGCTCCAGCTTGTATTCCTTGAAGTCGCCGTCGAAATGCACCTCTTTGGTAAAGATCGCGGTGCCCGTGACAGAAGTTGCGGGATCGGTCGCGTAGGTGAAGATTTCGAATTTTACGTCAACGTCGCGGTCGTCGTCGGATATGCCGGCGTAAACCTCGGGGAAGCCGATTGCTTTGAGCGGCGCTGCGGTGCGGAATGCGACATAGGTGTTACCAAAGCACACATCTTCCTCGTCAAACTGGTTGAGCCAGTTGCCGGGATTGTGAGCTCCTTCGTACGTCGGAACCACAACGGTATTCGGATCCTCGGCCGGCTCTTCCGCGAACGCGAAGAACGAGCAGAGGGAGAATACAACCGCTAAGGCAAGAATAACAGATAATGCTTTTTTCATTGTTATACCTCCAAAAAAGCTCCGTTTCCGTAGGAGCAATTTCATTCTTGAGCCAATTTTAGCAAATAATCGCCCCGATTTCAACAACTATTATATTTCCCGCATTAATACGGAAATATCGGGGAAATAAAGCGGGTCGAAAAACGCCGCCCGGCAAAATCCGTTCCGGAACCGTTCCCGGGAGGGGAAAATACGGCGGGAGGAGCGAAACGCGCAGGCGGCGTGGGGTTAGTTCAATCAATTATATCAGGTGTTTCAATGTTTCTTTCTGATAACGAGCGCGCATGCCGCGAGAGCAACGACTGCGAAGGTGCCGCCGATAACGTTGCCGCAGCCGGTCTTCTTGGGCTCCGGAGTGGGAGTTTCGGTCGGCTTTTCTGTCGGGGCGTCGGTGGGCTCGGGAGTCGCGGTCACATCAGGCGTGGGCGTCGGGGTGGGCGTTGCGGTCGGTTCGGGAGTCGCCGGGAACTGGGATCCCATGTCCGCGAATGCCTGCGCTTCTGCGAGCGTCTTGAAGAACGTAATGTAAGCAACCTTTACGACGGTGTCGGCGCTGGTGGACGGGAAAGCGTCGAGACGGCAGGCGTCGAGGATGGACGTCCAGTTGCGCTGCCTTGTGAAGTCGACGTTGACGACCTGCCAGTCCTCGGTGTTGGCGTAGCGGTAGGACACGTTCTGGGCTTCGGCGTAAGCGCCGGGAGCTTCGTCGGTCGAGTAGTAGATGTTGCCCTGCAGACCGATTTTAGGATCGATCTTCATCTTGATCTGCATGATTTTATAAGTGTCGAGCTCGACCTCGTCCATCATTTCCAGCGCGATGTACGAACCGAAAGCCATGGTGATGAAGGGGTCGCCGCCCTCAGGGATCGAGATGTCGTAGCACTTGTCTTCTTCGTTGAACGAAACGTCGTCAATGAGGTTGGGACCGGTCCAGAAATCGTCGTAGTCGTCGGAGTCGAAAATGATCGTTCCGAAGGGTGCGATCGTGGAGATGTCGGGAGTCGGCGTGGGCTCGGGAGTTGGCTTCG
Organism: Mageeibacillus sp. UBA1212; assembly: GCA_002309655.1. Classification (GTDB taxonomy): domain Bacteria; phylum Bacillota; class Clostridia; order UBA1212; family UBA1212; genus UBA1212. The sequence goes on from DBXM01000047.1 coordinate 39,083, forward strand.
TTCTGTCGGGGCCGGCAAAGTTCTTAACGTCGTCCTCGGTCTTGAAGAACGCGATCCATGCGATGTCGTATGACGTTCCGCCGGGAACGAGTCCCGAACGGCCGCCGAAGTAGACGCCGTCGATTCTGAGGCTGTTAAGATAGCCTTCCCAGAAGGAGCCGCCCTCTTCCATTTCGGGAGCGGTGTAGGAGCCGGTCTCCTGCTCGGAGAGTCCGCCGGGAGCGTTGAGGATGTTGACCCACTTTTCGTTCTGCGTCGGGATGTAGCAGTAGAACGTCTTGAACGTGTCCATTCCGCTTTCGATGTCGAGGTGGAAAACGTTGGACGCGGAGAGTCCGTGCTCATCTGTTCCGAAGTGGACCTCGAACTGGGTCGCCTCGGAGGGGTTCTTGAGGTTGATCGCGAAGTAGGGGTACTCGGAGCAGTCGAGGTCGGAGTACTGGGCGTCGGCAATCATAAAGTTGGGGTCGCCGATGCCATCGTCTGCTTCCATAATGTTCTCTACAGCGGTGTGTCTGAGAACGCCCTCAACCCACTCAACCGTGCAGTTGGTCAGGCTTGTGAAACCGTAGTTCTCAGTAACGGACTTCTCGTAAAAGTCGTAAATAAGGCCGGGCTCGGAACCGTCCGCGAAAGCCGTGAACGGAACGGCGGCGATGAGAACTGCGAGAGCGACAAGCAGTGCGCAAATTCTGAAGTTTTTCATAAGTTTACCTCCTAAAGTAAAAACTTTAATATGATTATAGCACGATTTTTGCGGAAATCAATTAAAAATCAAATCCGTCGTTTCGGTTTTTTCGGTCTTTCCGGCTTTACCGGCTTTTCCTGCGCGCCTTCCTTTTTCGATTCGCGTTTCGTTTTCAACGCGCGTTTTCACTTTCAGCGGTTCATCACGGCGAGAATTTTGTCGAAATCGCAGCTTCTTATCTGCGCGGCGCCGTCTTTGAGCTCGACCTGCCTGTCGGTGACGGCAACGTCGGCCTCCTTCGGGTCGCTTACGACCTCGGTGGCGGCCATCTCGAAGAACGTGTACATGTTGATGACGTCGGTTGCCGCGAAGGTCGTGAGAAGGAAGTTGAGGTGCCTGGTTCCGGCGACCGTCACGACGCCGTTCTGAGCTTCGTTAAGCCACACGAATTCACGCTTTTGGAGGTCGATTCCGAAAAGGTAGGCGAAGGTGCTGTCGCAGGTTACCGTGAACGACGACTGCACGGTCTTGGGCTCGAAAATCTCGCCCGAGTCGGCGGTGTCGCGGAGCATGTAGCCCGCGCGGCAGACGCAGCCGCTGAAGGGCGTTCCCGAATAGACGTTGTCGCAGAAAACGAGGTACCTGACCTCGGGGTATTTCGCTTTGAACAGCGCGACGTCGACGTCGAAGAACTCGGAGCCGCCCTTGAAGCCCGAGGTCTGGTCGCCCGAGTACGTTATCGCGTCGGAGTTTTCGCCCGCCATCGTGCGCCACGAGAACTCGCGTTGCGCGCCGTCTTCGGTGAGGCCTATGACCGACAGGTCGATGTCGTTGACCTTTTCCCAGTACGTGAAGGCCCTTATCTTCTTGGCCTCCGCGATGGGAATCCTTGTGCCTTTGGCGAGAACGCCCGCGCCGCCGTTTGACGCGCTCTCCTGAATCGGGAGGGCGGCGCGGCGCATTTCAGGGTCGATGTAGACCTTGCCGAGGAGGCCCTTCAAAAGGCGCCTTATGTTGTTTTCGATGTGTTCGGAGAGGCCGGCCTTCTGGCCTTCGGTGATGTGGGACTTGCGCCTGACGGTCTCCTCGGGGGTCTCGCTGTGAACCCTCACCGTGTTCCTGTGCACGTACCTGAACACGCGCGGCCCGTTCACGGTCGAATAGGGGTTCCTGTAGCGCTGAAGGAGCTGGAGCAGGACGATAAGGTTATCCGAAGGGCAGGCGTTCATCACGAAATCGAGCTCTTCGCCGTTTTTGCAGCGGCTCGCGAGGTAGTCGAGATTCCTTAGGACCGAAGCGCCGCCTTTTCCCTCTTTTAAGGTCAAAACCGCATTCCTGACGTCGCCCTGTCCGAGGGCCTTCTCGAACCCCGAGTAGACCGAGACGTTCCTGTCGCCGCGGATGAGGTTGACGAAATTCACGGCCTCGTCGCATTTCGGCTTGTAGTGAATGTGGTGAAGGAGCCCGCACCAGACGGCCTTCTTTTCGCTGCACGCGCGGACGTCGCATTTGCCCTTTTCGAAGAGCGTGTCTATGACCGCCGTGATGAATTTGCGGTCGGCGTTCTTAAGGTTCAGTTGGTTGAGTCTTTCCGACCCGTACACGCCGCCGTTGATCTCGTCAACGAGCTTTATCACGTCGGAGAGCATTAAAAAGTCGGTGAACGACATGTCGCGAAGCGCGTAAAGCAGCTTGATTGCGGTGTTTTTGGAGCCGATTTTTTCGATTTTGAACCCGTACTCGGGAATGAAATTCTCAATCAGCCCGAACTGGAAGCTGTTCAGCGGCCTCGAAGAGCGGAGCAGATTCCCGACGGCCTCGCGGAGCATTTCGACCGCCTCGTCTTCGGGAACTATCGTGAACTGCCTGACGGGAACCTCCTCGATGAACTCCCCGCGATCCCCGATTTCTTCGAAAACGGAATGTCCCGGGTCGTCGAACCGCCCCATTCCGTAGGTCTGGGCGTAGTGAACGACCTGGTCGAGGTACCGTGCATAATCTGGAAGCGCGAGAACGCTCTTCGGGAAGCCCCTGTAGAACGCCTCGGGGACCTTTTTGCCGATTTGCGAAAAAGCGTATTCCACCATGTCGGGCGTTGCCAGTTCGCCGCCCTTCACGATGACCATGTTGAGCCCGCTGTACAGCAGACAAAGAACCGCGGAATTGTCTTCCTCCGCGATTGCGGCCGCGTTTCCGGTTGCCGCCTTTTCCTCGAGCGCCGCTTTTTCCGCGACGAGTATTTTCTTCGTGAACAGATAGTCTTTATAGATAGTCTTCATTATTTGCTTTTCTCCCGTAACTCCGCCGTCCCTTTAAAAACGGTTCGTGAACGGCGCTCGCGGCTGACACCGCCGGACTTGCTCAAAAAATGCCGGTTCACCGAATGGACGGCGATCCGGCAGGGGATGACGCGCAAGAAAACGATATCACGGAACTAATCCGGATCATAAAAGCCTGCTAAGAAGTAAGTCCCGTTAGCTGCTTCTTGTCGCGCCAGTATCAATATACCATCGCTTTCCCGGTTTGTCAAGGGATTCGGCACTTTTCGAACCGTTTTGCGACGGCCGCATGTGTTTCGAAGCCGGGAATTTCACCTAAAATCAGGCAAAAACGTCAGTTCTGAAAATTCCGCACGCATCCGCTTCAGGCTCCCGCGGGTTGACGTTCCCGAGCAGAACGCAGTTGCAGTCGAGCGGGTTTGTGACGACCCTGAACTCGCGCCCCTTGACGTCCCTGAGACAGCCGCCGCCCAGTCCGTATTTCCCGCAGGCGCCGCATCTGAAATTCTTCCCCCTGACCGCGAAACAGTGCTCGCTCCTCATAACCGGGACCGTTCCGCAGCTGACAATTTCCGGAACTATTCCCTCCGGGAACCGCTCCGCGAGCGCCTTTTGCTCTTCGGGGTCGAGCTCGGGAAGGATCGCGAGCGAGTCGAGCTTCCCGCGCCAGAACTCCGCGGTCTCGCTGTTGAAAACGTTGAACGCAGTGTCGCCGGCGAGGAAGTATTCGTTCGCGGGATTTACCTTGTTTTCGGCAAAAAGCGACATCAGGAACTCGTAGTCGCCGATGTTCTCGAGCGTGAATCCGTCAAAGGTCCGGAGGGCCTCGGGAAACCGCTCCGCGAAGAGGCGGAAGGCACGTCCCCGGGAGATGAACGGTAACGCAAGAAGGAACTTCGGACCGCCTCCGCTTAAGGGCGATTCATTTTCCGGAAAATTTCCGGAAAAAACCCTCCGGAGTCTTTCGACCTCCGAAAAGGGCATGCCGCACAGGAAGGGCAGGCAGGACACGTGGACCAGATCATATTTCCCGGAAATGCCGCTGACCGCAGCCGGGTCGAAGACAAAAGCCGATCTCATACCGCGCCCCTCCTTTCGCGAACCGAGGAGAGTGCCTCGACGGTTTCCCGCCTCATTTTTTTTAGCTGCGAAAACGTCACAGCGCCGGCGTCCGGATCGATTTGCACCCCGGTGACCGCGTAAGGAGTGCCGCCGGTTGCTGAGATTATTTCCCGGGCCTTTTCCGCAAAAAACGCATCCCCCGGTCTTTCGTTGGAAAGGGCCGGCCGCACTGACGAACAGACACTGTTCTTTCCGTCTGTGAACGTCAGCCTGACGCGGTCTCCGGCCTTCTCGAGAGACGCCGAAACCGGAACCTTACGAAGCTCAACGCCGGGCTTGAAAGTCTGCGAAAGAGCCTTGTTATAGGTAAAATCAAGTGTTTTATAGAACGAATCGGAGGCGGTTCCCGCCGTTCCGGAGACGGTGATGGTTCCGGTTTCGCCCGCCCTGAGAGTGTCAAGCCGGACACCGCCCGACTCGATGACGTTTACGACGCCGCCGGAATCCGGAGCGCCGCGGAAGCAGATGCCGTCGCCGGTGGAGAGGTCTTCAGTGACGCGAACTTTGGCGCGGAAAATGTTGACGGGAGCGCGGGAAATCAAGACGGGACTCTTCACGGAAACGGCGGGCCCGATAAGCTTGCCGCAGGGGAGACCCGTTTTTCCGGGGTAGTCATACGTTATATCGTCCGGGGTGAGCTTGCCCAGCTGGTGGCCGGAACAGAAACCTCCGCGGCTGAAAATTACAGTAAGCTTTTTGACGTCCCCGGACACGTTGTCCTCCGGATGGTCCAGAGCCCTGCGGTAGGCGGAGGTCACGGCTGCCACGTACTCGGGGGCTTTGAGACGCCCCTCGATTTTAAGAGCCGTTACGCCGGTCGCCGTGAGACGCCGCAGATATGGCAGTGAACAGAGGTCCGCGGGACTCAGCATATACTTGAAGTCTTTGCCTGAAGCACTGCCGTCCGGGTAGACGTTGGCGTATTTAAGCCTGCACGGCTGCGAACAGGTGCCTCTGTTACCGCTTCTTCCGGAGAGAGACGCGCTCAGCATACACTGACCTGAGTAGGACATACAAAGGGCGCCGTGGCAGAACACCTCCGTCTCGGCAATTCCCGAAGAGGCGATTTGCGCGATCTCGGCAAGGGGCAGTTCTCTGGCCAGTACGACCCGCGAAAACCCGAGGGCTGCCGCCTGCTTCACGCCGTGAATGTTCATGACGCTCATCTGGGTGGAGGCGTGGAGTTTTGCGCCCACCTTTCCCGCCAGCCTCAGTGCGATGGCAGTGTCCTGGAGAATGAACGCGTCAACCCCGAGCTTGTCCGCTTCAAGGGCGAGTTCTTCCGCAGCGTCAAGTTCCCGGTCGGTGAGAAGGGTGTTCAGGGTGACGTGAATCTTCACGCCCCTTATATGCGCATAGCGGACCCACTCGCCCAGGCTGTCGAGGGTGAAGTTCTCGGCACCTGCGCGGGCGTTGAAATCCTTGAGCCCGAGATATATCTCGTCGGCGCCGTTCTGAACGCCGGCTATTAGGCACGCGGGACTGCCCGCGGGGGATAGAAGATAGGCCATGGCATCAAATTCTCTGCTTACGGACTTTAATAAGGAACGCCGGGAAAGACGTGCTTTACCCGGCGCTTTACGTGAAAAAACAACTTGATCAGTCGGCAGTTCCGCCGAGTTTCAGTATGAGAATCTTTTCGCGAAGTTCACGAATCTCGTTTTCGAGATCGTCGATTTCAGCGCAGTTGGAGTCGTGCTGAGCCGACAGTTCGTCGTATTTTTCGAGCAGCTTGTTGGTTTCCGCCTTGAGCTCGTTGAACTGCTTTTGAGTCTTGAAGAGGGAGTCGGCCACTTCGATGGCGAGCAGCGCGAGGGTGATGGAGTCGGAGTAGATCATGCCGGTTTTGTCCTTCGCGTTCTGGATGCGCGAGTTGAGGAAGAACTCGATTCTGCGGATGTACTCCTCCGGTTCCTCGGTGGAAATCGGATATTTCGTGCCGTTGAGTGTCAGCGTGTATTTCTTTCTTTCGCCCATAATAACCTCCGTGTGTAAGTAGACGGCGCGACCCGGACAGGCCGCAAGCGTTTTATCTAAAGTGAGTATAGCAGACCCGCCGCGAAAAGTCTACAAAAATCCTGCAAGACGGAAACAGCAGGACTCAATAACCGGGCCGGCCGAGCTGTGAAAAATGCAGCCGTTCCAGAAGTCCGGAAGGACTAATCGCGGGAACGCGGCTGTTCTTAAAAGCCTTGAGATTCCTCGTTACGATAAAATCCGCCTTGATTCTCGAAGCGCAGGCGCTCTGAATGGAATCCTCATAATCGTCAATGTCCGTTTTGGCGGCATTTGTCAGGTCGGATTCCCTGAGCTCCGAAACAGTGAGAATGCCGGTAAGCGTTTCGATTAGCTGCCGGATCTTGTTGCGGGCAAGCTCCTTGCGCATGACGTAAACGATGTTGGGAACAGTCAGCGCTGAAACGTAACCGTCGACCTGATCGAGTTCACAGTATTTGAAGAGCAGGGAGGCGTCGTTCACGAAGGGCTCTCTTGCGTAAAGAACGTCAAGGATGACGTTGGTGTCAACCAGCACCTTCATATTTTTCCATCCTTTCCGACCTGATCGATTCCCTGTCCAGACCGGTGTTGTTTTTCAGAACGCCGACGAGGCTGTCCGTGAGGAATGAAACCGTGCGGTCTCTTGAGATGAGTCTTGCGACTTCGGTGCCGTTCTTCAGGATAACGACTTCCTGCCCTTCGATAGCCATTTTCAGGAATTTGCCGAAGTTGTTTTGAACTTCGGTTGCTGTTGCGGTTGTCATGACCGGTACACCTCCTTTTCAAGAGGTATTCTACCGCAAATTAGCGAATTTGACAACGGGAAATATTAGCTAATTTTGGAAAATCACGGCCGTTGTTTCAGAAACACTTTTCCTTCCGGCTCTTTTTGCACTTCTCGATGCTGCCGCAGCGGTAGCAGAGCTCGTTGTCGCAGGCGCCGTCGTTTTCGAAGCAGGAAAGAATGTTGTTCACTGTCGTTTCCGCGATGTTTCCGAGCGCCTCTTCCGTCAGGAACGCCTGGTGAGACGTCACGATCACGTTGGGCATCGAAATCAGCCGCGAGAGCAGTTCGTCGTCGAGAATATGGCCTGAACGGTCCTCGAAGAACACGTCGGCTTCCTCCTCGTAGACGTCCAGACACGCCGCCCCGATTTTTCTCGCTTTGATTCCGTCGAGCAGCGCTTCGGCGTCAATGAGCGCGCCGCGCGAAGTGTTGACAATGACGACGCCCTTTTTCATTTTCGAAATTGCTTCTGCGCCGATCATGTGCCGGGTGCTGCCGGTCAGCGGACAATGTAGCGAAATGATGTCGCTGCGGGAATACAGTTCGTCCGGTTCGACATACTCGATCCCGCTGTCGGGAACGGGGAAGGGGTCGTAAGCGATTACATTCATTCCGAAACCCCTGCAGATGTCGATGAAAATGCGCCCGATCTTGCCGGTTCCGATAACGCCGGCGGTCTTGCCGTGAAAGTCGAAACCGGTAAGGCCGTTCAACGAAAAGTTAAACTCCCGCGTGCGGTTGTACGCCTTGTGAATGCGGCGGACCGAAGTGAGCAGCAGCGCCATCGCGTGTTCGGCAACCGCATACGGAGAGTACGCGGGAACGTGAACGACGTGAATTTTACCGAACGCGTGCTGCACGTCAACGTTGTTGTATCCCGCCGAACGCAAGGCAATCAACCTGACGCCGAGCGCGTAAAGGCGGTCAATGACGGCGGCGTTTACCGTATCGTTGACAAACACACAGACTGCGTCGCACCCGCGCGCAAGCTCGGCGGTATCCTCGCACAGCTTTGCCTCCAGGTATTTGAACTGAACGCCGCGCGTTGTTCCGAAGCGCTCGAACGACTGTCTGTCGTAAGGCTTTGTGTCATAAAAAGCGACTTTAATCATTGTAATACCTCCGGAAAATCCCTGTTTGCAGGGAAAAATCAACAAAACGGGCGGATCAGCCGACGTTGACCCGCGTTACCGGACGGGCGCCGGCGTCTTTCCATGTGACGAAACCGCCGGCGTTGTCGACAGAACCGTCTCTGTCAGCGTACATGACAACTACCGGTCCGGCACCGGGCGTGCGCAGGAACCGGCAGCAGGTCGCTTTTCCGTCTTTTTCATGGTTTTGAGAGTCCGTCCGTGCTTTATGTTTTCAACAGATTTGTTTGTTTAGTCCGTTATCACGCTTTCCGGCTTCGCGCCGTAGGGGAAGTCGAAGAATTCTTTGAGAGACGCGATGCAAAGTGCGGCAACACGCAAAAACAGCTATTAAATCGGCGCTTCCCCAAAGCAGTCTTATTTTCCGAGCAGCAGCGGAATCTTGTCGTCCTCTTTTAAATCGAGCAGGTCGATTGCCGCGTTGAAGACCTTCATCGCGCTCTGCAGTTCCTTTGGGTGGTGGGCGTCGCGGCCGAGGTAGAACTTGCAGCCTTCCTCCTTCGCGATCCGGTAGGGGTGCAGCACCGTTTCGGCGCCGGCGGGAGTCATGTTAAAGACCGAGAAGTTGAGCTCGATGCCGAGGCCGGCCTTCGCGGACCGCTCGAAAAGTCTGTGGTACTCGTCGTCGGGAATCGCCTCCAGCACTTCGAGGTAGCGGTTGCGCCAGATCAGCGGGCAGGTCAGGTGGGCGACGCCGGTCTTTTCGAAGGGAAGGTCCGAGTCGAGAAGCGCGTCAAACCGCCGGACCCAGAGTGCGGCCCGTTCGCGGGCGTCTTCGTCCCCGTTCAGCGTGAACCCTTCCATATGCAGGTGGGTGGTGGGCACGATGATGAAATCCAGCGCCTCCGCCGTTTTCCGGGAAATGCCTATCACCAGATTTTTGTCCATTTCCGTCTCGCAGCCGAACAGGAACTTCACGTTTTCCGACTGAGGAAGCGGCAGCACCTCCCGGGTCCGTTCGTAGGACTGGGCCGCGTACCACTCCGAAGCGCCGGGAACAGCCGGATCCCACATGTGGTCGGTCATGCAGAGCGTCTTGAGGCCGTTCTCCTCGCCGTACGCGAGAATGGCCGCAGGATTCTGCGCGGGATCGCCGGAGCACAGCGAAAGATAGGAATGAATGTGAAGATCGTGGTCGGGAACAAAACGCATGGCTTTTCCTCCTTATAAGCGCGCGGAGCGGAGCGCGTTACTGCCGGTTGAATTGTAGCACAAAGGAGGCGGCAAAGGAAGCGGAAAAGAGCGGACCCGCATGCGTCTCCGCTTGGTCTCCGCAAACCACTTCCTCACTTCAAAACGCCGCAGCTTTACATTGGCGGCGCGAGCGATTCCGCGAAGCGGTCAAGTGAG
>DBXM01000047.1:48540-56978 GCA_002309655.1 Mageeibacillus sp. UBA1212
AAGTGCGTCGTCAAGTGAGAGACGCAATGTAAAGTGCGGCCGCACGCAAAAATAGCTATTGAATCAGCGCTTCCTAAAGTATTTTTTGACAATCGCGCGAAATGAATTTATAATGTAGATGGCAAAAACGCGCGCCGGCGCAATCGAAATGAAACCGCCGGCGGAACTTGAGCGAGAAAAACGGGTTACGGAGAAGCGATGAAGAGAGTTTTGAAAACCGGAAACAGAGGATATCAGGCGCTGCTTTGCGCGGTTCTTGCGGCCGCGGTGCTTTTGTGCGCCGTTTTTTCCGCCGGGCAGGCAAGGGCAACGGAGCCCGACCCTGCCGCAGAGACGCTTTTCGAAACTCCCGGGCAAGAGCCGGAAGCAACAGGCGCTGAGGCCGGAGAACCTACCGAAGAGCCGACTGCGACGCCCGAACCGACGCAGGTTCCCGACTACGCGGAGGACGGCACGAAGTACCTTCACTGCGGCGCCGGCGGCAACCCGACCGTGACGCTTGACGGCGTCTGGAACGCCGAGAAAAAAACGGTAGAACAGTACGCTTCCTACGCGGGCGAACCGGCGGAGGCGGGAAGACTGTTCCTGGTCCCGGGGTTTGACAAGACCGGCGCGGAGGCGCTGCTTCTCGAAAAGAGCTTTTACGTCGACGGCTTCGACGCGGAGTCGCAGAGCATTCTGCTCAGCGTGTCGAGGCTCCTTTACGACGCCAGAATATATGTGAACGGAAACCTTGCGGCGACGCTTAGTTTTTCCTATATGTCGCGGAAAATCGACATTTCAACGTTCGTGCGGGACGGCGAGAATTCGCTGAGGATCATTCTCGGGAGGGGCGACTTTTCCGCGTATGAGACCGGGACCGCGCCGGGAATCGCGGGCTCCGTGACGCTTGAGTGCGCGGGGGAGATACGGTTCGGCAAGGTGCAGGTCATTCCCGACACGGAGCAGGGGTCGGTGGTTTTCAGGACCGAGATCTCGGCAGGCGCGGGCGCTCCGGATGACCGCCTCGAGGTGAACGTTTTTGAAATCGGGGTGGCGGAAAACGGCGAGTTTGCGACGCACAACGGAGTCGGCACGGACGCGGTGCTTTTCAGACCCGACGGCCGGATGTCGAAGTACGTTTTCGACCTGAAGGTGAGGCTGAGGGGCTTCGACGCGACGAAAATGTGGTCGCCGGCCAATCCGTTCCTGTACGAGGCGGAGATCACGCTCGCGGGAATTACCTGCCGGCTGAGGTTCGGAATGCGGACCGTCGGCGTCGACGAGGACGGCGGGAACCTGACGCTGAACGGGAGTCCGTTCTTTGTGGCGGGCATCACCGTCGACGAGAGTATCGCGCTGCAGGAGACGCTGCTCGGAACCGCCGCGGGCGCGGGAATCTTTGCGCTTTTTGAACAGCTCAAGCCGCTCGGAATCAACACTTTAAAGGGCTCGGGAACCGTCTTCCCGGCGGAATGGTATGAGGCCGCGGACGAGGCGGGAATGTTCCTGGTGTCCGAATTCCCGATCGGAATGAGCGAAGAGGGCGGCGCGACGGCGGCCGCTTTCAGCACCGAGATTTCTTCGATAGTCAGCGAGCTTTCGAACTACGCGTCGGCGTTTTACTGGGATCTTTGCGGAGAGGCTGCGGAGGTTCCGGGAATTCGCGGCGCCGTGACGGGAGCGCTTCAGGCCGACCCGCAGTCGAGGCCCGTTTCCACCGGCATATCCAAGCCCTACGACGAAAACGCGGTGATCGAGTGCGACGTTTCGCTGCTCGGCAACTCCGACAACGTATTCCCGAAAGACCTTACGGCCGACGCGCCGCTGCTTCACACGGTCAAAGAGGTCTCCTGGAACATCAAGAACACCCCCGGCGCGAGAATCATCACGTCTCTCGCCGATTTTATAGCGGTTGACCCGGACGGCACGCCTGTCGACGCACACTCCGCCGAATGGTGGGAGACGACGCTCAAGGTGCTGACCTCCGACAACATTCCCGACGCCTACAACGAAATTCTCTGCGAAATGCTCGAGTACTGGCGCACTTCTCGCAAATACGGCGGCATCATTCTGCCGGTTCACGTGGTCAGAAAAGGAATGTCCGACGGCTTCACGGACGGCGGCGATTTCTTCGAAAAGTCCTTCGCGCAGATGCTTGAGAGCGCCTTCGCGCCGGCGGGCGTCAACATTGAAATTTACGACATCACCAGCGGACGCGGCCAGACCCACGCGATCGACGTGGCGGTCAACAACGCGCTTCCGGAGGATCTCGGTACGATCGAGGTCACGCTGACGCTCACGGTGGGTTCTACGGTGCTTTACGAGGAGACGAAACAGTACGACTCGCTCAAGAAGTTCGGCACGGCCGGCAGAGACATCATGCGGCGTGAATTTTCGTTCGAGATGCCGAAGAGTATTCACGACGGCACGCAGGTTACGCTGACCGCGACCATCGTTTCAGGCGGGAAGACCGCGAGCAGCACGAGAAGCGCGTTCGTTTCAGGCGGCGCGACCTACGAGGCACCCTATTCGTCGACGGCGGTGACCTTCGTTCTGATCGGGGCGGGGGCGCTGATTCTCGGCGCGGTGGTCATCGCGATGCTGCAGGCGCGGCATTACAGCCAGAAGGGCAAAAGGACGGCGCACAAATGAAGTACGTTTTATTCGACCTTGACGGAACACTTACCGACCCGGGCCTCGGTATCACCAACTCGGTCATGCACGCGCTCGACCGCTTCGGCATCGAAAAGCCCCCGCGGGAGGAGCTCTACTGCTTCATCGGGCCGCCGCTGACCGACTCTTTCAACAAAAAATTCGGGATCCCGGTCGAACGTGCCCCCGAGGCCATCGGCTATTTCCGCGAGTACTTCGCCGACAAGGGCATCCTCGAGAACGACATCTACCCCGGCATCCCGGAGCTCCTCGAGGCCCTTCACGAAAAAGGCGACAAGGTGATCCTGGCGACCGCCAAGCCCCTCCGCTTCGCAGAGAGAATTCTCGACTACTTCGGGATCGCGAAGTGGTTCGACTACGTCGCCGGCAACGACATGGCCGAAACCTACATGAAGAAAAGCGACCTGCTGAACGACATTTTCGCCGCCCTCGGGCTCGGACCGGGCGACCTTGCGGACTGCTTGATGGTGGGCGACAGGAACCACGACATAGAAGGGGCCCACGAGGCGGGAATAAAGGCGGTCGGCGTTCTGTACGGGTACGGGAGCCGGGAAGAGCTGGAAGGCGCGGGCGCGGACTTCGTTGCGGAAACGGTGGAAGAGCTGGGAAGAATATTGGGAATAAGGAATAAGGAACAGGAAATGAGTAATCCGGCGTGAAAGCGGCATGATTCGATTGCGGTGCATTTCCGCGCCGGAACATTCCTTGCTTCTTGTTTCGAATTATAAATTGATTTTTCTGGTGGTTAACAATGAAAATATCATTTATTAAAAAAGCGGTTGCGGCGCTGACGGTACTTGCGGTATCGGCGGGGCTGCTTTTTTGCGCGGGTTGCGCGGGCGTTACCGCTGGCTCGGGCGGCGGACTTGCCGCGGTTTCAGCAGGAAAGAGGGCGAAAAAACAGATGGATGAGTATTTGAAAAAGCCGGAGACGTTCCCGTTCTCGTTCACGTACGACGGGAAGTTCGTGCAGGGGTTCGGTGAGGACGCGTTCGAGAAGAAGAGCGACACAGAGGCCGAAGAGGCTGACGGAGTGCGGCGGGAGACCGTGTTCGTGCACAAAGCGAGCGGCGCCGAATTCAGGGTCGACTCGAAAACCTACAAGTCCTTCGACGCGTTCGAGTGGACGGTCTACATCACGAACACCACCGCTGAAATGACCGGGGTTTTCGCAAAAATCAACGCCTGCGACGCGAGATTCAAGGGCCGGAAGCCGCTCCTCAAGGGCATCAACGGCGACCTGGGCGACATGTACGCGCCCTACGAGATTGACCTTGCCACGATGCCGGTGGTCAGAAACAGTACCTCCGGCAGGCCTACGCACGGCAGCTTCCCGTATTTCAACCTGGAGTACGGCGGCGGCGGAACGTTCGTGGCCGTGGGGTGGCCGGGCTGCTGGCGCGCGGAGTTCGTTTGCGAGGAGAAGAACGTCGTGAGCGTTCGCGCGGGGCAGAACGAGATCGAAACCTGCCTCCAGCCGGGCGAGGCGATCAGGACGCCGCTGGTTGCGTTCCTGAGGTACAACGGCCGCGACGAACAGGAGAACATGAACCTCTGGCGCCGCTGGTTTATCGAGTGCAACATGCGCAGGGACACCTCCGGGAACGTGATCCAGCCGGTTTCGGGTTGGGGTTCGGTCATTCAGGGCTACACCACGGACATGCTTTTGCGGACTTACGAGAGCTACAAGGCGAACGGAGTCGACCTCGACTACATGTGGCTCGATGCGGGATGGTATGTGAACGCGGCCGGCGGGACCTGTTCCTGGCCGGAGACGGGAATGTGGAAGGTCAACGAGTCGATGTTCCCGGACAAATTCGCGGACGTGACGAAAATCCTCCACGAAAACGGCGGCAAGGCGATGCTCTGGTTCGAGCCGGAGGTCGTCAGGCTGAACAAGAAGGCGTTCCTGAAGGCCAACCCCGACTTTAAAGAGGAGTGGATGCTCGGCACCGCGGCGGCGGGTTCCTGGCTGGAAGGCCAGCTTCTGGACCTCGGCAACCCCGAGCTTCGCGCGTGGCTCGAGAACAGGATTTTCACGGTCATCGACGAGGGCGGCATCGACATGTACCGGCAGGACTTCAACGTGGACCCGGCGATGGTCTGGGCCTACTGCGACTACGACGGCCTGGGCGTGGCGCGCACCGGCATTACCGAGAACAGGTACGTGCAGGGCTACCTGAGGTTCTGGGACGACATTCTCGAACGCTACCCTGACATGACGATAGACTCCTGCGCGTCAGGCGGCGGCAGGAACGACCTCGAATCTTTGAGGAGAGCGGTACCGCTTCACGAGTCCGACTTCTGGGACGGCAACCCGGACGGCTACATCGAACGGCAGGCGGTGCTCACCTCGCTGCCCGCGTGGATTCCCTATTTTAAGCTGGAAATTCACTCCGGCGAGGAGATCTCCGAGTACCATCTGAGGGCCTGCCTGGCGCCTTGGACGAACTTCAACGTCTCGGCTCTAAGCAAGGACACGAACTGGGCGAACGTCAGGAAAGTGAAGAGCGAGAAGGAGCGCATCGGCGACCTCTACTACGGGAATTTCTACAGGCTGACTGATTTCAGCAAGGCCGCGGATGCGTGGAGGGCCTTCGAATACGCCGCCACGGACGGCTCGCGTGCGGCGGTGATCTGTTTCAGAGGTCCGGAGAGCGAAACTGAGGCGATGACGCTCAAGCTTCGCGGGCTTAACGCGCTGGCGGTTTACGACGTGAAGGACTGCGACGGCCGCATCAACATGACTGCCTTCGGGTGGGAACTTATGGCCGGCCTTAAGGTCAGCCTTCCCGACAAGGCGACGTCAGCGATGATTTTTGTCGACGGAAAATAAGGCCGGAGGGCGGAAATGAAGAGAGTCATTACTTTACTAACAGCCTTTTTTGTTGCGGCGGCGGTTTTAACTCTGGCGGCTTTTGCGACGGCGGCCTTTCCCGCGATTGCGGCGGGCGACGATTATATCCTTCTGGGCGACATGACGCCGGAAAAGCTCGTGACGCTGGACGACGGTCTCTCGATCAACGAGACGGGAATGGACCCCGGAAAAGGCCTGAAAATAGGCGGAACCAAGTACGCGAAGGGAATTTCGTTCCACCCGTTTGCGGACAGGGACTCGTATATCATTTACGATATTGAAGGCGCCGGCTACAAAACGTTCTACGCGGTCGTCGGCAAGGACGAGTCCGCAGGCAGGGTGGCGGGCTACAACGCGATCGTCGGAACGGCGGTAAACGCGAAGGTCTACGTCGACGGACAGCTCGCCGCGGACAGCGGAAAACTGCCGTTCCCGGAGGTTTACGAGTTCAAAGTGAACGTGGAAGGCGCCAAAAAGGTCAAAATCGTGCTCGGGAACGGCGGCGACAGCTACTACTGCGACACAAGCTCGTGGGCGAACGCGATGTTCTCGAAGCAGAGTCCCGCCGAGTTCACGCTCCCCGCGGAAATTGCCGCAACAGTCGAAACGCCTTCACCGACGCCTTCGCCTTCCCCCGCGCCCACAAATCCACCCGACATCAGGGAGCGTCAAAAACTCTATTTGAGCGACATGGCGTGGACCGCGGCCGAAAACTACCCCTCCGCAAACTACGGAGTTCCCGCACGTGACGCCAACTTCGCGAACGAGCTGCTCTTTGTGGGCACGAGTTACTTCCCGAAGGGTGTCTGCATGCACGGCAACGAGGGCAAAAACGCCTTCATCGAGGTCTCTCTCGACGGCCTTGATTATCTGCGATTCGGCGCGCTCTGCGGCGTGGCCTACAGTGAAGCGCACTCCCTCGCGAAGGGCAGCGTCCGGTTTGTGTTCATCGCCGACGGCCGCGAGATCCACCGCACGGGACTGCTGAAGGCGGACGGAAAAACGGAAAAAGTGTTTCTTGACGTCACCGGCGTGAAAACGTTCCGGATCGAGATGGAAGACGGCGGCGACGGCGTGAACGGCGACTGGGGCGTGCTCGGCCTCGCGGCTTTTGCGAAAACCGAAGGCGAAGACCCGCTGTTCGAGGTTCCTGAAATGCAGCCGACGGAAAGCCCGGAAAACGCGGCGGTCTATGCTCCCCACAGGCTGTCGGCGGGAATCATCGTGGCGCTGATTTTGGCGGTTCTGGCAGTCGTTTTTTCGGCGGTGTTCGTTGTCGCGAAGGTGCGGAAAGCAAAAGGAAAAGCGAACGCCCCCGCGCAGGAAGAATAGACAGTGATTTGAATTGCGGGAATGATACGCGCGGCGCCGTGAACGGTGTCGCGCGTTTTATGTTTACAAAAAGGTTTCTTTGTTGTATAATCCCGAACGAAAGTCAGGGGTGCTGCGTGATTTTAACGCGGCTGAGAGGGGCGAAACGCCTCAACCCTTTACCTGATATGGATAATGCCATCGTAGGGAGATTATCGGAAAGTTGCTTTTTTCGGCTCTTTACGCAGTTCGCAAAGATGCAAGAAGATATTTTGAGCGTCTTTTTGATGGCGGTTCGAGTCGAAAGGCTACTTCTTCGATGAAGAAGGTGCCTTCGGCGGATTGCCGCGAACTGCTTCGCGCGAGCTCCCCTCTCGCAGTAGAGTCGCGTATGTCTCCGCTCAGCCTCCGGTTTAGCTGGCGCTAAAAGTCGTCTTCGCGCGAGACATACGCGACTCGGCAAATTTGCGTTAGCAACCTTGTGTAGAACGCCGCAGCTTTGCATCGGCGTCGTGAGCGATTCCGCGAAGCGGTCAAGTGAGAGGCGCGATGCAAAGTGCGGCAGCTTCGGGGTCGCGCACGCGAAAATAGCTCGAAAGAAAAGCAATTCCCGCGGAAAACTGCTTTGCGGTTCTTACATAGTTTGCGAGATGCAAGAAAACCAAGCGATTTCCACGAAAACACCGCTTTGCGGGAAGTTTGTTGACGTTACGATGGCTGCTGCGTGAATAAAAAAGCGCGGCAGCTTTTAGTTTGAGGCGGAGAAATTTCAGCGCCGGGCGCGGCCGGGGAAATCAAAGAAACGGCCGGAAAATGAAGAAAACGCCCGGAAAAAGGAGAATTATTATGGGAAATGACAGAAGAAACAAAACTTTCAGGCTTGTTTTCAGCGGCATTATGCTCGCGCTGGCGTTCGCGCTCTCGTTCGTGAAGCTGCCGTTCCTGCCCTTCGGCGGGTCGGTCACGCTTTTCAGCATGGTGCCGAT
The DNA here is from genome assembly GCA_002309655.1 of Mageeibacillus sp. UBA1212. GTDB lineage: Bacteria > Bacillota > Clostridia > UBA1212 > UBA1212 > UBA1212. Next base: position 56,350 of record DBXM01000047.1, read on the forward strand.
CGTGCTGGTCGGCTGCGTGTGCGGCAACCTCTGGGGCCTTCTGGTGGCGCTTGCGTACAGCGGGCTGCAGATCTTTCAGAGCGCGGTGTTCTCGAAGGCGTTCATTGAAGAGAGCGGCTGGCGGCTCGTGCTCATGCTTCTGCTCGACTTCGTGATTGCGTTCACGGTGCTCGGCCTCGGCGGCATGTTCGTGACGAAAAAGAACGTCTCCAAAAAGAGCTTGCCCTGGCTCGGTGCCGCCGGCGCGGCGATTGTCTGCTTCCTCCGCTACCTGAGCCACATCGCCTCGGGGTACATTCTTTTCAGGCAGTACGCGGAGTGGTGGTTCAGCGAGGAGTTCGTGAATTCGATGGGTGAGTGGGCGCTCGGAAGCTTCAAAGGGGACGCGCTCGGACTTGTCTACAGCGTCATTTACAACGGCCTCTACATGATTCCGGAGATTGTTATCACGGCGGTCGGAACGTTCGTGGTGCTGACGGTTCTGCGCGGCATCAAGTCGACCAACCGGAGAATAATCGACATCAGGAACGAAGCGATTTTCTGATTCCCGGGCGAATCTGCGGCGAAAAAGGGAGCTCCGGAAGGGAAAACCCTAAAAATTCCGTTCGTGTAAAATATTTGTTGGGGTT
>DBXM01000049.1:0-1322 GCA_002309655.1 Mageeibacillus sp. UBA1212
CGTTTCGCCACCGCTCTTGCGAGATTGACTGCCATAGTCGTGTTGTGAACCGCGTTCGAGAAGTGAACTTTCACGCTGATATCGAGCCCATAATGTTTCGCATTTGACACCACGGAAGCCATAAGGGACCGGTCGTCTTTTGGCGGAAGCATCGGCCGGGAGAAAGGCGCCACCCTGAGAGTCCGCCTCCGGAATTTCGTGAAAACTGCCGCGCTCCACAGGAAACTTGCGGAAAATCGTGTAAAAAACCTTAAAAAGCCCCTTAAAAGGCCGAAAACGGTTGCAAAAAATTGCGCGATGGTATAAAATAGTCCCGCTTGCGCGAAAACCGGCAGCGATTCCCGGCGATTCAGCGGGGAAAACGTGCCGGCGCGGCGCCAACGCCACTACAGAAAGATTTACTACTTATTCATCGGAGGTTTTATTATGGCAGTTAAAGTTGCTATTAACGGATTCGGACGCATCGGACGTCTCGCTTTCAGACAGATGTTCGGCGCAAAGGGTTACCAGGTAGTTGCTATCAACGACCTCACCAGCCCCAAGATGCTCGCGCATCTCCTCAAATATGACACATGCCAGGGATCCTACATCGGCAGGATTGGCGAGAACATCCACACAGTGGACTACACCGACGACTCCATCATTGTCGACGGCAAGGAAATCAAAATTTACGCCTGCAAAGACGCGAAGGACTGCCCCTGGAAGAAGCACAAAGTCGACGTAGTTCTCGAGTGCACCGGTTTCTACACCAGCAAAGAGAAGTCTATGGCCCACATTCAGGCCGGCGCCAAGAAGGTCGTCATCTCCGCACCCGCGGGCAACGATCTCCCGACCATCGTCTACAGCGTCAACGAGAAGACCCTCACTCCCGAGGACAAGATCATCTCCGCGGCTTCCTGCACCACCAACTGCCTCGCTCCGATGGCTGACACCCTCAACAAGGCCTACCCGATCGTCTCCGGCATCATGACCACGGTTCACGCCTACACCGGCGACCAGATGATCCTCGACGGACCGCAGAGAAAAGGCGACCTCAGAAGATCCAGAGCAGGCGCGATGAACATCGTTCCGAACTCCACCGGCGCTGCGAAGGCTATCGGCCTCGTAATCCCCGAGCTCAAGGGCAAGCTGATCGGCTCCGCTCAGAGAGTTCCCACCGCCACCGGTTCCACCACGATCCTCGTAGCGGTCGTTAAGGGCAAGGACGTCACCAAGGAATCCATCAACGCCGCCATGAAGGCCGCCGCGAACGAGTCTTTCGGCTACAACGAGGACGAGATCGTTTCCTCCGACGTTATCGGCATGAAGTTCGGTTCGCTCTT
>DBXM01000049.1:1379-12903 GCA_002309655.1 Mageeibacillus sp. UBA1212
AACGAGAACAGCTACACCAGCCAGATGGTCAGAACGATCAAATACTTCTCCGAGCTTAAGTAATTTACGCTCTGGAACCCAACTTCAGGTTCAACCGCCGCTGAAGGGATTAAGCGGACCCTTCTGCCGCGGACAACCCTCATGAATTATCATGAGACCCCCTTATTAAAGGGCCTGTCCTTCTTCGGGAGGGCAGGTTCTTTTTTGTACGATCGCGGCGTCGTGGGGGCGGTTGTGGTCGGGAACGGTCGCTTAGGGTCGAAAAAGGTCGAATCGTGTCGTGAATGGTCGAATAGAGTCGAAAAAGGTCGAATTGTGTCGTGAATGGTCGGTTAGAGTCGAAAAAGGTCGAATTGCGTCGGGAATGGTCGCTTAGGGTTGAAGAAGGTCGAATCGCGTCGTGAATGGTCGAATAGAGTCGAAAAAGGTCGAATCGCGTCGTGAATGGTCGAATAGAGTCGAAAAAGGTCGAATCGCGTCGGGAACGGTCGAATAGAGTCGAAAAAGGTCGAATTGCGTCGGAAACGGTCGCTTGTGGTCGAAAAAGGTCGAATCGTGTCGTGAATGGTCGAATAGAGTCGAAAAAGGTCGAATTGCGTCGTGAACGGTCGCTTAGGGTCGAAAAAGGTCGAATTGTGTCGTGAATGGTCGCTTAGGGTCGAAAAAGGTCGAATTCCGTCGAAAAACGTCGGCTTTCGTCGAAAAGTGACGACGCGGGTTGAATCGTTAAAAACCGGAGGTCGAAATGTGACGAAATAGGTCGAACAGTGACGAAAAGTGTCGAAATTTGACGAAAAATCCGACGAAAAGCGACGAAAAGGGTCGAAACCTGTCGAAAAGTGACGGAGCGGGTCGAAATTGAGGCTCGATTGAAATCGTTTTCCCGCTCCAATTTTATGCAAAATCCCCTTGACGGCACATCCATTTTTATGTATAGTACCCCTGACAGACATAATGATAAACCCCGAATAGGAGGTAAACTATGAAAAAGAAAATGACAGTTCCGGCGGCGCTTTTGATCGCGCTGACCTTGGTTCTCACAACTATTTCGAGCTTCGCGGAGCCGGCGGACGGCGTTCCGCATAAGGGCGAGTATCCGCTTTCAGACACAAGCGAAGGGCACGTGACGCCGGACGGTGTGGCGGCCGGTTACTGGATGCATCCGTACGTTCCCGACAGGACGATCGAGATACTGTTCAACTCGCCGATCTGGGTGTGCGGCTTCTCGTTCTTCGCGTGGGCGCCGTACAGCGACCTTTACGTCGACGTCGAGTTCTCGGGAACGAACGGCGAGGTCCTCTACAGCGGCCGTTGCGTTTGCTACGACAACAACTTCGTGGAGGTGGGGTTTGACAAGTCGTACCCGCCCGGACTCTACATGATAACGTTCACGAGCGTCGAGAATCCCGAATTCCCGAACGGCGAAGGGCAGCACTTCGTGCTCGGGTCGGGAAAGGTGAGGGAAGACCTCGATCCGGAAGACATCGACGTGGAGGCGCAGTGCGACTTCAACAACTCCCTTGGAGCGCCGGAGATCATTCTTTTTGAGGGCGACCCGGATCCGGACTACGTCGCTCCCACCGAGGTGCCGACGGCAACCCCGACACCCGAACCCACCGAACCGCCTGCAGACGACCCGACAAAAGCGCCTGACTCCGAGCCCACCGAGAACGCCGGACAGCCCACGGACAAACCCGCCGACACACCTAAAAAGAAGGGCTGCGGGAACGTAATCTCCGCCGGCTTCGTGAGCCTCACCCTGGCAGCCGCCGCGGCGTACGCGCTCAGGAAGAAGCACTGACAGCCTGTCAAACAAATTGGCAGCCGGGTCCCGCAAAGATTAATCGCGCGGGACCCGGCCCTTTTTTAACCGCCTGCGTTTACTATTTCCGGCAAATCGTACAAGCGAACGTTTTTCCCGCCTGACAACCCGTCTGACAACCCGCCGTCTGACAACAGCTTTTCGTCAAACCCCGCCGACGAAAACAGCGCGTAATAGAATTCCGAGGTTTCTTTTTGAGGGGTGAGTTTGGCGCAAAGATCAAGGTACTCCGCGTTGGTAAACGGTGACTTCTTGAACTTGCACTCGCCCGCAAGATACTTTTTCGCGTCGCTGCTGACGGCAAGAATGTCGATCTCGGTCTCGGCGGTACGAAGCCCGTTCGGTGCCTGAGCGTCGCGCACCGTGGTTTTGCCCCACCAGCGGCCGATTTTTGAAAAACGGAAAGGCAGTTTCTTCTCCTTCTGCTGCATCCGGACAAACTGGAGGCAGACGTCCTCAAAAGCATAAGAGGCGAAATTCCGTAGCGTCGGCTCCACACTGTATTCATAAACGCCGTCGACGTCTCCGTCTTCAAGCTGCGAGATGTTTGCAAAGCCGTAGGTGTACCAGAAACGGAAGAAGTTGTCGGCCAGTTTGTATATTCCCCTGTTCTGATTTCCTCGCTCTTTCACGGCCGTGTCAACAGACATCTCCCGCGTGACGATGCCGAGTTCTATCAGGTTCCTTAGATAGACGCTTGTTTTTGAATTGTCCTCAATCAGGGATTTCTGACTGATTTCGTTCAGCCTGGTGCTTCCGAGCGCAACGGCTTCTATCACCGCGCCGTAAATCGACGTCTCACGCAACTCCTGGCGGAGCAGAAAATCGACCTCGCTGTAAAGAACCGACCCCTTTGTCAGGATGCTCTTCTTAATGTTGTCCTTCATGGACACTCCGGGATCCCATTGCGTGAGATAATGCGGGATGCCGCCGAGAATCGAATACGTAATGATCTTGTCTTCGTCGGAATAGTCCGGAAAGAATTTCATCGCGTCATAAAAATTCATTTCCTCCATTTTATAGATTCCGGTGGAACGTCCGTACAACGGATTCTTTTTTGACAGAATCTCCTTCTCGATGAAGCTCATCGAGCTGCCGCAGAGGATTATCATCACGTTTTCGTCTTTGAGTTTTGAGTCCCACACGTTTTGGAGTATCGAAGGAATGCTCTTGTTTGCGTTGCACATATACGGGAACTCGTCGATCACGATAAGCCTTTTTGAATCACCGTAAGGAAGGTCTGAAATCGATTCAAACGCAATCTCCCAGTCGGAAAATGCGGAAATGAACCTGCCGGCGGGAATGTTCTCTCTTAAAAGCGCATCCGAAAACCGCTCAAGCTGCTTCTTATCCGAGGATTGGGTGCAGGAAAAAAAGACGTGCGGCTTATCCTTGCAAAAGGTGCGGAGCGTCTCGGTTTTTCCGATGCGGCGCCTGCCGTACAGTACGACAAGCTGCGATTTGTCTTTAGAATAGCAGTCTGCCAAAAACTGCAATTCCGGTTCTCTGGCTATAAACATTTTGCACCTCCAACTAGTCAAATCACGATTAGTCAAATCACGATTTGACCATATTATACCGCGTATCGCGAATAAAATCAAGAGGTTTTTGAAGACGCATTTAAACTTTATTTTGCGGGCCGGCGTGAACGTTCAGAAGAGATCCTCGCGGGATTGTCTGTAAGTTTTTCAGACAAAGAAAGGGCAAAACCGTCCGCGACTGCCGCCAAAACCCCGAAAAACCGCCAAATCAAGCCAATTACGGCAAAAAACAAAGAGCATTCATTCTCGCCTAAAAATAGCCGAAAACTCACTCACGCACCGCTGGCGCAAACCCGCCCCGAAAAGAGAATCCATAAAAAAACCTTAAAATTAGCACTCACCTCTTGACAGTGCTAATAATCGTGGTATAATGTAGTCGTTCCGGTTGAGGGGCGGGCCAAAAGCCAGGCCAAAAGCGAAAGCAAAAGCCGAAGCAAAAGCCAAGACAAAAGCTCAAACAAACCCCCTCAAAAACCGGACGCAACAAACGATACAACATACGGCGCCACAAAGGCGCCAACTAAAACGGGAGGGATGAATTATGTTGGTACCGAGTATTTTTTCAGAGAATTTCTTTGATGATTGGATGGATTCGTCTTTCGCGAATATGAGAGATGTCGACAGACAGCTTTACGGCAAGAACGCAAACCGCGTCATGAAGACAGACGTGCGCGAGCACGATGAGGGCTACGACGTGGAGATCGATCTTCCGGGCTTCAAGAAGGATGAGATCGAAGTTCAGCTTGAGAACGGCTACCTGACCATCAGCGCTTCCAAGGGCGTTGAAAAGAAGGACGAAAAGCACGGCAAGCTCATCCGCCACGAGCGCTACACAGGCACGATGCAGAGATCGTTCTACGTCGGCAACACGCTCACCGAAGAGGACATCAAGGGCAAGTTTGAGGACGGCGTTCTGACGCTCAACATTCCGAAGGCAAAGCCGAAGCTTCCCGAGAAAAAGAACATTCTTATCGAGGGCTAAAAAAACACGCCGCGAAGGCGCGCAACAGAAAAAATGAAGCAAAGCCGGACCGGCGACGGTCCGGCTTTGCCATATATAGGCTATAATTTGCGTGCGGAGTGGCAATTTCCGATGGCGTACGCGAAAGGACGATAACGTGCGCGAAAGAATGCCGGAGCAGGCGAACATCCGCCAAGGGACGATCCTCTTAAGCGTTCCTTTTAAACGTTCCCGAACTCTTCCACGTTCAGCACGAAATAAGTCGCGCCGCGGACGGTTACCGACTCGGGGATGCTGTTGTCCCTGAGGCCGCGGCCGAACGATTCGCGGCTGGTGAGGACCTTTTTGCGCGTGCTGCTGTGCTTCTTGAGGATAGCGAGGACTTCGGGCACTTTTTCGTCGGCGGTGCCGATGAGAAGGGTGGTGTTGCCGACGTTCAGGAAGCCGCCTGTCGTGGAGAGGCGGGTGACTTCGAAGCCGCAGTTGGTGAGAGCGGAAGTGACGATCGAACTGTCGTCGTTGTTAACGATTGCGAGAATGAGTTTCATTTTTAGTCTCCTTTTGATGTGGGGAAGGCGCGTGGCGGAACGAGCCGGCGGTGCCTCGCCTGAATAGAATTTTATAGATTACAGATCGTAGCCGAGCAGCTTGCGGCTCTTGGGGTCAAGGGCGCGGCTGTCGGGAATCTCGTAGCGGTTGTCGTTGGAGTCGCGCACGAGCACGCGGCCGTCGTAGAAAATCTTGATGTCGCTGTGGCGGTTCTGGATCGTGAACGTGACCTCGCCGCGGTCGGTTTCGACTGTCCATTTAAGTATACCGAATTTTTCGGTGCGGTCAAGCACTTTCAGAATTTTCGGGATCATGTAGTACTCGCTGAGGCAGCTCTCGATGATTTGGCGCGATTCGGGCATGAGCGTGGCGAGGTCGGGAATGAGCGCCTGCTCCTTGCCGTTCGAGTCGAGGAGCGTTATGTATTTGTTGCCGCCGCTGACCGGGAAAAGCCGCCTGGGCTCAACGTCGCGGATGACGTTGCCGTCGTAAAAAATCGCGTCGACCGTAAGAGAGTCCTTCCTCTCGAAGCGAACCTCGTCGCCGCGGATGTAGATTCTTCCCATAAAAAAGCCTCCGTTTTTAATATCTTTTTGAATAACATTTCCGGGAAATACCGCCGAAAATACATTTCCGGGAAATAAGCCCGAACAGATATTTCCGGGAAATAAACCCGAAAAATCATTTCCGGGAAATATTCCCTAAAAATAGATAGAATCACTCGAAATTCTCGGATTCCTTCGATGCGCGGATCTTGTCCGACATCGACTGGATCTCGACGAGCCGGTAGTACTTGCCCTTGAGAGCCATCAGCTCCTCGTGCGAGCCGCTCTCGATAATGCGGCCCTGGTCGACGACGATGATCTTGTTCGCCTTCCTGAGCGTCGACAGCCTGTGCGCGATCATGATGGTCGTACGGCCGCTGATGAGGCGCTCGATGGCCTCCTGGATCAGGTTTTCCGTCTCGGAGTCGACGGAAGCGGTGGCCTCGTCGAAAATCATGAGGGACGGGTTTTTGAGCACCGCGCGGGCGATCGAGATACGCTGCTTTTCGCCTCCCGAGAGACCAACGCCGCGTTCACCGAGCATCGTGTCGTAGGCGTCAGGCTGGCGCGCGATGAACTCGTGAGCGTTGGCGACGTCGGCGGCGTGGATGACCTCGTCCACGGAGGCGCCCGGTTTACTGTACGAAATGTTGTTGAAAACCGTATCCCTGAAGAGCATCGCCTCCTGCTGCACGTAGCCGATCTGCGAGCGGTAGAACTCGATGTCGAGGTCCTTAATGTTGTGGCCGTCGAGCAGGATGTCGCCCTCGTAGTTGTCGTAGAACCGCATCAGCAGGTTGATGAGCGTGGTCTTGCCGGAGCCGGTGGTGCCGACGATGCCGACGATGTCGCCCGGTTCGATCGTGAGGTTGATGTCGCTGAGCGTCTTTTTGGTGCGGTCGAACGAGAAGTTCACGTTCCTGAACTCGATCTTGCCCTCGACCTTATCGAGCTTTTCGCCCTTGCCCTCGGGAACCTCCGGCTCGGCGTCGAGAATGTCGAAAACGCGCTCAACGGCCGCCAGCGCCTGCTGGTACGAGTCGTTCAGGTAGGCGAAAAAGTTGACCGGCCCGTAGAACATCGAAGTGTACGAGATGAACGACACCAGAAGGCCGGCGGAAATGCCCGCGCCGGCGATGACCCAGTGGCCGCCGACCGCCCAGATCAGCAGCGAGCCGCACGTGATCACAAACGAAATGACCTGCGGAAAAGCGGTCGTGATCCTTGCCGACTGCACGTCGACCTTGTACCACTCGTCGTTGTACTGCTCGAACCTCTCGACCGCGCGCTTCTCGCCCGTGAACGCCTTCACAACGCGGATTCCCGGCAGCGAGTCGGTCAGCACCGAGGTGACCGCGGCCCACCTGCGCCAGATCCTTCTGTAGAACGGCGCGATCCTGCGGCCGAACCACTTCGCGCCGACGACAACAAGCGGAACAGGCGCCAGCGACAGCAGCGTCAGCTTCCAGTCCATCACGAACATGATCACGATTATCCCTATAAGAAGGAAAAATTGAACGATGACCTCCTGCGAGATCCTGAGCACGAAGCCGTTGATCGTTCCCGTGTCGCCGCTGATTCTGTTGATGACCGAACCGGTCGACGTCTTGTCGTAAAACTTCATCGGCAGGTACTGCGCGTGCTTGTAGACGTCGTTCCTGAGCGCCTCGATCATCCTGTCGCTGCTCACGCGCAGCGTGTACGCCTTGATGATGTTGATCGTCACGCCGAGAATGTACGAGCCGCCGAGCATCGCCACGACGATCAGCAGCTTGTCCGACCGCTTGTTCGGCAGAATGTCGTCAACGAGCGTTTTCGTGATGTAGGGCGGCAGCAACGCCAGCGCCGTCGACAGCCCCGAGAGCAGCAGGCAGATGAAAAGCCTCACCGCCTCCGGCCTCACGTATTTCATCAGCTTCTTGACGATCTTGCCCTTGGACGCGCAGTTGATGCACTCCGCACCCGGCCTCAGCAGCCGCCTCCCGCACCTCGGGCACACGCACAGCAGCTTTTCGTACGTTCCCGCGACCGTCTCGCACTCCTCCGCGAGGTCCTTCCCCGCCGCCACGTTCCCGATGAACTGCGCCGCCATGTCGCAAAGCGTCGCCACCGCGTACGTGAACCGGAGCGCCGTCACGCTCGTACCGTTTTTAGTCTTGATCCTGAGCTCCGCGTTTCCGTACATCCGCTTGACCGCGGCGGATTCCACGTCGGAAATGAGCCCCTCCGAAACTCCTCCCTCGAGCCCCGGGTCCACGGTAATGAACCGCGTCTCCGTAACCGCGAACGCCGTCGTACCGTAGCCCGCCTTGCGCGTCAGATCACCGACTATCACAAAAATAAGCCTATCGCCTTCCCGCATGAGAGGCGTAAGCTTCGAGTCGATTTCGGCCGGGAGTTCCTTGTTAATGAAGTAACCAGTCTGTTCCATATTTCACCTCCGGAGGCAGCGCTTCTTCCCCGAAGCATCAACCACGCGCCACTGCGAGCGGCCCTGCCGACCATTGATTTTTTCGTAGTAGTGAGCCCCGGAAACGCCCGCAGGACGCGGCTTGATGACCGTCCCTTGCGGAGAGGTCTCCGAAACTTCCGCGTATTATAACCGAAAAAAAACAGATGTCAACCCGCAAAAACGCGATTTTGCCGATTTTAAGGAATTTTCAAGAAATAATCCTGCGGGTTTTCCGGGAATTTTTCTAAATTTTCTGCCGGCGCCCTTTACGATCCGCGTTTTTGATGGTATATTAATAAACGGCCCGGGAGAAGGTTTGAGAAGTTCCCCGGGAAGAGCGCTCAGTTAATTTATTTCACAAATTTCGCGCGGTCGCAAGAGTTTGGTTTAAACCCCAATTTTTCAAGATTTCGAAAAGGCTTTTCCGGTGAAAGCGTTTGTTTTGTTGTGCCGGAGAAAGTCGAAAAAGGTCGAATCAGGTCGTTTCGAGTCGACAAGAGTCGAAAAAGGTCGCTTTTGGTCGCAAAGGGTCGAATTGCGTCGGATCAGGTCGAAAGCGGTTGAAAAAGGTCGAATCGGGTCGGTTCCGGTCGACAAAAGTCGGAAAAGGTCGCTTTTGGTCGCAAAGGGTCGAATCGCGTCGGATACGGTCGAAAGCGGTCGGAAAAGATCGAATAAGGTTGAATCGTGTCGGTTCCGGTCGACAAGAGTCGGAAAAGGTCGCTTTTGGTCGCAAAGGGTCGAATTGCGTCGGATAAGGTCGAAAGCGGTCGAAAAAGATCGAATCAGGTCGGTTCGAGTCGAAAAGGGTCGAAAAAGGTCGAATCGTGTCGGTTCCGGTCGACAAGGGTCGAAGGCAGTCGAAAAAGGTCGAATTGCGTCGCAAAAAGGCGAAAAAGGTCGCAAAAGTCAGGGAAGGTCAAACTGCGTCGCGAAAGGTCGCAAAGCACTCGAAAAAGGTCGAAAAAGCAGTCGCAAAGCATTCACGCACCCCACTTATAAACTTATCAACCAATCTAAAAATTCAATCAGGAGGTAAATTATGGAAAACACTGTAAAAGGCAAAATCGAGTCGAAAGACGAGCAGGAGGAATTCAAGTTCTTGTATGAGGATATTGGCAGCATGTGGCCGCGGGACGGTCTGTATTACGGCTACACGAAGCGGGAAGCGTCCGACAGGGCGAAAGAAATAATCATGTCGGTCAGGGACAAAATCTACAAGCCCTGGTTCAACAAGCGGCCGTGGCTTGACGAAGACGTGGTTATGGATATCGTGCCTCCTGCCGGTGCGGAACGGTTCATTAGACTTGCCAATAGAGGCGGCCTCAGGACCGAGGAAGGCTGCGCGGGCTACGACTGGCGCATCACAAACTGATCTCAAGCGGATCACAACTAATCAAAAACGGAGGTAAACAGAATGAAGACAATGAAAAACGATTTTAACGGTAACGAAAACAACAGATTTGGCAACAGGCGCTTCGCGCACGGAAACAACGGAAATTGCAAGGAGGAAAAAGGTATGAGGAACACAAGGAACGATTTTAACAGACACGACAACAACAGACCCGGCAGGTTCGAAAACGGCTGCGGCGCGCACAAGCACGGCTGCAGGACCGGGAACGGCTTCGGCGGACCGCATTTCCGCGGATTCTACAGCGACCCCAAGGCAGTCTGGCACGCAGGCTTTGGCCCCGGATTCCGCGCACACAGGCACGGCTGCAGACACACAGGCTTCGACTTCGCGAACGGCAGACATTGCGCGCCCGCGAGAGCACCGTTCAGAATGAGGCACGCGTACCGCGGCCACGGCTTCGGCGGCGGGTTCCATGGATTTAACGGCTTCAGTGGCGGCTTCCACGGTTTCGGACCCGGAAGACGCTTCCACGGCTACGGNNCCAGACACTTCCACGGGTTCGGCAGACCGCATTTTCACGGCTGCCGCATGAGACCTTTCCACGGCAGACCCTTTAACAGGAACTTCCGCGCCTGCAAACCGGCCGGATTCAAGTGCTGAAAGGAGGGACAAGCATGGGAACTGACGCAGACAAAACCACCCCCGACAGCACGGAAAACAAGGAGCCCACTAACGGGAAGAAGCCCCGCCCCACGCCCGGAAGCCGCTACCTCGACATCCAAAGCGCGAAGGTGTGGGAGAAACGCTACAGAAAAAACGGCACCCTCCTTTACGAGGGCTTTACGGTTGACGGCAAACCCTTCGGCGCGGGAACATTGTACTGGCCGAACGGACACGTCTACCAGGAGGGGATTTTCGACATCAAAGGCCTCATCTCCGGAAGGGAATACTACCCTTCCGGGGTACTCCGCTTCGAAGGCGCCTACCAGATCTGCCACGGCTACGGACCCAACTTTCCACGCTACGGTCGCTGCTTCGGCAAGAGAGGCAAGCTCATTTTCAGCGGCACCCTTACGCTGTCGTTCGGTGGCGTCGGCTGGCCAACGGTCGTGAAGCCAGAAAACTTCGGCCCGGTGGAGCAGAGCGGCGCCCCGAAGCCGACAATGTTCAGGTGGGAAGACGGCAGAAAGCACGGGACGTATCCGGAGGAGTAATTTGCCTAGAAAGAATAATTTGCAACTATACTCAATTAAACAGAGCCCAACCGATAGCATACGGTAGGGCTCTTATGCACACTATTCTCTTTTCCTAGCAGTTGTGGTCTATTTACCTTTCCAATTCATATAGTCTTTACAAAACTGTTTGTATTTGTCTTCTAATTCCAAGTTCGACGCAATATCTGCCCTCAAGGCATCGAAGAATGCCGGCTCACAGGCTGCACTCCTTACCCAGTTGTTCACGTTAGCTTGTTTGCCGTTGGCAGTTGCGGTCAAAACTAAAATCTTGACTGTGTGAGCAAGAAAGAGTGACGTGCAACTTGATATCAATTGTTGCCGAAATTCTTTGTCCGTATAGTATCTTTCAAAGTCAAAGATTTCGCTAGGGTTGTGCGAAAACTGGATTTTGTATTCATAGTATAAAGCTACGAAATAAAACATACAGATTCCGACAATATCTAAACGAAGCGAGTAAGTAGCAATGCGATCTTCTGCGGATTTTACCTGCTCAGGTGTAACCGCTTTTTCTTTGTCGTTTATTGCATTTTGAAGCCTCTTATTATATATGTCTCTCATTTCTCGCTTCGATTCTTTATATAGCTGCTGAATAAAAAGCGCTTCTTCTAGTTCTCGTTTTGATTTTGTAAAGATTACACCATTCTTTGAAGGGTCATTCTCATCCCAGTTAAATACGTCATGGTATATCTTGTTGATAACGTAATCAGATTGTGTATAATCGTTATTGAACAAAGCACTTTTCTTATCTTTTGCCGTAAAAGGCTTCTGCAAAAAAGAAGCATACACTAGTTGTGCAAGTTCTTCATTAGTAGTCTTTCGGTGTGTAATATTCTTATTAAAACTTGAAGGGATTTGAGAACCTCGTCTTATTTCGACATAAATCTGAGGAATAGTTTCATCCATAAGCCATTCGTTTAAATGCTTTTGTTCAGGACGATTTGCTACCATATCACGAGATGTAATTGGGTTTTGAGTATTGTTGAAAATTGCTATGTCTTGGCGCATTTTCTCATCGGGAACTTTTAGTATTCGAGTAAGTATAAAGACCTTTTTGAGTGCGTCAAT
>DBXM01000044.1 GCA_002309655.1 Mageeibacillus sp. UBA1212
CCCGAAAGTGCTCGCACTTTTGGGGAGAGGAGCCACAACGACGGAAGGGTGATTTCGGTTTTTTCTATTTGCGGATGAACGAATACTCCGGGAGACTTTCGCGAAGATATGCCATGAACGGCGAGCGGGAACAGTGCCTTGAGGAGCTGAAGAATTCGGTTGAATATCTCAAAGCTTTTTTGGAATGGGCAAAGGGAAGCGAGAAAGAAAAGCATACATCGCTGCTTCTGAACAGGCTTGAAATGTCGCGTTATTATACCAATACATCAGGCAGACCCATGAGTACAGAAACGATGGAAGATATTAAGCGTCAATGTTACGACCCCTACCGTGAGGATCCTGAATTCATACGAATCAAGACCGAACTTGAAGAAATAACCGTATAACCGTCGTATAATTGCAGGATGACCAGGGGCTGTAAAAAACTCCCCGAATAAAAATACTTGTCATGCCTTACATATTTGACTACAAAGGAATTATACCCACTTTCACACTTTGTACATTCACTCAACCGCTTTCTGTTTACCGAAAAGGATACAGCCAAGAGAAATATAGTCTCCGCGCACATGATCGATCCTGAACCTCGCCGAGCGGTCATACTCATATACCATGTATGCGCCGCCGCAATAATCCTTTAAAATTTTCACAGGAGCAATCAGGTTTAAGCTTTTTGCGTCAAACATCTCTACCGCGAGGCAGCAGTCCGGAGCATTGGCAGTAAAACGGAGAGCCACAGTATATTTCTGCTTCCGTTTCAGCTTAATATCGGCGGTGAAAGACTGGGCGCAAACGTTATCATAATTTGTGCCGTAGGTTTCAGAGCCGCCGTTTTTGATGTAAATCCCGCGTGACAGGACGATATCTTCAACATATTCCGGAAGCTTTGATTTAACCATGGAAGAGCAGTCAAAGAAGCCGTCGCTTCCGTATTTCTCATTGGCGTCGCGGTCGATGCCTTTGAAGGACGCAGGGTAGCAAAACATAGGTGCTCTGTACTTTTTAACCATTCCGGTATAATCGGCTCTGAAAGTGTATTCCCCGGCGGAAATGTTTTCATAATAACAAAAATCATCGTCTTCCTTGTCAAAGGTTGCAGGAGAACCGTTCAATTCTATATTTGAAATACGCATTCCTGCCTTGGGGATGGCGACGAGAGCTTCCGTACCTTCGGGTACCGAAACATGATGAATTCCTTTTTTTATGTCAAACGAGGCTCTTATTGTGCCGTGAGGCGTAGGCATATCGCCAATGACATTTTTTAACTGAGTGCCCAAGTGGGGGATAACCGAAAACTTCTCGAAACCCGGTTTGACAGGTTTTATACCCAGTACTTCCGTGCTTAGAAAAGCAAGGACGCCTGCGCTCCAGGGATGAGCAAGACTTGTATATCCCGCCTGACTGTTCGGCAAGGGACCGTTCTTGTCGATTTCGTCTTTCCAGCCCGGACGAAAAACTTCAAAGAAGCAGGTCCCGCCGTATTCTATCTGAGACCCCCAAAGATCAAGGATCGATGATAAAGCATCATCGTATTTATCTGTTTTGGCGAGAGCCTTAAGGATAAAGAACTCGTTGAAGGGAGAATAGGATATGCGGTTGGTGCGGTCGTTAAAAAACTTTTTGAACAATTCTTCCCGGACCTTTCCGTCTGCGACACCGGCATTCACCGAGTCCGCAAAAGCATGGATGCCGCAGGACTTGTGCCATAAAGGATCGCTGCTTAAAAGAATACCCTTTTCCTCAGCATATCTCGCGCAACGCCGGGCGTCGTCCTGCAGCCCGAGCAAATTGAATATATCTGCATATTTTTTGAAACATTCAATGGAAAGAAATTTATATGAAAGACGGTTCTCGGGTATGTCCGGGTTTTCAAAACCCGCGCCAAGGCGTTCATCCCAGCCGAAAAATGAGAGCGGATAGTTTTTGTCAAAGATTTCATTGGCGTGTTCCAGTCTTTTAACAGCCTCGTCGATCAAACTTAATACGCCTGCTTTATCTCCGGAAAAATCATAGTAGTCGGCAAGTGAAAGAAGCCAGTACAGTTCAAAACTTTCTATACCGTTCGGGTGTGCGGAAGTATGTTTCAGGTTTTCAAGCACAAAGTCATAGTTGGCAAATGCTGCAAGAGAAGCTGCCTGAGCGGTGTAAGCGTCTCCTGTCCACGAATGGCGATCACCGCGGTCAATAAGTATTGCCGACATGTAGTCTTTTTTCAAATTGACTCTAACGTCATAGGCTGCCGTGTACCAGATCCGGTTCAGCATCCGGTTGTCGCACTCAAATGAGCCGTAATAGTTGACCGGTTTTACCTGGCAGACAAGCCTTACGCCGGTGATATGAAAATCCTTTTTAAGTCCTTGTATATGAATGAAACCGAAGCGCACGCCCTCGTAAAGTTCCGGGTTAAGAACAAGCCTGTAAACGGTATCTGACACTTTTACGGGGTGCCTTGTCTTTTTTGATGACTGAACTCCCCGGTTAACGATCTCGGGACTTGTGTACTCGCTGACGCTTAACACAATGTTTTCCGGATCGCCAAGGTCAGGACTCATTATCTCAAGCCACGCCGCAAATTCCGAACCGAAGTCGATCATTACGGTACCATCGCCTTTTACGGTTAAATCTGTATCACCGGAAAGCAACGATTCAAGGTTCAGGAAACTGTTATTGTACTCCGTTTCATACTTTACCGGATAGGCGAAGAAAACCCGCAGCTCGTTTCCTGCGCTCACGTCGTCAAAGCGATAAGACAGAAGAGGATCAGGGGAAAAAGCAGCACCGGCGTTTTTTACCAATGTCCCGCCCGATATGTGTTTATAAGGTTCTTCGATATCAATATTGGCGATATTGATTCTGAACCTGTCGGAATGATCGTTGCACATGAAACTCTGATTATCAATTGCCCGCAAAAGCGTTTCTCATCGGTCTATAACAGCTTTAATAACTCCGCCGCCGATAACCAAACCTCTTTCATCATAAAAAACGGCGGACTGCCCCTGTGCGGCAGCCCTCACGGGCTCGTCAAATTCAACTCTTACAGTGTCGTTTCTCGCTTTTTCGATAAATGCGGGCTGACCTTTGTGCCCGTATCTGATCTTGACAATGCATCTTACTTTTTTACGGTCCTCAAGGCTCTCAATACTCATAAAGTTCAGATTATTGCAAAGTATTTCCCGATTGTAGAGAGAGTCACTCTTTCCGATAACGACTTCGTTTTTTTCCGGGCGTATTTCCTTCACATAGCCCGGATATCCCAGGGAAATACCGAGCCCTTTTCTTTGGCCCACAGTGTAATATATGATTCCCTTATGCTTTCCCAGCACATTTCCGTCAGGATCTACAAAATAGCCTTCTTTTGCACAGCCTGTTTTGGCTGCAATAAAGTCCCCGTAGCTCCCGCCGGTCACAAAGCAAATCTCCTGAGAATCCGGCTTTGAAGCAACGGCAATTTCCGCCTCCTTTGCGATACTTCTGACTTCGTCTTTACTTAAACCGCCAAGAGGCATCAGCGTCACTGCAAGCTGTTCCTGGGTCAGCCTGTAAAGCATGTAAGTCTGGTCCTTTTCGGTATGGCAGGCTGTCTTCACCGTATACCTTCCGTTCTCAAGCTTTTCGACAGAAGCGTAGTGCCCGGTGGCAATATGATCTGCCCCGAAAACCTTGGCGTAAAACAGAAGCTTCTCCCATTTAACATACCTATTGCAAAAAACACAGGGGTTGGGTGTACGGCCGGAAAGGTATTCGCCGACAAAAGGCTCTACTATATGTCTCCTGAAATCCGACGTACAGTTTATGGGATAATAAGGTATGCCGATGCTTCTTGCTGCGTCTCTTGCATCGTCGATGTCGCAACAGCGTCCTTCGTCACCGTCTTCAGTCTGCCAGACCCTCAGGGTCACGCCAATGACATCATATCCCTCTTTTTTAAGAAGATATGCCGCTACGGCGCTGTCGACTCCTCCCGACATTCCCACAACAACCTTATTACCCATAATGATTTACTGCCCGGAACACATTGCTCTAAAAGAAATGCGATCATTCATCTTTTTTGAGTGGTTTAAAATTTTTTTCACCATCCCGGAAAAAGATTACGGCTGATTATAAACCTTTCTGCCTACTATGTCAATAGGTATATTCTGCTACTGTGCCGGGATCAAGGTATCAACACGGATTGGTATGGAAAAGCATTGGCGGCTTTGATATCTTCCTGTGACGCATTTTTCACCAAGGTAACGCTACAGTTAGGTCCGTGGGAGATCGACTCGATTTAGTTTTCAAGTCATGTTATCCGTACACTGTATCTATTTAGTCTGTACAGTGCATCTTTTAGGGATGTACAGTATACCCAAAACGGGCCTCTGCATCTAAATCGACCACACACCACACACAAACGGGGAGTAGCCGCTAAGGTTACTCCCCATGTTTGTTAAACAGCATATTGCGGCGACGAAACCCCGCCGGGTCCGCCGCATTAAAAAATCAAAATCAGCGAAAGCAGCGCCAGGACACCGCCCGCGGCAATGCCGGCGATTTCGTTCCTGAAGATATAAGACAAAAGGCCCGCGACCGCCCCGGAGACGCCGGTCGTCAAAAGCAGTTTCAGACCCTGATCGGTCACGATTTCAGAAAACGGCTTCACGCGCATGCCGCCGGAAGCGTTCACGAACACATCCCGGGGCAAGTTTCCTTCAAAAATCAGTCGCCCCGCGGCAAGCGCGACAGCGAACGAAGCCAGAACAGTCAAAGGCAGCACGACAACAAGAAGCAGAATTTTGGCGGCAATCAGCTTGCCGGCGCCGGGAAGGACCGCCGAAGGGTGCGGCACCTTGTTTTTCCTGTCTGCCGCGAAGACGTACGACGCGACGAAAGAACTGTAAACGACCGAGAGCAGAATCAAAATTGCCGGAATCTTCCCGGCGAAACCGGAGTAGCTGCCTTCGAGGGGCTTTTCGGGAATGCCGTTTTCGATGCGGAAAATGAGAAGCCGGTCTTCGGGAGTGTCGGCGGCTTCGGAAACGCGAAGTGCCAGCAGGTACCGGTAATCGGTGAATGAAGGATAGACGTCCAGGGCTTTGAGCTTCCGGTAGAGTTCCTGCCTCGGGCCGGAAGAGAGAAGAATCATTTTGTCGTAGAAGTAGTTGTAGTCGTCCGTCCGGATCGCCTGACACGCGGCCTCCGTGAAATTCTCCGGAGCCCCCGAGGAAAGAGCGAGTTGGGCAAGGGTGTACTGCCAGCAGCTCGTCGAAAAAATCTCTTTCTCCTGGAGAACTTCGCACAGCTTGATTTCATCTTTTATTGTTGCGATTTCATTTTCAGTGGCGGAGGCTTCTTCAAGGCTTCTTTGGCAGGCGTAAATGCGGTTCGAGTAGTGGTTTTCAGGCAGATTTTCATATTTTGACAAGTCGGGAGACGCCCAGAAGGTGAGCAGAGTCCCGAGAGCGAGCGGCAGAAGGCAGAGCAAAACGACCGCGACGGCTATTTCCGGCCGCGCGAAAAGCTTCTTGAGTTCGTTTTTTAAAACGCCGCTCATTGGTTCAGACACCTCCGGTCGCATTCCCGGTATCAATTGCATTCCCGGTATCAGGCGAGGTCCCGGCTTCGATCCGCTTAAAGAATTCGCTTTCAAGGTCGTCTCCCAGTTCTTCCCGCTTGGTGACGGCAACGATCTTCCCTTTGTCTATAAAAATGTAACTGTCGCACAGCAGGCCGACTTCGTGAAGGTTGTGGCTGGAAATGAGGACGGTCGAGGCGCTTTTTGCCTTAAAATCGGTAACAATCGTTCGCAGGTCTCTGACGCCGACCGGGTCGAGGCCGTTCGTGGGTTCGTCGAGAAGCAGAAGGTCGGGGTTCCCGAGAAGGGCCTGAGCCATGCCCAGCCGCTGCCGCATTCCGAAGGAGTAGCCGGAGACCTTGTCGTTTTTCCGGTCGGAAAGGCCGACTTTTTCGAGAATTCCGTCGATTTCCGCGTCTGAAATGCCAGGTTTGACGTTTTGGATGAGCTTCAGGTGCTCCGTTCCCGTCAAAAAAGGGTAGAGTGAGGGGGTCTCGCTGATGAGGCCTATCCGGGAAAGCATTTCGGGCCGGCGGCGTCCGGGGTCGAAGCCGAGAACGTTCGCGTCGCCGCTGTCGCGCAAGGCGAGGCCGGTTATGATTTTAATGAGGGTGCTCTTGCCCGCGCCGTTGACGCCGATGAGCCCCACGCACGAACCCTGTTCTATCTCCAGCGACACGCCGTCGAGGGCCCGTATCTTTCCGTATTGTTTTACAACGTTTTTCAGTTCAACGACAGCCATAGTTCAATCCTCACTGTATTTTTCAAGAACAAGTCCGAGCGAAATAAAGAATGCCGCGTGCAGCGTAAACGAAACCGCGGTCCACAAAAAACTCTGCCCCGGCGCGGCGTTGACGGCCACGACGAACGGCGTCCAGTCGGCCACCGAGAACACGCTGTACCTGAGCCAGTACCGTGAGCTTGGATGAAGCATTTGGACGAGTTTGCAGGCGAAAAACGAGATCGCGAAAAGCATTCCCGCAACGACGGAAACCGGCGTGTTCCTGGTGATGGCCACCGCGAAGAAAACGAACGAAACCGCAAGCACCGCAACCGGAATCAACGCCGGGGCGTTCAAAACGAAGACCGCAAGCGGCGTGCAGAAAGTAGGTTTTCCGAGCAGCACGGCGAAAACGGTTTCAAACATGCTTCCTTTGCCTAAAATTAGGACCGCAAGCAGGCAAATTAAGGAATACAAAGCGAGCCCAAAGGCACTGAGAAGGGACGCTGCCAGCAGTTTTGCGACGTTTGTTTTAACGCGTCCGGCCGGGAGAAGGTAGATTGCCGGAATTTTCTTCCGTTTGCGGTCAACTCCGAAAACCGCCGCGGCCGCGAAGACGCCGATCATTCCCGCAAGCGGAATCTGAATGAGCTGCACGGACTGGGAGGCGGTGTAGAAAAACGAAGCGTTCGTCTCCGGATCGCCGGCGTTGTGCCTCGCGGCTTCTTTCAGCCATTCGTTTTCCTCATTCAGTTTTTTGATTTCTTCTTCACGCCCGCCGGCCGCGAGAAGAACCATGTTATAGGCGTATTGAGCGGCCCTGCTGACGTTGGCTTTTTTGTCCGGATCGCAGCCTGTTTCCAGCAGGAACGAGTAATTGTTATACCGCAGCAGCTCCAGGTCGTCGGCCGGCTCCTTGAAGGACTCGCACATGTTACTGAGGAAGAGGCCGGAGTCGTTCTCTTTCAACGCATTTTCGAACCCCGCGGCCAGATCGGATTCCCCCCTGGCCAGCGCGGCACACCTTGCGTCGACGCAGTCATACTGCCACTTACCGCCGCCGACGCCCTGCCCGGCAAGGATTTTATAGTACGCCAGCTGTTCACTTTCCTCAAAATCGGCGCTTTTGGAAAGTCTGTCAGCTTCGTCGGCATTGCCCGCGTTTCTTAGCTTTTCGGCATCGCTACGCAACTTTGAAATCAGTTTTTCGGTCTTTTCTATGAGTTGTTCCGGCGTGACGACAGCTTTTTCAGCGTTTTTGTGCAATTGAAGGGTCACCGAAAACTCGTCCCTGACGTCGGTGCAGAGGTGCAGGACCATTATTCCCGAAAGAACAATGATGAAGACGGCGAAAGGAAGGAGCTTGTTCTTCAGCTTTATGAATTCGTTTTTCAGACAACCGGCCATAGCGGCCTCCCGCGCGTTTAGCGTCGATTTATGAAGTTCAGTTGCATTTCCCGGCTTCGGCTAATTTCCCGGAAATCAGGAAATTTTCCAGCTTCCGGAAACGTTTTTCAATGTAAAAGTGTATTTTTGAACGGTGCGGTCGTAAGGGTCTTTTGAGATCACGCCGTCAATCGGGAGGTACAGCGTGACGCGTTCTTCCAGCTCCACCGTGAACTCGATCTCGTCAACCGCAACAAATTTGATTTTGCGCCATTCCATGACTTCGATTTCCCGGCGGCTGACCGTAAATTCCTTGGCGGCCTGTTTTTTCAGCGTGGAGGTGATGAGCTTCCGGTATTTCCGCAACCCCGAGTCGGTCGTTAAGGGCGCCGCCTCGCCGCAAAGAGAGTCGATCAGCGCGTCAAAGGTCCGGTCGTCCATCGTGAGATTCTCGTTTTCAAAACAGTATTCGGGGGGAAGAACGCTCCTGCTTTCAAGCGCCAGGTACTTTTCGCACGTCTTTTTCGCGGCGTTCACGGAGGCGGCGGCATAGATAAGCGAGCCCGCAATCACCGCGGCCAGCGCTGCAAGAAGTGAAATAATAATGATTCTTCTTACTTTCAAAATGTCGCTCCTAAACGTTCAATCAGTCGAATGAGTTCAAATCTCTAAGCTGCTACCGGTTTTATTATAGCACAGCGCCGCCTGCTTTACAACACGAACGGGTTCAGTGGCCGGGTGCGTTTTGTCCATTGGAAAATATTCACTGAAAAGATATAATTGCGTTGTCCGGACAGGAAGACGGACGGGACGTCAAAAAAGAAAGGAAGGCTCCGCGTGAATATCAAAGCAAAAACCGGCGGAAATAACGGTGCAAAACCCGGCGATAATCTCAGCGAAATTATCGGAAAAAACATTTCCCGCCTGAGGAACAAACTGAATATGTCGCAGGAGGACCTTTCGAACCGCCTTTTCGTCTCCAAAGACCTTGTGTCCAAATGGGAAACCGGCGCAAGGCGTCCCGACTGGACGATGATTGAAGAACTGGCAGAGGTTTTTGGCGTGCCGGTGGATGAGATTGCCGACAGGAACGAGCTTACAGTTGACGAACTGGAAAAGTGTCTCCCGGAGAAGTGCACGGTTCCGGAGGAGGTTCTTGTCGCGAGTCTCAATGATTTTCTCGGGTCGCTTCGCGAAAATGAAGCCAATATTTTCATGCAAAGGTACTACTTCCTGCGCTCCGCGAAGGATATTGCGGCGGCGCACGGCTTGAAAGAGAACCACGTGAGAAGCATTTTGGCGAAAACGCGGAGCAAGCTGAAACGTTTTTTAAAGAGCGTTATTTCAGAAATGTGATTTGAAGGAGCGTGCAAAATGAAAGACAGAAAACTTTTTAACGCAATTACAAAGGTGGATGAAAAATATATCGAGAACGCAGCCAACGCGGGCGTGAATTTGGCGCCGCAGCAGACCGGAAACGCAGAGCGGGAACGGCCGGCATCCGTGAACAGATCGAGAGGCGTGTGGATTATCGCCGGCGCCGCCGCGGCGTGTCTGGTTCTTGTTTTGACGGCGCTTATCGTTCTGCCGGCTTTGACGGGAAAAGGCGGCCAGGGCGCTCAGAAGGGCGAGCTTCCGAAAACTGCGCCTATGAAAAGCGGGAATGCTCTGAGCGGCGTGCAGGAAGCTTTCCTCGGAGAGCGTCCGTCTGATGCCGAGACTGCCGGCGAACCCGATATGATGGCTCCGGGATTTCCCGTGCAGAAGGTCGTTGAGGCGGAGGTGCTGGAGGTTCTTCCGGACTTGTACTATATCGCGGGCTATGCCGGCCATCCGCTGCGGGTCGCGAAGCTGCGGGTCAGAGAGCAGCTCTGCGGGAACGGATTCCCGGAAGAGATCTACCTGAGGTATTCTTACTACGACGAAAAGATTTTTGACGGGTTCGAGTACTTTTATATTTCCCTGCACCAAATCGGGATCGAAGATTACGCGCTCGTGAACGGAACCGCGAACAGGATCGACTTCTTCCCGAATATGTTTGACACGGCAACGGGGAACGACGTCGGTTACGGCTCGGTCATTGCGATCAACAACGGAAAAGTCGACGGCAGTTTTTGGGAAAAAGCTAATTATTCTTTTTCAAAGTGGCCGAGAAGCGGAGAAATATTCGAACAAAAGCTAAGCAGCGGTTTGGCGGAATACCCCGCGACAAGAAGTTCCACCGCCGAAGAGGTCAAAGCCAACATTCTCGAACAGGCGAAGGGCGTTCAGGCCGTCGGCTATATCACCGCGGATGACGTTTTCGTCACGGAGGAGGCAAAGGCTTTGAGAGAATACCTCAAGCCGGCCGGGAACAGCATGTTCTCGTGCTCTGTATCGAGCATGCCGGAAAAAGACCGGGCGTGTGCATGGTACACCCGCTACATAAACGGGTTCCGGACCGAGGAAAACATTCTGATCAACTGGAATGACGACGCACCCGGCGGCGTGGAGAGGTACGGCGAGCCTTACACCGCAGCCGACATCGCGAACGCGCCCGATCTCGGCGAGCTCCTGGCGAACCTGAACCTGTCCGAACTCACCCCGCGCCATATCGAGAACCCTGTGGCGGAAGATTTCAAATACGCGGCCGCGAACGGAATTTACCGGAAAGTCGACGGGAAGGTTTACGGAATAATCCGGGTGCTTTGGTACTACAAAGCTCCTGCCCCGAACCAGGGCTTTATCATGGACGACACGTACTTTTTGTACGGTGAAGACGGAACCGGCAGGGAGGTCACGCGCGACGAGCTCCGGGAAGTCATCGGGGACGACGCGTTTATAATGAGTTTCCCCTACGGCGACGGGATTTACGTAATATACGAGTTTTAATGTTGGGTTAAGCGCCGCGAATCCCGGATAATTTGGTAGAAGGATTCGCGGCGTGGCGGCGGGCGAAAGCGCTTGGTTCAGGTGCTTTCGCCCGCTTTGTTTTTCCGTGGAAAAACGGCGGATTTCCGGAAAAACGGTGCATTTTCCAAGTTGTGGATTTTCCGCGAAAAAACGGCAGATTTCCCGAAAAACGGTGCATTTTCCAGGTTGTGGATTTTCCGCGGAAAAACGGCGGATTTCCGGGAAAATGGTGCATTTTCCAAGCTGTGGATTTTCCGCGGAAAAACGGCAGATTTCCCGAAAAACGGTGCATTTTCCAAGTTGTGGATTTTCCGCGGAAAAACGGCGGATTTCCGGGAAAACGGTGCATTTTCCGGGTTGTGGATTTTCCATGGAAAAACGACACATTTCCCGAAAAAACGGTGGATTCTCCACGGAAAAACTACATTTCCCGTGAAAATCCACCGTGTCAAACCAAAAGGCGGTTATTCTCAAAGATTCACGTGTTTTTGCGCTTTTTCACTGTCATGCCGATCATGACGCCGACTGCCGCAAGGATGAACGCAACCGCCACGGAGGCGGCGACAACCGAGCCCGGATTGGAGAAAAATGCGTTCTTCTCGACAGGCGGTTTGGGGAGGTCGGATTCCTTGTCCGCGGAGGAGTCGACGTTGATGGTGATGACCTGCGAGTAGAGGGTGAATTCCGTGGCGGGCGTCGGAGCGGAGCCGGGAGTTACCGAGGTGACAAGGCGGCACATGAGGTGGGCGGTGCCGTCGCTGACGGCCGTGATTTTGTTGCCGGAGACGGAGATGTGTTCGACGCCGTCGATAATGACGAACTCGGGGTCGGGAACTTCGGTGCCGTCGTCGAAGAGGCCGTCGGTCTTGTGGATGCCGAGGCGGTCGTAGACGGTCGGGAAGAACTCGACGGAGGACGTTCCCGAGCCGGTGGGGTTGAGGGTGTATTCGTACTTTCCGCCGATCTCGATGCGGGTCGGGACGTTGGAGAGGAGGTTGCCGGTGTCGGTGGTGATGCCGCCCACACCGAGCAGGTAGGCGTCGGCCGTGTTGGAGGAGCCGTAGGTCCAGGGCCAGGCGGTGACGCCGCGGTACATGAGGCCGCGGATGAAGCGGTCGCCGTAGACGCCGCTCGCGTTGAAGGTGGCGTTGAGGTTTGAAATCTGCTGGATGGTCTTGCTGATGCGGGTCTCCACGACGAAATCGGTCGGGGAGGACATCAGCTGGCCTTCGGACATGCCGGGCATCACTGTTTTGAACTTGCTGATCTGGGAGGAATTAAAAGTAATCATGCAGCAGCGGTTGTTCATGTTGTACTCGTTCACGAGATCGGCGACTTTGGAGTAGATTTCAGTGTCTTCCTTGATCTCGATAAAGAACATGACGTCGTCGTTCCTGAACTCTTCGAAAAATTCGCGAAGGGTGGGAATCTTGACTTTGGGGTATTTCTTGAAGGTGCCGTAGCCGCTTGAACGGAGGAGGTCGTAGGACTTGAGTTCGGCGGCGGTGTGGCTGCCGATGGGTCCGCTTCCGGTGGTCATGGAGCTGAGGTCGCCGTCGTGGTATATAAATACTTCGCCGTCGGAGGAGAGGTATACGTCGAGTTCGATGCAGTCGATTCCCGCGCTGACGGCTTCGCGCGCGCTTTCAAGACTGTTTTCGGGGGCGACGGAGGGAAGGCCGCGGTGGCCGATAACCAGGGGGTTCCTGACGAGAACGGCCGTTTCTGAGCTGTAGAATGCGTACGCGGCAATGAGTTTTTCCGGGGTGTCGGTGACGATGCCGTTCGCGCCGCTCTGAATGGAGTTGTGGAGCATGGCGTCGTCGGAGGGGGAGGCGGTTTCGCGTACCCAGACGGTGATGAGGCGGTGTTGCATGTATTCGATTCCCGCTTTGTTTGCCAGATCTTCTGAAACGATAACGGTCTTCGCGGAGTGCGCGTTTGCCTCGGAAATAATACGGTCGAGCGTCTCGGAAGAGGCGTTCTTTTCGTCAAGAGAGGAGTAGTCGAGAACGCCGCCGCTGCGTTTCTGGGACTTTCGCAAGGTGACCATCAGGTCGGGGTCGTCGGAGAGCAGCAGGCAGTCGTAAATTTTGTTTGATTTCAGGAACGAGCAGAGAGCGTCGCCGGCGGCCTGATCCTTTACGTAGAAAACGGGAACCATTACGCGCGCGATTTTGGAATAGACTTCCTCGAGGGTGCCGAACTCGGCCGCGCCGTCAGGGGAAGTTACTTTTCCGGAACCGTTCACGTGAAGAATTATGTTGTCGGGGCATTTTTCCATCGCGGCAAAGGCGTCGATTTCGGCGGCAGTGACCGGTTCCGCGATTGTGGCGGCGGAAGAAATCACGGGCGTGGCGAGCAGGTTGTAGGCTATGTATGACTTGTCGCCCGAAGCTTCGTCAGGGGTGTATTCGCACTCGGAAACGGTGACGTTGTCGACGGTAATAACAGAGAAGTTGGCCTGGAACCCGATCCCGCCTGTCTTAAACGCCGCGCGGTTGGAGGAGATGGCGTCGGTCGCAATAATAAGATCGTCGTTCACGTACTCGAAAACGGTGTCGCCGTAAACAGCCATCTTTAAATGCGCGGTGTTCGAGAATCCGATCTGTTTTTTCGCGGAGGCGGTGGTGTAAACGGTCCAGCTGCCGGGGTTGCGGGCTGCGAATTCGACGCCGTTGGAGGCGGTGGTGTTGCACCTTACGCACATGTGATAGTAGCGTTCGTCTTCGGGCTGCTGGCGGACGACGATGGACATCCAGCGGGCTTTGTCGCCGTTCCTTACGGATTCGAACGTGACGTCGGCCTCGACGATGTAGTTGCCGTAAGAATTAAGCGAGTCGGGAAGAAGGACCTTGCCGAGTTCCACGTTGGTGGAGGTGATCACGAGGCGGCCATCTTTAACGCCCGCGCTGAAAGAAGAATTTGTAACCGGGGTCGTCCAGCCTTCGGGAAGCTTTCCGTCGGCAACGCCGTCGAAATTCTCTTCATAAATTACGCGCGTCGGTACCGGACCGGAGATTTTGTTGGACGCGGCACGGGATTTACTTCCTGAAAACGTAAAAGACGACGCGAAGACGCACAGAACGGCCGCAAAGACCGCGGCGCGGAGGATTCCTGTACGGGCCCGGGAATGCGCGGAAGAATTCAAACTTGAAAAGCTTTTCATAATAAAATATCCTCACAGAAAAAGTATAAAGAATGGGCGGTGCCGCGCCGGAAGGGCGTGCGGCAGGCTGCGGATATCTCTTTGTATGAAGGATACCACGAACCGGCCGGGGAGTCAAGAATCTGGGGCGGGAAAGCGCAAAATCCGGGCAAAACCGCGGCGGAAACGGGGGCGGAAATATTTTCCGGCGGAGGGATATTTCCGGGAAAAATGAATTTTGCGGAAAATAAAATAGCGCTTGAAAAATCGGCGCCGAGGCGGTACAATTGACGAAGGCGCAGGCTTGTGAAATTTTCGCGAAACGGAAGACGGACGCCGATTTGAACCGCCGCGAGTTTCGCCTAAAAATAGGCATATTATTCGGGTAAGTATAATGTAAAGGCGGAAGTGCCGCCGCGAGGAATTTCAGAGGCTGATTTGTTCCTGGGCCGGAAACGGCAGCCGTTTTGCGTCAAATTCGCTGTTTATTTGAAAAATGCCTTTCGAAAGGAGTTTTACCATGAAAAAGCTATTTAAGATTTCGGTCGCATTGATTCTTGCCGCCATACTGCTCGTTTGCGCGGCGGGATGCGCGAACAACCCGGGCAACGATCCCGTTAAGAATCCCACGAATCCGCCTGTGGCGCCGACTGAAGAGCCGGCACAGCCGACGGAAGACCCAGATCCGGACGTGAAGAGAGCGGAGCCGCTCGACCTTCCTTATGCGGACAGTTTTACGGTTTCGAGAGTGTTCTCGAGCAACATGGTCATACAAAGAAACGAACGTTTCCGTGTATGGGGATGGGCCGAGGAGAGCGAAAACGGAAAGAAGATTTCCGGCGAGTTCATGGGGCTCTATGCCGAGGCGGTAGTTGAGAACGGAGAATGGGTCATGACCTTCGGAGCGAAACTCGACGCCTGCGCGGACATGGGCAACTCCATGCGCATTTATACAACTAACACAGAGGTCGAATTTAAAGACGTACTTGTCGGCGACGTGTATATGGTTATAGGACAGTCAAACTGCGCTTACGGCATGCAGACACACTGGGATTACCTCACTAAGTCCGAAGAGGACCAGCAGAAGTGCACCAAGGACGACGTCGATCCCGATATGCCTATCAGACTCTGCTACAATACGCAGAACGTGACCAACGGCATTAAGCGCGGAACCGAAGAGGTCGCCAAAGAGATCAAAGGCAGAAACGCGTGGAAGGTCGCAAAGAGGTCGGTCGTGAGCTCGTTCTCGGCCATCGGATATCTGTTTGCGTGGAACTACGTGAAACTGACTGAAGGCAAGGTTCCTGTCGGAATGATCGAGATTGACGGTAACGGCCAGCCGCTCGGAGCGTTCCTGCCCAACGCCATCGCAGAGAAGTACCACACCGACACATACAACTCGTCAAAGGGATACTACGTCACGACAGGCGTCAACGCGAACTGGGGAAGATTCCTGTACAATGAGTATATGTACGCGTTCGAGAGAATGGCCATGGCGGGCGTGCTCTGGTACCAGGGCGAGAGCGACCTTTCCGACCGCGAGGCAAACCGCTACGCGTCGGTTTACGTTGACTACATGGAGTACATGAGGGGAACGCACAACCTCACGAACAGGGACTTCGCGGTGTACTTTATCGAGTTCCCGACGCAGTACACGAAACCGGCCGGATTCACCGGCACCTGGGCGTATATGGACGTGGGCAAGATCCGCGGTATTATGGGCGGAATGGTCACGATGGCGAACAAGTTCTACCAGGTGCAGTCGAGCGACGTGTGGGCCGACAGGGAGTTCTGGAATACGCTCCACCCGAACTGCAAATATGAACAGGCTCTTCGCGCGGCGAAAATCGCGTGCGCGGTGAACGGAGACGGCGGAATCACGATGGAAAACGCGTCCGGACCGATTATCGAGTCGGTGGAATTCTCGAAGGACGGCAAGAGGGTCACGCTGAAGTACAAGAACGTGGGCGACGGTCTGAAGACGATTGACGGCTCCGATACGGTCAAGGGATTTACGGGTCTTTCCGCCGAGAATACGCTTGGCGCGAACCTCACCGGCACCATTAAGGGCAAGGACACCGTGGAAATCACTTCCAAGACGAAACTCGCCGGAATCGCCTACAACGTGAAGACTTCGTACTTCTTCGGCGAGGACATCAACCTCTGCAACTCCGCGGAGATTCCCGCCGGCGCGTTCCTGCTCAACAATCCTGATGCCTGACAAGCGGGCGGTTCGGGAGACTGTTTTACTGACGAAGGGAGAGGCTGATGAAGGCCGGAAAAACCGTCGGAAAGAAAAAAGAATACTATGAGGCCGGGGAGCCCGGCTCCGACTCCGGCGATTTCGGGATGAACGGCGCGGACGGATTTGCGAATGAGTCGGACGGATTCACGAACGAACCGGACGGATTCACGAACGAACCGGACGGATTTTCGGACGGCGACGTTTCCGGAGAAGATGATTACGCAACGAATGAGGAAATTATGGGGATGCTCGAGGAGCACGAAGGCAAAAATAGCCCCTCAATTGGAACAGCGGTCGTTGTGGAGAGTTCGGAAGACGTCATGGCGATTTACCTTCGCGACGTTCTGAGATTCAAGGTGCTTTCGCGCGAAGAAGAGGTCGAGCTGGCGAGAAAAGTCAGGCAGGGCGACTGCGAGGCCATGGATCTTATGATCAATTCGAACCAGAGGCTCGTGATCTCGATTGCGTATAAGAAGTTCGGGAAGAGAGGGCTGCCGGTCGAAGACCTTGTGGCCGCAGGGAACGAGGGCTTGCGGAACGCAGTTCTGAAGTTCGACCCGGAGAGGGGAATCCGCTTCGCGACGTTTGCCGCCTTTGATATCAAGAAGTCGATGCGGCGGGCGATTTACGAGGCGGCCGACCCGATCAAGCTGCCGGAGAGCATGCACCTTATGCTGGCCAGGATCAACGAGGCCGCCGACAGATTGTACCGCGAGACGGGGAGGCGGCCGACCAGAAAGGAAATTGCCGCGGAAGTAGGCGTAAAGGAGTCCCTTGTGACGACGCTGCTGATTCACCAGGCGGTGCAGTACGTTCCTCTTGACACCACTGTCGGGGACGACAACGAGACGCTTCTTGTCGACAGGATCGCGGGAGAGCGGGACAGCTCGGCGGCGGAAGAGGCTGAAGAAATCATTGAGCGGCATTTTCGCGCGCTTGACGCCAGGGAGAGAAAAATTATCACGGGTTATTACGGACTGATGGGAGAGCCGAAACAGACGCTTGGCGAGCTGGGAAAGGAATTCGGACTGGCGAGACAGAGAATCTCGCAGATCAGGATCCAGGCAGAAAAGAAGCTTGAAGCAAACGGCTTTTTCGAGGAACTCAAGTTCGTGGGGACACGTGAAGCGTAAGCGGCGTTGTTCTGTGCGGCACGGCGCGGCATGGCGCGGCAGGTTCCGGGAGGGACGATCAACAGTTTATTCACAGCAAAAACGGACCTCTGCGAACGGATTGTGTTTTATCCGGGCAGAGGTCTGTCGGTAAACGTGACGGAAAAGAGCGGCCGGGATTGGCTCCCGGGCGGGCGTTTCCGGTCTGAGTTATGAAGCGAGATTTTGCCTTAATTTAGGGTAATCGAGCGATTTATGAGTTGCGGCGGAGGGCGTATGAACGACACCACGGTTGAGCTTGGCGATGACAGAAGCATAGCGGAAGAGGACAAGGCGGCGAGAGAGTTCACGGTTCACGGGTTTAATGATTTGAAGAAGAACCTTCTTCTTTCGGCGTCGGCGGGTTCCGGGAAGACCAGGACTCTTGTTGACCGGATCGTTGCGCGAACCGAGGAGCTGCCGGAAGACAGGCATATCGATTCGTTCCTGGTTGTGACTTATACGGAGGCGGCCGCGGGCGAGCTTCGCGAAAAGATTGCGAAGGCGCTTGGAAAAAAGGCGGAAGAGGCGCTGAAGAACGGGGAACAAAAGAAAGCCTTCAAGCTGTTTGAGGAAAAGATGCTTATTCCGCACGCGACTATCGGAACGATCGACTCGTTCATGCTGAAGGTCGTCAGGGAGCATTTTGCGGAAGCGGACGTCAACCCGGTGTTTAAAATCGATAACGACGAGGTGGCGCGCATTTATTCAGAGGCGGCCGACAAGGTGCTTGAAGAGTATTACGGCAGCGAGGAAGCGGCGGAGGTCATGAACAGGCTCGCAGACGTTTACAGCAGCCAGACGGACGACGCAGACCTTAAGAAAAAGCTTTTTGAAAAACTCATCGATTTTTGCGAGAACCTTCCGAACCCGGAGGCGTGGCTCGACTCGGTTGTAAAGACGTTTGAAACGGAGGGTGACGTTCGCAAAAACTACTGGTACGGGCTTCTGAAAGATGCGTTTTTGGAAGTGTTGCGGGACGCGGAGGATCATTTTCACGAGCTTGTGAAATATGCGCGGGAGTATGTTCCTGATGCGATTGAGTTCAAACAGAAATGGATTGAATTGTTTGAAAGTAATGCGAATACAATAGGTGCGTGCGTTCAAAGAGTTGACACGGACAACGCCGAGACGCCCGCACTGTTTGAAAAATTTCACGAGCTTGAGGATTTTGGCACTATCAGCGCACCAAAAGGGAAAAAGAAGACTGAAGAAGTCGAGCGCGTGTATAATGTTTTAAGCGGAAGCAGAACGAAAACTATTAAGATTGTCCGTAGAGCTACCGAATTTGTTATAGGAGCAATCTGTAGCTACGAGGCGCTGAAACCTTCGGAACAATCTCCCGAATGGAAGCAAAAAGTATTCCTGGCGGGAATTCGCGCTGTGGGCAGCTACGTCGGAACCATCGTCGAAATCACAAAGAAGATATTGGACGAGGCGAACGGGGTTTGCCGCAGAAGAGGCGTCTTCTCGTTCTCGCAGGTGGCGCACATGGCGCTGAAGCTCCTAAATAAAGGGGAAATCGGCAACACCGGAACAAGCGGTCTCGAGCCTTCGGACATCGCAAAAGCCTACAGAAAGAAATTCACCGAGATCCTTATCGACGAATACCAGGACACGAATATGCTTCAGGAAGAGGCGCTCTATCTGATCTCCGGAAATCCGGACGGCGAGTACAACCAGGTTATGGTGGGAGACGTGAAGCAGAGCATTTACGCGTTCCGCCACGCAAATCCGACCTTGTTCCTGAAAAAGTTTGACGAGTTCAGGAAAGTCGACGAAAACGGCAAACCCGTGACCGACGGAATTCTCAAAACGCTCAGCAAGAACTACCGCAGCAGGAAGGTCATTCTCGACGCGGTGAACGAGATTTTTTGCCGGGTTATGACGCGGGAGATTGCGGATATTGATTACGAAAAGGATGGGCACAAGCTGATTTATCCCGAAAAAGAAGACCCGAAATACAATCCGGAAGACGACGTCAACTGCGAGCTCTGCTGGGTTATGAGACCTGTGGAAGAGGGAAAGAAATGCGGTGAAAAAGCAGATCCGATTGAAATGGAGGCGCTTGCCGTCGCACGCAAGATTCTCGAACTGAAAAAAGCCGGGACGAAGCTTTACGACTACGATTACGACGCTGACAAGCCCAAAGTTTCGGAGCTCCGATACGGCGACATCTGCGTTCTTTCAAACAAAAACGAAAGCCTCAAAAAGGCGCGGAGAACTCTGCAAAAGATGGGGCTCCCGACCGATAGCGACGGAACGCGGTTCTTTTTCGAGTGCGAGGAAGTCATCGACACAATGAACCTGCTGAAAGTCGCCGACAACCCGCGCAACGACATTCCTCTTTTCGCGCTGCTGCTCTCGGACATGTTCGGGTTTAATGAAGAGGAGCTGGCAATCATCAAGAACGAGGCCGGGCCGGCCGGCTCCGGCAAAAACGGGAATTTCTGGGACGTGTTAAGGAACGCCGCATGGAACTTTGGAAAGGAGAAGAGCCCCGTGCCCCGGAGTCCAAAGGCGGAAGAAGTGCTGGGGCGCGCCCGGGAAGCGGTCGAACAAACAAACGAATTGCGCGATTTTTCGGAAAAAATCAACGTTTCGCAGTTCGTGTGGAAGGCCGTCAACTTCAACGGATACTATTCTAAATGCGACGAAGAGGCTAAGGGAAATCTCAGGGCGCTTCTGGAGATGTCGAAGCCGTACGACAGCGGGACAAACAGCGGACTGCACGGGTTTGTCACATATCTTGAAGAGGCGTTTGCGAAGGACAACCGTCCGGAGGCACATCAAAGGAAAAAGAGTTACGCCGTGCCGTCGGCAGAGCCGGACAAAATCAGATTTATGACCGTTCACGGGAGCAAGGGACTTCAGTTCCCGGTGGTTTTTTATATCGGTACAAAAGGTGAGCCGGGAAGCGGCGGGGCAAGAGATCTGAAATGTGACGAGGA
This sequence comes from Mageeibacillus sp. UBA1212, assembly GCA_002309655.1. Lineage (GTDB taxonomy): Bacteria > Bacillota > Clostridia > UBA1212 > UBA1212 > UBA1212. The sequence continues at coordinate 20,043 of DBXM01000044.1, forward strand.
GAACGGTATCGCGCTGCCGTTTGCGGTTGACGTAGCCGCCGAAATCAACAACGAAGAGGGTGAAGGCGGCGGGTTCAGGCACGTTCTTGACACGGTGCCACAGAAAATCATCGCGAAAAAAAGATTCGAATACTCGAGAAAAGAGGCTCAGAGGCTGGTTTACGTGGCGTTGACGCGCGCGAAAGAGCGGCTTTATGTGACCGGATGCCTTGACACAAACTGTAACCCGAAGCAGGCGCCCTGGGAGCAGACAGACGCAATTGGGGCGGATCCGCTGATTACGACGCTTACGGTAAAGAATGCCGGGAGTGCGTTTGATTTGATTTGGCCGGCAGCGGCGAGCGCCGAGGGCAGAAAAACATGGAAAACAGTCACCGAAAATCCGCAGGAGTGGGACATTGAAGCGCTTAAGGCGGAGATACGAGAGCAAAGAGAGAAGGAAAAAGGCGCTTCTCCAGAACAGGCGGCCGGGGAGGTTACCGGAGATTCTGCCGGAGATTCTGCCGGAGATTCTGGCGGAGAAAAGAAAGAAAAACCGGGTTTTGTGCCGGACGGCAGACAGGACGGCGACGCCGCGGAGACTATAGCCCGCGCGCTTGAAATTGCGGACAACGGGTCGCTTCCCAAGAAGATTTCCGTTTCTGAGCTTAAAAGATATTCCGAAGCCGAGGACGGCAACGTGGTTTTCGGGAGGAGTCCGGTTGAGATAAAGGCGAGAAAGCTTCCCGAAAGACCGGGCGAGGCCGGCGGTGAAGAAACGAAAGACGACCCAAAACCGGTCGAAGAGCTTAAAGGCGCCGAATTCGGAACGTTGATGCACAAGTGCGCGCGGATTCTTGTCGAGGACAGGAAAAACTGGCCCGCGAAAGAAACAGGAAATCAGGCCGGAGGAAAGATTCCCGACGCCGCGGCGGTGCAGGGATACGTGGAGTCCGTTCTGGAACGGCTGTATAACGAGGGCGTTCTTGACACGGTTGAATTTAAGTCAGCTGACGCCGGAATGCTGGCAGGATTCATTTTGTCAAGCAGAGGCGCGGAGGTGTACCGGGCCGAAAAAGTGAGGTGCGAGGTGCCGTTCACGTATTTCACGGACGTCGGGAAGTACTGGGGACAGGCAAAGGCCGTGCTCGCGGAAAAAACGACGGAAACGCCGGAAAATGCGGAAAACGGGGCCGGAAACATTGAAGATTCTTTAAAAACTAATTTAAAAGAAAAGAAGAAGATTGCAATTCAGGGAGTTATTGATTTATACTATAGGATTGGAGAACGTCTGGTCATTGTTGACTTCAAAACTGACAGCGGAAAAGTGCCGGAAGGCATCCCGCTGATAAATTCGTACAAGCTGCAGCTGAGGTGCTACAGGGACGCCGTGAAAGATATTTCCGGACAAGACGCGGATGAGAGCGTTCTGTATTTTCTGCGGAGCGGGTGCGAGTACAGGGTCGAAATGAACTGACCGGGACGGCGACGGCAAGGCGTATAAATAAGTAGAGGCGTGGCGGAGCATTCCCGCGCGGCGTTTACGAATCGCACAAATACAAATGTTACATTTGAGAAATTTGAAACGGAGACAGTTATGAGAATTCGCGAAAAGATATCGAAATTTCTTGTTGCGTGCAGCGTGATCCTGGCAATTTGCCTGATGGTCGGCGGCTGTTCCCTGTTCAACTACGGGGACAAGGACGACAAAGTCGCGCTGAGCACGCCGATCAAAGTCGAGTACAAGATGTACCGCGTCATTGAGGGCGACATTACGAAGGAGTTTTCCGGCATGTGCACGGTCACCTCTTTCGGAGCAGTCAAGTACTCCTACAATGTGAGCGGCGCGAATCTGGAGGAAATGGTCGTCAGAAGCGGGCAGAAGGTGTCGAAGGGCGACGTGCTCTGCAGACTCAGCACCGCGCAGGAACAGGCGAGAATTGCCGAAATCGACGAACGGCTCGAGGCGGGTGGCATTAACTCGGTCACGAAGCGGGCGCTTCAGTACGAGCGCGAATCGCTTCAGGCAATCGTTGACGCCGCGGAGCTCAAATCGGGAATCGACGGAGTAGTCCGCTACATCAACACCCGGTTTACGATTGGAAGGGATCCCAACGCAGAAGTGACTCCCGGCGAGTGCATGGTGGTTGTCGACCCGGAGACGATGGACGACGCGCAGGGCATTATGACGGTTGAGTCGAGCACCGCGTCGAAGTACACGATGGGAATTCACTCGAAGGTCACGCTCACAAGATCGGGAGCTTCCGCGGACAAGACGCCTTTCGAGGCGACAATCGTGGGTTCCTCGGACGCGGCGGGAGCATTCGGACAGTCGGTCACGTACTTCATTGATCTGTCGGGCGTTCCCGATGACATCAAGGTCGGGGACAGGCTGACGGTCACCTTTATCGAAGATGAGAAGGCGGTCAACTGTCTAAAGATTCCGGTTTCGGCGCTTTACTCGTTCGAGGGAAGGAACTTCGTTTACGTTCTCGACTCGCAGGGGCTGAGGCGTGAATGCTACGTCGAGGTCGGCATTTCGGACGATTCGTTCGTGGAAATCAAGTCGGGACTCGAGCTCGGCCAGCAGATAGTCCAGTATTAAACTTGTTAAAAGAGCGAAAATGTGACTAATTGACCGCGGGGGCGGCCGGCGCGATTTTTGAAATTTGAATTCTGATTGCGGCGGCTGTTGACGTTCCCGGATATTTCCCGGAAATTTTCCGGAAAATAAAGCCCGGACAAAAACCCGGCTCCGCGGGAAGCAGCAAAGACGGAAAAAGCTAATGATCAAGTCGGTTTTAAGCAAAATAAAGAACAATATCTGGATGTTTGTCTGCCTGATTATCGGCTCGCTGCTCATCACAAGCGTTCTGGCGTGCATTCCTATGTACACGATGGGAACGCTGCGGCAGATGCTTTCGACAGAGATGAAAGCGTACGAGCGCGACAACAAGAAGCCGGCGGGCCAGATGTATTTTACGGGAAAAGTCCCGATCCAGATGTTCGGCTCTTCAAGAGGAAACAAGCTTCTTGAAATGGAGAGCAACGTTTTCGACGGCCTTCAGGGCACGGCAGTGGGCGTCAAGAACTCGTACACGCAGTTTTACGTCGGCAGCCTTCAGCCTGAGAGGAGCGCGAACACGTTCAACTTCTCAACGAACTGGACGGTCAGTACTCTTTCGGGGCTGGCCGACAACATAACGATTATCGAGGGACGCATGTTCTCCGAGGCCACGTCGGAAGGCGTTGTCGAGGTGATTATGGAGCGTTCGGAATTCGCGAACAACACGAACCTGAAGCTCGGCGAAGTGTACACACTTTCGCGTGAAGGGATGGACGTCAGCATAAGACCGGTCGGAACGTTCGAGATCATCGACGAGACATCGCCGTTCTGGTACAACAACGAAAAGCTGTTCAACGAGAACCTTTTCTGCTCGCTGCTGTCCTTCAAAGAAGCGTTCTTCACGGGCTCGCGCGGCGAACTTCTCACGGGCGCGAACATTTACGCCAACCTCGACTTCTCGAAGGCGGGCATCGACAACCTGTCCACGTTCATTGTCTACTACCAGAAACTCTACGGGTACATGAAGAACCTCGGCACCGGCCGCGGATCGCTCAACCTCAATTCGGTCCGCCTGATCAACGCGTACCTCAAAAAGACCACGCAGATGCAGATGTCGCTCTGGGTCCTTAACGTCCCGGTTATCGCGATGCTCGCGTTTTACATGATAATGGTCACCAGAATGATCATCGAGGAGGACCGGAACGAGATTTCGACGTTCAAGAGCCGCGGCGCGAAGACCTCGCAGATATTCATGCGATACGTTATCGAAAGTCTCTTTATTTCGGTTTTCGCGATAGTTTTCGGCCCGCTGCTCGGCTTCGTTCTGGCAAAAACGGTCGGAAACGCCAGCGGATTCCTCGAGTTCAACGCGCGTGAAGTCATGCCCATCAAGCTGAGCGGCGGCGCCTACCTCTACGCGATCGTAGCGTGCCTGTTCTTCTCGGCGCTGATACTGATTCCCGCGCTTCACGCAACGCGCGGAACGATCGTCAACCTGAAACAGACCCGCGCAAGAAAGAGCCGGCTCTCGTGGTGGGAGAAGAGCTGCATCGACCTCATTCTGCTTGCGGTGTCGATTGGTCTGTTCTTTATCTACAAGCGCACGAACGGCTTCAACGTGGACGGCACGGTCGACCCGATCGTTTACGTGATCTCTTCGCTGTTCATTCTCGGCTGCGGCCTGTTCTTCCTCAGAATCTATCCGTTCATTGTCGCGCTTGTCTTCAAAATCACAAAAAGAATACTGCCGCCGTCGGGTTATTCGGCGTTTGTGCAGGTATCGAGAGGCGGGAACGACTACCGCTTCCTGATGCTCTTCCTTGTAATGACCATCAGCGTCGGAATTTACAGCTCCGCGTCGGCAAGAATCATCAACAGCAACGTCGAAAACACGGTCGAATTCACGTACGGCGCAGACGCGATAATCCACCCGGACTTCTCGGAGTATTCACCGTACATCTACAGAGACGACGGCACGCGGGTGGTCGTTCCCGAATCCTACAGGCCGTTCCCGATTGAGAAATACGCCGAGAACGAATACGTCAAATCCGTGTCGAGGGTGCTTCACTGCGACGACGTTTACGCGTTTGACGAGGACGGAAGACCGCACTACGACTTCTCGCTGATGGCGATCGACCCGTACGAGTACGGAAGCATCGGCTGGTGCGGAAAGTCGCTCAACGGAATCAGCTTCAACGAGATGCTTAACGCGCTGGAGCTTTCGCCGATGTCGGTCATCATTTCTTCGGCGGCCGCGCAGGAGGTCGGAGTCAAGGTCGGCGACACGATAACGCTTGAAATCAACTCGAGCAACCAGTACCCCGACGAATACTGGCGTCCGATGGCGTGCTTTGTTGCCGCGATCATCGACTACTGGCCGACGATGGGCGACGGTTCCAGCCAGGAAGTCGAGTACAAGAACGACAGGGGCGAAGTCGTCGGCTCCTACTACACGGGCAAGAGATACGTTATCATGAATTTCGAGTATCTCTACTCGGTGCGCAACACGACGGAATACGACCTCTACCTCGGGCTGAAAGACAGCGCCCACAAAGGGTACGAGAAATTCGTCGACCAGGCGCTGGAGTCGGGTCTTGTGGAGGACGAGTCCGAAATACTGCTCTATCGCCCCGATATCATGGAGAACGCGAAGAGCGACTCGATGCTGCGCGGCCTCAACGGCTCCTACTCAATCGGCTTCGTGTCGACACTGACGGTTGCGTTCGTCGGCTTCCTGATCTACTGGATCATGAACGTCCGCAACAGAAAGCTCCAGTTCGGTATTTTGAGGGCGATGGGTCTCACGAAGGGCAAGCTGACGCTCATGCTGATCATCGAGCACATCCTGACGACCGGCGTTTCGGTCCTGATGGGAATACTGATTGGCGCGCTCACCGTGAAGATTTACACGCCGCTGCTGAAGATAGCGTACTCCGGAAGCGCGCTGCCGCTCGAGATCGTCTTCAACAGAAGCGACAACCTGAAGATTTACGCGGTCGTTATCGCCATGCTCGTGACGGGCATCGTGGTTCTGTCGATGTTCATTAACAAGCTGAAGATCAACGAAGCGGTCAAGATCGGAGAGGAGTGATGGCTGTGGCGGAAAAAATTAACGAAAATGAAGTGAACGAGGCGCTGCAGAACGCGGAAAACGCACTTGAAGCGGAAGTTGCCGAGGCTGCAGAGGTTGCAGAGGCGGCGGAGGTTGCCGAGAGTTCTGAAAACGAAGCGACCCCGGAAGCCACGGAAGAGAAAAAGCTTCCCGAAGGCATCGGAGAAACGCTTGTCACCGTCGACCACGTCACGAGGGAATTCAGACGCAAAGAGCAGCTGATCGTCGCGGTGAACGACGTCTCCATGGAGATCAAGCGGGGCAGCTTCGTGATTCTCTGCGGTAAATCCGGCTCCGGAAAGACGACGCTTCTCAACCTGATCGCGGCGATTGACATGCCCACCAGCGGCTCCGTTTCGTTCGAGGGCAAAGACTACGGCAGCCTGAACGAAAAAGGACGCGACAATTTGCGGCGGGTCAACATGGGAATCGTCTTCCAGAACACCGCGCTGATGTCCAACATGAGCGCGATTGAAAACGTCGAGTTTGCGCTGTCGATTGCCGGTATCCGTTCGGAAAAGCGGAGAAAGAGCTCGATTACATGGCTCGAAAAGATGGGAATCAGAGACCGCCGCAACCACATGCCCGCGGAGATGTCGGGCGGCGAACAGGCCCGGACCGCTATCGGCAGGGCGCTGGCGCATTCCCCGAAACTGCTTCTCGCCGACGAGCCGACCGCCGAACTCGACACAAGAACGTCGTTCGAGGTGGTCAAAATGTTCAGAAGCCTCGTGGACGAGGAAGGTCTTACGATTATAATGACGACGCACGACGTGAACATAATGGGCGTCGCCGATATCATTTACACACTTGAGGACGGGAGGGTTGTCGATGTGCGCGAAAATAAAAAGTCTGGCTGAACTTACGTACGGCAAGGATGACTACCAGCAGGGATTCACGCCGCCCGAAAACGCGATCGTCTACTGCGAGAACCTGATCAAGCTCTATAAAATAGGCGAAATCGAGGTAATGGCGCTGCAGGGCCTCGACCTTATGATCGAAAAGGGCGAGTTCATTGCGATAATCGGTAACTCCGGCTCCGGAAAATCGACGCTGCTCAACGCAATCGGCGGCCTCGACAGGCCCACCGCCGGCAGAATCTACGTCAACGGCATCAACCTGCTCAAGCTTGACACAAAGCAGATGAGCCGCTACATGCGCGAGACGGTCGGCTTCGTGTGGCAGAACACCGCCAGGAACATGGTTCCGTACCTCTCGGCCATCGACAACATTAAACTTGTCATGCAGCTGGCAGGGAAGGTCGACGAGGAACGCGCGCTGATGCTTCTCGACGAGGTCGGCCTCGCGGACAGGAAGAACAGCAAGATGTTCGAGCTGTCGGGCGGCGAACAGCAGCGTGTCGCAATCGCCATTGCGCTCGCGAACAAACCGCCGATATTGCTCGCGGACGAACCCACCGGCGCCGTCGACACCAAAACGACCGCCCAGATCATGGACCTGTTCACGCGTCTCAACAAGGAACTCGGCGTCACCGTGATCGTCGTCACCCACGACAGGCAGCTGTCCCACATGGTGCCTCGCGTCGTCACGATAAGCGACGGCCGAATCGGAACCGAGTTTATCCGCACGAAGGAGATGGCCCACAGCAGCGAGGAGATGCTCAACGCAACCGCAGGTCACGACTCCGGGTCGCACACCGAGTACGCGTTCATCGACGGCCGCCACAGGGTGTTCATCCCAGAGGCGTACCTCGAAAGGGCGGGCATTTCCGCCAAGAGCAAGGTCGCTATTTCGATGCAGGGCGAGAAGATCATTCTCGAAAAGCTGAAAGTCGAGGAGCCTGCCGACTCCGAATAAACCCAATACTAAATCCCCTTTAGAGGGGAGGCCGGCGCCGGGCGGATAGCGAACTGTTTCCGCCCGGCGCTCATTATTTCTCTATTTTTGGATGAAAAAAGAGTGTTTTCCCGGCGTTTTCATTTATTTTCTTTTAAAATAAATGTTGACAAGGCGGTTGAAGAAGTGCTATACTTTACTCCGTTCCGCTCTGGCGAGGCTCCTAAATCGGAATTCCGGTAATTCCGTGCCTTAAGCGAGCGCCGCTCTCCATTGGCGGTGCGTGAAGGCGTGACCTGAAGACTGATATTTCAGATAACTATTACGGGAGGTGTATTCAATGGAAAAATATGCTGTTATTCTTACGGGCGGCAAGCAGTACAGAGTTCAGGCAGGCGACGAGATTTTCATAGAGAAGCTCGAGGGCGAAGCTGACGATGTCGTTACTTTTGATCAGGTGCTTGCGGTTGCTGACGACGAGGCAAAGGCTTTCGGCGCTCCTTACATCGAGGGTGCTACGGTTACCGGCAAAATCGTGAAGCAGGGCAAGGGCAAAAAGATCAGAATCATTAAGCATAAAGCGAAGAAGGGCTACCGCAAAAGGCAGGGCCACAGACAGCCTTACACAAAGGTTGTTATCGAAGCTATTAACGCTTGATTGTGACTTATGGTTGAGGTCAAATTTCAAAGGGCTCCTGATGGACTGGTGGAGCGCTTCGAAGCCAGGGGTCATGCGGGATATGCGAGAGCGGGCCGCGATATAGTCTGCTCGGCCGTTACGGCGGTTCTGTTCACTGCGGTGGGCTACGCCGAGTCGGTCTACAATCCCGAAGGCTTACCGGAAAAGGTCCGCTACAAAGATGCCGACGGCTTTCTCGTCTGGGAATGCCCCGAGCTGAGCGACGCGGACAGACAGAAATTGATTCCTGTTTTCGACGCAATGATTTTGGGACTTCGACAGATACGTGAAAATGCCGGAAAACGGTATTTGGTTGTTAACGAATTGGAGGTGCGGTTAAATGATTAAGTTTAATTTGCAATTGTTCGCTCATAAGAAAGGTCTCGGAAGCACAAAGAACGGCAGAGATTCCGAATCGAAGCGTCTCGGTGCGAAGAGAGCAGACGGTCAGTTTGTTCTCGCCGGCAACATACTCGTGAGACAGAGAGGCACTAAAATTCATCCCGGCGCAAATGTCGGTTGCGGAAGCGACTACACCCTTTACGCGCTTAAGGACGGCAAGGTCTCTTTCACTCGTTTGGGCAAGGACAAAAAGCAGGTTTCCGTTATTACCGACTAACCGGTCGTCTTGCGGGAACGGTAAGTATTATACTGAAATGCCCGGCGCCGTGAACTACGCGCCGTGAGGCATAGATGAGGCGGCGAAAATCGGGTCTGGTTTGGTAAAACACACCAAAGAGAACGGTTTCCGCCGCTTTTTGAGATTTGTTGACTTATTTGAGATTTTCAAAGGCGTTTTTGAGAGTTTTAGAGGCGTTTTTGGCGAATTTTGAAACGCAAAACCGGGGTAGAGCAAATGAAGATTATATCCGAAAACTGGAAGGATTTTGAGTTGATAGACTGCGGCGACGGCATGAAGCTGGAACGCTGGGGCGACGTCGTGCTGGCGCGCCCTGACCCGCAGGCGGTCTGGAAGAAACAGTGCCCCGGGGAATGGAAGCGGGCCGCCGCTGTCTACCACCGTTCAAGCAGCGGCGGCGGTTCCTGGGAATACCTGAGAAACCTGCCGCAGAAGTGGACAGTTTCCAGGGGAAACCTGCGCTTTTACGTTGAGCCGACCGGGTTCAAGCACACGGGGCTGTTCCCGGAGCAGGCGGCGAACTGGGACTACACCTCGAAGCTGATCACAGAACGTGTCCGGAGCGGCGGGACCATCAGGGTGCTCAACCTTTTCGGCTATACCGGGGCGGCAACGGTCGCGTGCGCGGCTGCGGGCGCCAAGGTGTGCCACGTCGACGCCTCGAAGGGCATGGTCACGCGCGCAAGGGAGAACGTCGAACTGAGCGGGCTTACGAATGCCGAGGTGCGCTACCTTGTCGACGACGCGTTCAAGTTCGTTGCCCGAGAGAGAAGGCGCGGCAACACGTATGAGGGAATCATTATGGATCCGCCTTCGTACGGGCGCGGGCCTAACGGGGAAGTCTGGAAGCTCGAGGACAACATTTACGGGTTCATCGAGGAGTGCGCCGGGTTGCTCTCAGATAGAGCGCTGTTCTTCATTTTGAATTCGTACACGACGGGATTTTCGCCGGTTGTGACCGAAAACATGCTCAATGTTCTGATAAAAGCGACCCGCGGCGGAACGGTGACTGCGGGCGACCTGTGCCTTCAGTGCTCGAAAAGCGAGCTGCTGCTGCCGTGCGGCTCGACCGCGAGGTGGCAGGCGGAGAACTGACAGGCCGGGAACTGACCGGCAGGGTTGTTATTAAAAGGCGGCTGAAATGGAAAGAGAAATCTACTCCGGAATCACATATTCGAACGGCCCCGTGAACGTCATTTACGAGGACAACCACGTTCTTGCCGTCGTGAAGCCCGCGGGAATCCTGTCCCAAAGCGACGCGGGCGGGGACGAGGATCTTCTGACGTTGCTGAAAAACGACGTCGCGGTCAGAAAAAACAAGCCCGGGGCGGCATATATCGGCCTCGTTCACCGGCTTGACCGCAACACGGGCGGCACGATGATCTTCGCGAAAACGTCTAAGGGCGCAATGCGGCTGTCCGCGGAAATGCGCGAAAAAAGGTTCAAAAAGTGCTACTTCGCGCTGGCGGAAGGGCTTTTCGACGCGCCGGAGGGCGTTTACCTGAGAGATTTTCTCAAGAAAGACGAGAAGAACAACCTTGTTGAGAGGGCCGCCGACGGGAAGGAGTGCGTTCTTTTTGCGCAGTCGCTGGCGTTCAGGGACGGGTTCACGCTTGTCGCGGCGGTGCCTGTCACGGGGAGAACTCATCAAATAAGGGCGCAGCTTGCGCTTCGCGGGAATCCGCTCGCGGGTGACAAAAAGTACGGCGGGCGCGAGATTAAAACGGACGGCGGCGAGCCGTTCCTGGGGCTCTGGTCCTCGGTGGCGGCGGTGAAGCATCCGGTGAAGGACGTCGAGACCGTTTTCGAGAGCGTGCCGGACGCAAGAGGCGCGTGGAGCGTGTTCACGGAGCGGGAGTACAGGGCGTTTTTGCCGGAGATGCTCGAGATCTGCGAGCGGGTCAAGGGTTGAGCGTTAGAAAGAGGTTTGTTTTGAAAGAGTACGATCTGATTGCGACGACAACGTTCGGTCTGGAGGCGGTTCTCAACAGGGAACTCGACCGGCTCGGCTGTACGGAGCACACTACCGCAAATGGAAGAACATATTTCAGAGGCGATATAAGAACGGTCGCGAGGGCGAATCTGTGGCTCAGAACTGCTGACAGAATTCTGCTAAATTTAGGCAAATTCAAGGCGCTGACATTTGAGGAGCTCTTTCAGGGCGTCAAGGCGGTTCCGTGGGAGGAGCTTCTCGAGAGCGACTCGGCGTTCATTGTGAACGCAAGGTCGGTCAAGTCAAAGCTTTACAGCCTCCGGGACATCCAGTCGATCTCCAAAAAGGCTATCGTGGAGAGGCTCAGGAGCGCTTACGGCGTCGAAACGCTGCCGGAAACGGGCGCCCGCCACATGGTGGAGATCGCGTTCCTCGACGATGAAGCGACGGTGACGGTCGACACGTCGGGCCACGGACTCAACAGGCGCGGCTACAGGCAGGAGGTCGGAAAATCGCCGATCAAGGAGACGCTTGCCGCGGGTCTTATTATGGTCAGCCGCTGGCGTCCGGACCTTCCTTTTATGGATCCTTTCTGCGGCACCGGGACGTTCGGCATTGAGGCGGCGATGATCGGAATGAACATGGCTCCGGGGCTTAACGCGACGTTCGACGCGGAGAACTGGAAGATTTCCGACCCGGCGGCCTGGGACAGCGAACGGCGGGAGGCAATTCGCGCAATCAACAGGAACGCGAGTCTCAGAATCTACTGCTCCGATATCGACTATTTCCAGCTGAAACTGGCCGAGAAACACGCGGAAGCGGCTGGTGTGAGCGGTTTCATTCACTTTCAAAAGCTTGACTATGCCGAGACCGGGTCACGGTTCGACTACGGATGCATCGTGACGAATCCGCCGTACGGCGAGCGGCTGCTCGAGAAGAAGGCGGCCGAGGAAATCTACCGGGGCATGGGGAAGCATTTTGCCTCTTTCGACACCTGGTCCGTCTACGTGATCACTTCCTGCGAGGACTTTGAGCGCCTTTACGGGAAGCGTGCCGACAAGAAGCGCAAGATCTATAACGGCGGTCTGAAATGCGATTTTTACCAGTATTTCGGCCCTAAACCGCCCGCACCGCGCGACGCGAAACCTGCCGGCTCACAGATAGATTCCTGAAAAAAGGTTTAAAGAGTGGAAAAACGCTGAGATATTTGCTAAAATAAACCAGACCCTGAAAACCTTAACTGAAGACGCGGGCGGACAACGTCCGGGAAGGTCCGAATGAGCGGACAGAAAGGAAAAGCCATGAGTTTTGAGGATTTCACGCTTGAAGATGAAGTGAACAAACTGTTCGAGAGAATGACCGACCGCAAAGGCGACGAAAAAAAGAACGCGGACGTGAAAAAGGAAGACGCTCCCGAAGAGGCAGCGGAGAACACGGCTGAAGCCGGAGTGACAGGAACGGGCGGCGATGAAAAGAAAATGTCCTACGAACAGGCTTTTGCCGAGCTTGAGCAGCTTGTCAGCAAAATGGAGAGCGGCAAACTGACGCTCGACGAGTCGATCAAAGCGTATGAAGAGGGCACGAAGCTTGTTAAATACTGCGAGAGCGAGCTTGCGCGCTACGAGGCGGTTATCAAGAAAATGACCGGGCAGTGACGCCGCCGGTTTTTTGCCATGGAAATGAACGGGAAGGCCGGCGAGGCCTTAAAAAGGAAATTTAAAGAATACGCGGAAGCGGTCGAGAAGGCGATTCTCTCTTATATCGAGGGAACAGGCACAGGAACCGTGCTCGGGAAGGCGATGGAATACTGCCTCACCGCGCCCGGAAAACGCATTAGACCTTCACTGACGCTCGCGTTCTGCGATATTTTCGGCGTGGATTTGGAAATCGCGATGCCTTATGCGGTAGCGCTGGAGATGATCCACACGTATTCTCTCGTTCACGACGACATGCCCTGTATGGACGATGACGACTTGCGGCGCGGGCGCCCGACCTGCCACAAGGTTTTCGGCGAGGCGAACGCGCTGCTCTGCGGTGACGCGCTGCTCAACCGGGCGTTCGAGATAGTATTTGAGGCGGCTGTGCGGGACGGAAAGTGCGGTGCGGCGGCCGGAAGAGAGCTTGCGCGTCTTGCGGGAAGCGAGGGAATGCTCGGAGGGCAGGCGCTCGACATCGCGAACGAGAACACCGAAGCGCCGGCGGACGTCCTTCTTGAGACATATAGACTGAAAACAAGCGCGCTCCTGGATTGCGCGGCCGCAATCGCGGTCGAACTCGCGCGAGAAAACGGCCGGTATTTCAATTCTTCCAAGGAAGAATTCGAAAAAGCGGCTTCCGCGGCGGTCTCGTTCACCGGGAACCTCGGACTTGCGTTCCAGATCAAAGACGACCTTCTTGACATAACGGGCGACCCGGGCATGCTCGGGAAACCGGTCGGAAGCGACGAAAAAGATTCAAAAAGAACATACGTTGCCGCGGTCGGCGTCGAAAAAGCGACACGCGACGTGGCATTTTATACGGAAAAAGCCGTTGAGGCGGCGGCAGTCTTCGGAGAACGGGGACAGATCCTCCGCTGGCTCGCGGCAGAGCTTTTAGACAGAAAACGCTGACAATTCGAAAGGCACAGTTCCATGTTGTTTGAAAAAATGCCCGTGCTGCCGGACGACCTGGCCGCAATGGACGAAAAACAATTGAATACCCTTTGCGAAGACATCCGGAAGAGGCTGGTTGAGACGGTCTCTGTCAACGGCGGACACCTGGCGTCAAACCTCGGGGTCGTCGAACTGACAGTGGCGCTTTATTCCATTTACAATCCGCATCGCGACAGAATCATCTGGGACGTTGGCCATCAGAGCTACGTTCACAAAATCCTAACCGGACGCGACGCCGGCATGGACAGGCTCCGCAGACCGGACGGCGCCGCGGGATTCCCGAAGCTCAGCGAAAGCGATGCGGACGCGTTCAACACCGGACACAGTTCAACCTCGATTTCTGCGGCGCTCGGATACGCGCGCGCGTTTAAATACACCGGCGAAAACAGGGCGGTCATCGCGGTCATCGGCGACGGCGCGCTCACGGGCGGAATGGCCTACGAGGCGCTTAACGACATTGCCCAGTCGCAGTGCCGCGTTATTGTGGTCCTCAACGACAACGGAATGTCCATCGACCGTAACGTCGGCGGCCTTTCCAAGTATCTCGCGAAAATCCGCAGGCGCCATTCATATATGCGCGCGAAGAGGAACGTCCGCGGATTCCTGCTGAAAATCCCGAAAATCGGCAGGCCGCTTACCCGCGTGATCAGCAGAGCCAAAAACCGCGTCAAACACTGGGTCGTCGAGGGCAAATTCTTTGAGAACCTCGGGCTGTACTACCTTGGGCCGGTGGACGGTCACGACATTTACGCCCTTAAAATGATTTTCGAGAGGGCAAACGAGATCGACGGACCGGTGCTGGTTCACGTTCAGACGCAGAAGGGCAAGGGCTATGAGCCGGCCGAGAAAGAGCCTGAAATATTCCACGGCGTCGGCGCTTTTGTGGCTGAAACCGGCGAGATAAAGAACAAAAACTGCGAATCTCTTTCGAAGGTCTTCTCCGAGGAACTCTGCAAGCTTGCCGAAACTGATGATAGAATCGTCGCGGTGACCGCAGCGATGTCGATCGGAACGGGCCTTGACGGCTTTGCGCAGCAGTTCCCGGACAGAACGGTCGACGTCGGAATAGCGGAGCAGCACGCGATAACGATGGCGGCGGGAATGTCTCTCGCGGGAATGAAGCCTGTTGCGGCTATTTATTCGACTTTCCTGCAGAGGGCGTACGACCAGCTGCTTCACGACGTGGCGCTGCAGAAGCTTCCGCTTGTGGTGGGAGTCGACCGCGCGGGCGTGTGCGGCTACGACGGTGAAACGCACCACGGTATTTACGATTTTGCGTATCTCAGCGGAATTCCGTTCACGACCGTCGCTGCGCCGTCGTCCGCAAAACAGCTCAGGGATATGGTCAGGCTTGCGATTCACGTTTACGACGGCGAGCCGGAAGTAGAAAAGAATCCTTTGCCTGAAGACGCCGGAAAACTGTTCGCGATAAGGTACCCCGCCAAGGAGAGGGCGACTTTCTTAGAGGATGAAGACTACATCGAGGTACCGGTCGCGTACGGCCGCGGCGCAGTCTGCTTTGACAAACCTGGCGAAAACGGCTTGTACGACGTGGCGCTGTTCTCGATCGGAGAGGTGCTTGAAGAGGTGTTTGCCGCTGCTAAAATTCTCGCTGCCCGCGGGCTTTCGGTAACGGTTTTCGACGCGAGGTTCTTTAAACCGCTTGACGAGGCGGCCGTCTTTGAAATTGCGGACAGATCCAAGCTGGTCGTTACAGCCGAGGATGCGATTGCGGACGACGGCTTTGGGGAGCACGTAAGACTGGCGCTGGCTGACAGCGGATGCAAAAACTCGGTCATTTCACTGGCCCACAAGAACACGCTCATTCCCAACGACAGTATCGCTAACCAGATGAAGGCGGACGGACTGGACCGCGAGGGAATCGTTTCTAGCTGCCTCAACGCGCTTGAGAAGCTCAGCAATGTTGAATAATCAGGAATATGAGACTTGACGCCTACCTTGCCGAATCGAAAATATACGCAAGCAGAACACGCGCCGAACGCGCAGTTAAAGAGGACTGCGTCAGGGTCAACGGGAAAGTCGTGACAAAGTGTTCGTTCGAGGTCTCGCCGGAGGATAACGTGGAGTGCCTTCCGGATCCGCTTCGCTACGTGTCGAGAGGAGCGCTGAAGCTCGAGTACGCACTTAAAGTGTTCGGGATCGACGTAACGGGGCTTTGCGCAATCGACGTTGGCTCGTCAACAGGCGGATTCACGCAGGTGCTTCTCGAAAACGGAGCGGCGTCGGTGACCGCGGTTGACGTGGGGACGGGCCAGCTTGATAAAAAACTGGCGGAGGATCCGAGGGTCGTGCCGATGGAGCAGACAGACGTTCGCACGTTGAGACCGGAGGAAACGGGACTGTTCGATATTCTGACGTGCGACTGTTCGTTTGTTTCGCTGAAAGCTCTTTTCGGTGCGTGCTACGGACTGATAAAGGAAGGCGGAACCGGAGTGTTCCTGATAAAGCCACAGTTCGAGGCGGGGCGCGGAGCGGTCAAAAAGAACGGTATCGTCAAGGACGAAAAGATAAGACTCGCGTGTGTTGAGAGCGTTGTGGAGGCCGCAAAGGCGGCGGGGTTTGAGCCGTCAGGGCAGGTCGTGGAGTCTCCGGTAAGGGGCGGCGACGGGAATTTAGAGTACATTTTAGCGGTGAAAAAATAGACTTTTCCGCTTCTGAAACCGGCCTTTTGAGACCGGTTTTTTCACGCCCGAAATCCCGCATAATTGTTCCACGTGGAACAATTGAGTTTTCGTCTATTTATAGGTAAAATTTAATGTTCGAGTCTGAAACCGGCCCGCAGCGCAAAACGGGGGTTTTAAATACCTTAAAAGAAAACAAAAAACGGTTGGCCCTTGAACTTTGATGAAAAACATGGTATATTTGAATTAACGAGGAAACCCGGGGCGTCACGGGACGCCAATGAATATATTTTTGGGAGGTTTTGTTATGACAGTAAAATTCAGCACCAAGGACGCAACCGTTTACGACAAAGACCGCAAAGCGATGGAAAAGAAACTTGCGCAGAGACTTTCCAGGTATTTTGCGAACGACGAAATTGAAGCGTTCGTTAAAGTTTCGGAGGCAAAGCTTGGCTTTAAGGTAGAAATCACACTCCCGTATTATGGTTATCAAATGCGCGCGGAAGCGTCTTCGAACGACGGTCTCTACGCGGCATTTGACGGAGCGGTCGACTCGCTCGAGCGCAGAATGAACAAGCACAAGGACAAGATCATTTCGCGCAAGACCAAGGCTGCCGTTGACGACCATCAAGACATTCCCGAGCAGGAAGAGCCCAAAGAGGAAGAGTTCAAGATCGTCAGGGTCAAAAAGTATGAGTTCAAACCCATGACGACGCAGGAAGCCATCCTCAATATGGAGGCGCTCGGGCACGATTTCTACGTATTTTTGAACGCAGAGGACGACAAGATCTGCACCGTTTATAGAAGGAAAGACGGCGGATACGGAATGGTAGCGCCTGTATAAACCATACAACGGACTTATAACAGTCCGATGCGGCGCCGCTCCGGAGACGGGGCGGCGCCCTTTTAGATAAGGAATTATGCGGTACTACTTGAATTTTCGGCTACGTTTCTGTAAAATACGGGTAAACTGATAAGTATGCCGTCAAAAACGGCAGCAGGTCTTTCGGGCCGGGATAGATTCCGGCCGTATGCAAAAGAGGAGTTCGCAATGAGCAACAAAAACAAGAACAAAAACGATATTCCCGAAAAGATCGACCGCGCGGTTGACGAGAGCGATTCCGTTTTTGATATTATTTTCAATCTCGATGACGGAACGTACACGACGATGTCGCACGAGGAAACGGCAGGCGCGGCGGAGGCTTTTGCCGAAGAAGCGGTGAACGAGGCGACGGACGCGGTTGAAGAGACCCGGGAACAGATCGAAGAAAAAGCCGTAGAGCTTGCGGAAGAAGCGCGCGAGACTGAAGAGGCTGCCGGCAAAGAGGTCGAAAAGGCCGAAGAGGCGGTTTCGGAAGCGGCTGAGGACGTAAATGACGCGGTTGCGGAAGGCGCTGCGGTTGTGGCCGGAATTGCGGCAGCTGCGGAAATTCCTGACGAGAACGACTTCGCGGCGCTTGAAGGTTTTGAAGACGACATCGAAGGGGAGGATATCCTTTCCGAAGCCGGCGAAGAACTGAAAGAAAGGCTGGACGAAGGCGAAAAACTCGCGGAGGAAGCGGCTGAAGAGGCGGAAAAGTCGGTTGATGCGGCGAAAGACGCGACAGAGGCGGCAGCCTNNCCGGAACCGTAGCCGAAGCCATTGACGAAGGCGCAAAATCCGCGGAAGAGCAGGCGGAGAAAATCAATAAAGAAGCCGAAGAGGAGATTCGCGAAGCCGGCGCGGAGGCGTTCAAGGTTCGCGACGAAGCCGACGAAAAAATCGCGTCGTTGAACGGGCGAATGAGAGAAATCACGTCCGAAGCCAACGACAAACCGCAAAAGAGCACGGTCAAGGGACTGGCGCTCGGAGGAATGCTTGTCATCAGCGAAGATGAGCAAAACGTCGGCGAAGATGACGCGGCCGACGAGTTCAGGGAGATGAGCGAGAACGTTACCGAATCCGACGACTCGGTGCGCGCGGAAAAAATCAAGGACCTGGCCGAAAACGGTGACGGAAAGAAGGACAATGTTGCAACCAAGCTTCGCGGCATTTTAGGGCTTTCCGGAACGGAAGGCGGCGGCAAGACGCTGCTGGGAATGAACTACGCGATGTGGTCGATGATCATTCTGCTCGTGTTCGTTTTCGACGCAGTGCTGATGAACTTCGTGCTGCACAAAGTGATCTACCCGATCGTCAGCAACGTTATGACGGCGTCGGGAGCCGCTTCGCTGAAGCTTGACTCGTACGAGACGCTCTACACGGGAATCTCCTACGGAATCGCGTTTTTGATTGGCGGGCTGGTGCTGTTCCTGATTGCGAAAATCGCGCAGATGCTGATGGAGGAAGTCGAAACCTCCAACCCGGGCAACCTGATCAAGATAGTTCTGTTTGGATTGATGATCATCTTCGGAATCGGCGGACTTATCGCGATGTTGGTGACCCATAAAGGACTGTTTTCGCTGGCGGCTTACAGGTGGATCTGCCCGTTTATGGGGTACGCAGGCGGGTTGCTGTTCTTCCTGTTTTCGGAGATAGGGAAGAAAAAGAAATAACCTGATAAAATGAATACAGACGCAGAGCGCCCGGCAATCCGGATCGGATTGCCGGGCGCCGCTTATTTTAACGCAGATACAATCAGGTTCCGCGTTTTTTCTTAATGCAAACGGCGGTTGCGACGGCTGCGCCGGCGACAGCGAGAGAGCCGGCGCCTATCAAAACTGCTGCCGTGAGCTTTCCGCAGCCGGAAGGGTCTCCGGATGGTTGAGAAGCGTTTTCGCCGGCGTAGAGCTCGATTTCAGAGATGGATTTGTCTGCGTTGTTGCTCCCGACGTTCAGCCAGAGAAGCTTGACGTAGCGGTATTCGCCGGAAAGCGGTTCGCTGACGACGCGCTGCCCGCCGGATTCGAAAACGTTCCTGTCGCGGATAGTGGCGTCGGCCAGAACGGTCCAGACGAGGCCGTCCGCAGAGCCTTCAATGCGGTATTCAGGGATAATCGCGTCGGCGTCGACACGGATATTGATGCCGTGAAGCGGCGAAGAGGAGCCGAGGTCCATGGTGATCGTTTGGGAGGCAATCGGCGCGAACGGAACCCAGAGGGTGTTCACGTCGCCGTCAAAAAGATTTGCGACCGTGTCGGTTCCGTTTCCGTCCGCGTCATAGACGTAACTTCCCGTGCATTTCACCTGCGGAAGCTGCTTCGTGCCTGCGTATTCGGGCAGAGAGCCGCTGAAACCGGACATATACGCCGCCGCATCGACGACTGCCGCCCAGTTCCCGACGACCTTGGAGAAGGTGACGCGGAGGTGACGGCAGGTGTATTCGTGCGGCAGAAGGCAGGTGAAGGACGAGGAGGAGCCGAAAGCCTGCGCGATTTCGTCGTCGCAGGAATAGACTTCGGTCCAGTTTTTGCCGTCGTTCGAGATTTCGAGGGTGTAGCCGGCGGAGGAGGTGCCGCGGTAGAGGTTCATCGAGAACGTGTTGAAAGTGCGTTCTTCGGGAAGCTTGTAGCATAAAATCTGCGGGAACGAGCCGTCCGAGGCGCACCACCAGGTGTCGAAGTCGCCGTCGATGGACTTCGAGGCGTTGCTCTCCTCCGTGCTGAAGCTTGAAGCGGTGACCGAGGAGCCGGATAAAATGTTGGAGCCTTTTTCGTTGGAAACGAGGACAGCGCTCTCGGCGGTCCGGGTGAGCGTGAGACGTTCGTCGGTGTAAGCTTTTTCGGTGACGTACCCGCCGAGGTCGGTGCGGCTCGTGACAAGAAGCGCCCAGTCGCCGGGAGTGGGCTTTTCGGGAATCGTGTAGCGGCCGTCTTCAGCGGTAATCATTCCCGGAATTTCGACAAAACAACCGGTCAAAGGGTTGTACCATTTGGCGGAGTACTGTGCCGCCGGGTCGAGTCCGCGCAGCTCGCCGGTGGAGAGGTCGCGGTTGTAAAAATATGCCACGTAGGTGTCGGCGTTGTCGGAGGAGGCGACGGCCTTGGTCTCGGCGGTGAGGTCGGAGAACGCTTCATTGTTAAAGCGCGGCACGAGCCGGCTGAAATCCGCGTATTTAAAGAACGCCGCCAAGTATTTCATTTCAAGAGAGCCGGGCTTGTCGATGCCCATGTACCAGGGCTCGAAGCTGTAAGAACCGAACCAGCCCGTGTTCCCGGCCGTAGAGTAGTTGTTAGCCCAGACGCCGGTGACGCCGTACGTGAACCCGTAACTGCCGCACAGGTTCGCCTTCCAGGCTGAAATTCGCGAGGCGCTGTAGCCGTTGAACGCGCCGCAGGTTATGTCCTCGTAGTTCGCCTCGGTTTCGACAAAAGGCTTCGCGGAGCCGGCGCGGGTGTTGTTCCAGTAGCCTTCGTAAAGGGATTTTGCGGAAATCAGGCCGCCGTGGCCGCCTTGAAGCGCGTAAAAGGAGTGCCAGGATTCACTGTCGAGCCTTTCGACAAATTCGTTTTCGACGGGAAGCGGGTACTGGTGCGCGCTTTGGGGGTGGTTGTAGCCGTCGCCGGCGGAGACAATTCTTGCGGATGAAAGCCAGGCGTCAAAATGTTCCGGCCCCGTGATTTCCTGCGCGGTGATCCAGACGACAGGGTAGGCGGCGTAGCGGGCGGTGAGATAGCGGGAAAAACGTTCCAGCGCTTCAACCCCCATTGCCTGAACAGTGTTTGCGTGAACGCCGAACCCGAGGGCGACGACCATTCCCCGCTCCGCCAGGTAGTCGAACATTCCGTCAATTTTGCCGGAAAAAGTAGCGGTGTCGGGAAGATCGTACTTGCTGAGCCACAGGCCGGGTTCATCCGTGGTGGAGCGCTGGCCGCCGCCGTCAGACTCGCCGCTGTCGAAATAGGTCTGGTAAACGGTGAACCCCTTGGCGACCCGGTCGTCGACTTCGTGCTTGAACTGGTTTCCGCACACGCAGCCGGGATAGTTGCACTTCGTCACGGAGACGTAGTTCGGCGCCTGCCAGTTGGTGTCGCCAAGCCAGTAAAAGGGCGTTCCGTCGTCGTGAACGAAATACCTGCCGTTCTCGGAAATCTTCACAAAGCCGTGTCTCTCGACGTCGGTTGCGCCGGTGTTTTCGACAGCCAAAAGACTTCCCGTGACGCCGTTGAGGGAGGCGTTGGAGGCGTCGGAGCACGTAATGAGGTACGTCCAGACCCCCGTTTTGGTGGGCGCAAAACGGACGCGCCACTCGTTCCCGCCGTTCCAGAAGCCATAGAGGTGAATGGATTCGCCGCTCTCATGGGTGAAAACCGCGTCGACGTCGACGTCTTTGTAGGGGTTTTCGTATTCTTTTTCGCTTGTCAGCACGATATCGGTGCGTTTCCAGATCATAACGGATTCAATATTGTCAGAATTGACTTTTTCGGACGCATGCGCGGCCAGCATGGGGATCATCAGCCCCACGCCAAGCAGTAAAAGAATGTTTTTCAGGTTCTTTTTCATAGAGCGGGGGATCCGGAAAGTTTTATTTGCGTTTCTTTCTGAACACGAACGCCGCCGCGGCAATCAGAAGAGGTGCCGCGCAGGAAAGAACCGCGCCGCCGCAACCCTTGTTTTTGGAGGGCTTTTCGGTACTTTCAGCAGGCTTTTCGGTGGCTTCGGCAGGTTTTTCGGTATTCTCAGCAGGCTTTTCAGTGGCCTTAACAGGATTGTCCGTCTCGGCCGGATTCGCGGGTTCGGCTGTCGGGGCAACGGCGCCGGCGAACTGGTCCGCGTCGTAGATCGCGGTGTTCTTGATCTGGATGCCGTTAAAACCGCCGGTGAAGCCGTTCGGCAGGAAGTCCATGCAGAGAATTATGTCGGAAAACAGGTCGGAATTCAGCAGCGCGGAGGAGATGAGAATCGGGTCAGACTCAAAAACCGTCCAGTCCTCGCCGTTGATCTCGACGTTTCCGGGGTTGACGTAGGACATAACGTTAATGCCGCTGTCCTGCTCAAAATAGAGGGACCCTTCGCCGATCAGATCGTCGTAGAGCTCGTTCCAGGTGTAGCCGGTATCGTTCCAGTTGTCCATATCCTCCGCTTTGAAAGAGTAACCGTTCGAATGGGGATCGATTCCGCGAAGAATAAATTTGATCGTGTTTTCGGAATCTGCTTCATCGAAAACGCCGCGGACTTCAACATAAAAAACCGCGTTGATGTATTCGCTGCCTTCCGCGAGCTTACGGAGATCGTCCCAAACGCTGAGCTGGGGCGAAAACCAGGTCGCCGGGGCATTGGGAATATATGTGGTGACGATATCGCCGTCCTCTTCCTTCTCGGTGAGTTTGCCGGGGAAGAATGTCGCCTCCCACTTGTGAGTCAGGTAGTTCGTGTACTCCGCCTCCTCCGCAGAAGCGAAAGAAAAAGACAGCCCTGCCGCGAGAGCAAGCGCCAAAACAATCGCAATGACTCTTTTCATATTTGCCTCCTTTACGTAACCGTAAAATTCACTGTTATTGTACCATTTAAACGGATTTTCCGCAACACGGGAGTGGCGGCGGGCGCTGCGGGAGGAAAAGTTCTTTATTCAGCACTTCCGGTGTGGTATAATTATCGTAAGAAATAGAAGACCGCGGCGACGAGGGCAGAAAAACAGCCTTTCAGAGCTGCCGGACACGCGGAGGACCGATCCGATGAGAAAGAAACTGTGCATAATTATCGCGTTGGCGGTGCTCGCGGCGACGGCGGTGTCGCTTCTCCCGGCATGCGTTTCGACGAAGGAAGACCGCTACAAGAAGGAGACCCTCGTGAAAACTGAAATTTACGGAGACGGATACAACAACAATATGATAGTGGGCTTCGACAACTTCGGGCGCACGGTGCCTTCCGCAAGCGGTGAACGGGATCCCCGCAAGGTCGGCATTTTCTACTTCGTGTGGCTCGGGTCGCCGATGTCGCCCGAAATCTACGACGTCTCGAAGATTCTTGAAGAGTACGGGAAGGACGTTCTTTTCCATCAAAAAGACGACAAAATCAGTCCGGACGGCCAGCCGCATTGGTGGGCGGAGCCGCTCTTCGGCTACTACAACAGCCTTGACAAGTGGGTCCTCCGTCGCCACCTCGAGCTTCTGACCGAAGCGGGCGTCGATTTTATCATTTTCGACACCACGAACACGGTTCTTTACGACCGGCAGGTCAAGCGGATCATGTCGATAATTAAAGAACTGAGGCAGGAGGGATGGAACGCGCCGCAGGTTGCTTTTTACACGCACAGCCACTCAATCGAGACAATCGGGCGGATTTACGATATTTTCTATAAATCGGGAGAATATGCCGACACATGGTTCAGAATCGACGGCAAACCGATGATAATCGGCTACACCGAGGCGTGGAAAGACCGCGCGGAGGCGGAAAGTCGAAGCGACTACGCGTACAAACCGGAGAACCTCAGCGAGGAGCTGCAGGAGTTTTTCTACGTCAAGGAGGCGTGCTGGCCGAACGACGAACACAACGAGAACTCGTTCCCGTACACCGAGTGGCAGTACCCGCAGCCGATCAACGGCAACACCATGAACGTTTCGGTCGCGACGCACCCGATGGTGCCCTTCAGCTTTTCGCTCACGCACGAAAACTGGTGCAACTGGGGCCGCGGCTACGACGTCAAAACGGGCAAGAATATCCACGAAGACATCATGAAAGGCACGTTTTTCCAGTCCGAATGGGAAACCGTGTTCAAAAACGACCCCGAAATCGTGATGGTCACCGGCTGGAACGAGTGGATTGCGTTCAAGCAGGAATACGGCGGCGAGTACATGCTGTGCGACAACGTCGACATGGAGTATTCCCGCGACATTGAACCGATGAAAGGCGGCTACGAGGACGCCTACTATATCCAGATGATTGCGAACATCAGGAAATACAAGTACGAACCGGCCGACGGCTTGATTGCCGACAACGTGTACAAGACGGTTGACGTCATGAACGGAGACGACTCGCAGTGGGACGACGTGAAAGCGGTTTACAGGCATGTGGGAACAGTGAACGAGGCTCGCGATTTCGCTGGCGCGGCGGACAATCTTAAGTACACGGTGCCGGCGGCGCGCAACAACATTCTGTCGGTGAAGGTCACGAGCGATTCGGAAAATATTTATTTCCGGGTCGAATGCGCCGACGCGGTTGACCCGGACGGAGGCCTCGACAGCATGAACATTTTTATCGGTACCGGGAACTGCGCTAAAAAGGGCTGGGAGTCCTACGAATATGCCGTGAACAGGTCTCAAACAAACGGAAAAGCCTTAATCGAGAAGCTCTCCGCTGATTTTTCCGGAAAAACTGTGGGAGAGGCGGCCTTTTCGGTGAACGGGAAATATGTCTATTTCGCAGTTCCGATGGAGGCGCTGGGACTCGGGGCGAAAACCGGCAACGTCAACGACAAGTTTTATTTTAAGGTTGCGGACAGCGTTGAGAATCCCGCGGATATTATGGACTACTACGTGAGCGGAAGGTCGTTACCGGAGGGCAGACTGAGTTACGAATACGTTTTCACTTACTGAGGCGGGAAATATTTCCGGGAAATACGGTGGATTTTCCGGATTGTGGATTTTCCATGGAGAAACGATGATTTCCCGAAAAACGGTGGTTTTTCCAAGTTGTGGATTTTCCGTGGAGAAACGATGATTTCCCGGGAAAACGGTGGTTTTTCCAAGTTGTGGATTTTCCGTGGAGAAACCACAGATTTCCCGGAAAAACGGTGTATTTTCCAAGTTGTGGATTTTCCGTGGAGAAACGGCAGATTTCCCGGAAAACGGTGCATTTTCCAAGTTGTGGATTTTCCGCGGAGAAACGGCAGATTTCCAAGAGAAACGGTGGATTTTCCAAATTGTGACGGAGGAGAAAATAATGAAAAGAGGAATCATTTGCGTGCTTTGCGCGATTTTCGCGCTTTGCTTTTCGATAACGGTATTTGCCGAAGAAACGGCGAAAACCGTCGTAATTCCTTTCGGAGACGGGGGCACGGTTGCGCTCAAACTTGTGGAGTCTTTCGACAACGCGGAAGACTCGCCGTCGGAGTACGGGACGTGCACGATTGAGAACGGTGAGATCCTTCTGGAGGGGATGGCTTCCTGCGTGGACCGCTACGGAATAAAGACACCGGAGCTCAAGGCGGCCGGGAAACTGGAAGGGGCGAAATATATAGTGTTCTCGATCGAGAACGGCAGCGACGGCGACATTTGGTTCTGCTTTCAGCCGGAAGTTGCGGGCTACGGGAACGTGTTCCTGGGCGGCGAGATTGAGGGCGGAAGGTTCATTCTTGTCGACAAAGAGGGGAATATGACGGTTGAGACGGAGGCGGACGGATCGCCGGAGACGAACAACGGAAGGTACGGGTATACGGTTCCGGAGGCGTTTCAGGGGTATGTGTTCATTCCGAAGGAGCTTGTTTGCCAGCATCAGCAGTGGGACAAGCCGCTGTTCGGCGAGGGAAAGGACCCGAAGTTCGAAGCGGTCGGGTTCAACGTTTACAGCGACGAGGCGGCGGTTTTCGAACTGAGGATTTTTGATATGTTCACGGCGGAGGAGCTTCCCGAATACGTGCCGAAGCCGACCCCGGAGCCCACGAACACGCCGGAACCGACGCCGACAAAAGCGCCGGCGAATGAGACGGCAAAGAATCAGGCAAATGAGACAGGCGCAGACACGGGAAAAACGGACGACCCGCAGAAAAAAGACAAG
The DNA here is from genome assembly GCA_002309655.1 of Mageeibacillus sp. UBA1212. GTDB lineage: Bacteria > Bacillota > Clostridia > UBA1212 > UBA1212 > UBA1212. The sequence goes on from DBXM01000044.1 coordinate 45,676, forward strand.
GAGGGAAAAGGCTGCGGCGGGTTCATTGCGGGAACGGCCGGAACAACGGGAACAGCGGCGTGGTGCGTGGTATTTTTGGCGGCCGCGTGCGCGATTTTGATTGCAAAAAGGAGAGAAAAGTGATAAAAATACAAAGTGATTCTGACTCTGCAAACACAAGAAGGAAGGCATATACTATGCGCAAGACAAAAATCATCTGCACACTCGGACCGGCGAGCGAGACCGAAGAGACGATCGAAAAGCTTATGAAGGCGGGAATGAACGTCGCGAGGTTCAATTTTTCGCACGGAACGCACGAGTGGCACAAGACTGTTATGGACCGGGTCAAGAAGATCAGGGAGAAACTCGACCTGCCGGTGGCGATAATGCTCGACACGAAGGGCCCCGAGTACAGAATCGGAACGTTCGCGGACGGCCCGATCGAGCTCAAGGACGGCGACAAGTTCACGTTTACTGTGGACGACGTTGAGGGCGACGCGACGAAGGTTTCGGTTTCATACAAGACGCTTTGCGACGAGCTCGAGGCGGGCGACACGATTTACGTAAACGACGGCATCGTGCAGTTCAAGGTTGACGAGATCAAGGGGCACGACATCAACTGCACCGTTGTTGCAGGCGGGACCGTTTCCAACCGCAAGGGAATGTCATTTCCGGGAAAAGTGCTTCACCAGGTGTTCCTCTCCGAGCAGGACAAGGACGATCTGCTTTTCGGCATCGAAAACGAGGTCGACTACGTGGCGGCGTCGTTCGTTTCCAACCGCGAAAACGTGGAGGACATGAGAAATTTCCTTGACGTGAACGGCGGCAAGGGCATCGGGATCATCGCGAAGATCGAGAACCAGTCCGGCGTGGACAATATTTACGAAATTTGCGAAAAGTGCGAAGGCGTCATGGTGGCGCGCGGCGATTTGGGCGTGGAGATTCCGTTCAAGCAGGTGCCGGCCCGCCAGAAGGAACTCATCACGATCTGCAGAATGCTCGGCAAGCGCGTTATTACGGCCACCGAGATGCTCGAGTCGATGATCAACAACCCGCGGCCGACCAGGGCTGAAATTTCCGACGTGGCGAACGCGGTTTACGACGGCACTTCCGCGGTGATGCTTTCCGGGGAATCCGCTTCAGGAAAATTCCCGGTGCGCACGGTCGAGGTCATGACCGAGATCTGCGAGGAGACCGAAAAACACGTGGACTACAAGAAGTATTTCCACGACGCCTACTTCCGCATCGAGAACAACATCGACGCAATTTCCCACTCCGCCTGCAACATGGCGCTCGCAATCGACGCCAAGGCCATCGCGGTCTGCTCGATTTCGGGAATGACCGTCCGCATGGTCTCCCGTTTCAGACCGGTGGCGGACATCGTGGGCCTCACCACGGACAGGCGTGAATGGCGCAAGCTGGCGCTCTCCTGGGGCGTCATTCCGGTGCTTTCCGAGGAATACCCGTCGGCGGAGGTCGTGTTCTACGCGGCGCTCAAGAAGACCGCGAAGGTGCTCGGCCTCGAGAAGGGCGACAACGTGATTCTGGTCGGCGGATCGGCCACCGGAAGACCGGGCGAGAACAACACCATCCGTCTCGAGCGAGTATAACTGGGCTACAGAATAATATTGCAGCCTGCTTCTCCCTGCAAAAACCAAGGGGGAGAAGCAGGCTGCTTTTTTGCCTATTATTAGACCAAACTCACCGCTCGAAAAACGCTTTCAGCAGCAGGTAGGTGTTCCTGAGGCCGTCCAGGTGGGTGCGCTCGTAGCCGTGGCTGTTGAGGGTGCCCGGGCCGATTGCCGCGTGGCGGATGTCGTAGCCGGCGGTCACCGAGGCGTCGCCGTCGGTTCCGTAGTGGGGCGTGAAAATGTCCATGCAGAAGTCGACGCCTTCGCGGATGGCGGTGTCGCGGAGCTCGTTCGTGAAGCCCCAGTGGTACGGGAAGCGCGAGTCCTTCGCGAAGATAGACACCTTGTGTTCGTCCGAATTCTGATCGGGGCCTACCGGCGCGATGTCGACGGCAAGAATGTCCTTCACGCCTTCGGGAAGCCAGACCGTGCCGTGGCCGATTTCCTCGTAAAACGCGAAATACGCCAGAATTTTGCGGCCGGGAACGGCCTTTTCCGCCTTCATGGCCTTCATGACCGTCAAAAGCACCGCCGCGCAGGCCTTGTCGTCGACAAAACGCGACTTCAGGTAGCCGCCGGAAAGCTCGAAACGGGGGTAGAGCGCGATCATGTCGCCGGTGTCGATTCCCAGCGCCTTCGTTTCCGCGGCCGAGTGCACGTCGGCGTCCAGCACTACGCACACGTTTTTCCGGAAATCCGGCGGAGTGACGCGAAGCTCCTCCTCGGTGACGTGAATCGAATTCGGCGTCCGGCAGATTGACCCGGTGAACACGCGGCCCTCGCGGGTGTGGATACGCACGTTCTCCGTGACGCAGTAGAAGGGGTAGAGGCCGCCGACGGGGCAGACGTTCAGGGTGCCGTCGGCGTTCACGTGGCGGACCATAAGGCCGATGTCGTCGAGGTGCGCCGTGACGCAGAGGGTGTTCCCTTCGCCGCCCAGGTCGGCAATGACGCCGCCCTTGTGGGTCAAATAGTACGGGAAGCCGAGCTCGTCCAGAATTTCGCAGAGCACTTTTTGGATGTCTTCATACATTCCCGTGGTGCTGTCGGCGGCAAGAAGGCGCTTGAACGTGTCGATGCAGTACTGTTCGTCAAATGGTTTTAAAATGTTCTGAGCCATGGCAGAAGTCCTTTCAAGATTAAACTGTCAATTAAAACTGTCAAATAAAAACGTCAATTAAAAACGGAAATCTCTAATTTGCAAATTATTTCGCGCTCCAGTAATCCACCTTTTCCGGCAGCCGCGCGTTCTCGCGGTAGAACGTAATTCCCAGATCGCGCATGTGGTAGTAGAGCGCCTCGAGCCTGTCCAGCGACTCCGGAAAGTTCCACTCGCAGGCGGCAACGAGCGCGTACTCGACCTGGAGCGAAGAGCGTTCGACGTTCGGGCGGTGGAGTTCGTCGGCCTCGTTGTAGGCGGCGGTCCAGAGTTCCTGCAGGCGGAGGAGCAGTTCCTTACCTTTCTCCCCCTCAATCCCCAAAATTGAATCGACGCCGTAGTAAATTCCCATGTGGCCGCGCTCGGCAAGGGCGGTGGTGAGGTCAATGTAGCGGCGGATGTGCTTCCAGCCGGCACCGTAGTAGCCCTCGAGGAAGTCGTCCATCAGCGCGAAATATTCTTCCCGGGTCATGTCCGGGTTCCACTCAAGGTGCGCAATGAGGTACGCGCGGAGCTCGCCGAACTCGCCGGAAAGGGACTGGCCGTTGCCCTGCTCGAAGAGGCCGATCGCGTTGTGGTCGACGTAAAAGCGGATGTCGTCGTAAAGAACGGACAGGTTCGGGAACGGGTTCACGTAGTACATGAAGTCGGTCGTGTAGTCCCAGATGAAGAGGTTTTTGCAGATCTTCGACCAGTCCTCCAGGTCCGCCGCGAATTCACGGTTGCGCTCGCAGCCGTAGCTCAGGGGGTGCGAGAAGCAGCACTCGATCGAGCAGAGGCGGATGATCACGTTGTCGGCGGGCTTAAGGTGCTTCGGGGCCTTTCGCGTGTAGCGGTAGGCGAGGGTGTCGACCATGACGTCCGGGAATTCGTCCTTGATGTCGCCGGCGATGCGGTTCACGAAGGTCAGCAACGAGCCCATGGGTGTGCCCTCTTCTTCGTCTATTTTTAGGCAATTTTCGCACTGGCAGCCGCGGCCCTCGGGGTAGGAGTCGTTCTGGGAAACGGAAACGATCTTGGCACCGGGGTTGTCGCGCAGCCACGTGCGTACGCCCTCCAGAACTTTCTTGTAGACCTCAGGGTCGGTGAGGCAGGGCTGGACGTCGGGCTCGGAGCTTGTTCCTGCAAGAGCCGGGAGGGAGTGCACGAAGCGGCCGGCGTAGCGTACCTGTTCGCCGTAGTTGTTGCGGTCGCGGTTCACGCAGCCGTTGAGCTTCAGTTTGGCGGCGAAGGTCTCGTCGAACGTGTCGAACCAGTACGTGTCGCGGCTGAAAAGTTTCGGCGAAAACGTCTTAGTGAACCCTTCGGGAATGTCGAGCGGCGAACGGTCTTTCAGCAGCTCGAACGTCGACGAGTAGAAGCGCCAGCCGACGAAATCCTCCAAAAAAGAATAGACCGCGTACATCGCGCCGGTCGGCGTCGCACCCGTCAGAAACAGATTCCCGCCGTCGGCAACGATCGCGTAGCCGTTGTTTTTAAGGTCCTTTACGGCCGCAAGAGATTTCCCGGTGTCAAAGGGCGTCTGCCCCACGCAAATCACTCTTGAACCGGTAAGGTTTTCCGGCACGGTTCCGTCACAGACCACGAGACGCGGCTCGAAGCCTGTCGTTGAATGAATGTATTTCACAAGGTCCGCCGCCGCGCGTTCCGCAGTGGAGCCGAAGGAGGCGTCGCAAACGACCGTGAACGCGGAAATGTCATTCCCGGCGACCGTTACGGTCTTGAATTCAGGCGTGTTTTCGTTCATTTCACTGTTCCCGGGACCGGATCGCGAACATGCACAAGGGCACGCGCACGCGCAAAAGACAAGAACCGCTGCCAGAAGCGGCGGGAATATACGTCGCACGGCGGAAAAGAGCCGCGAATGAGTCTTTTGAGAAATATCAGAGCTGTTCAAAGGTCCCGTTCTCCTTTCGCGGATATTATCGCAATTTGGAAGGGTTTTGTCAACGAACAAAGCCTGTGTGTTTCCACTCAGTCTCCGACGTAGCTAAGGCTACGAGTCGCCTTCGTGCGAAACACACAGGCTTTTACGGAGTATAAGGAGCTGCGGCGCAATCGCGAAGCGGTCAAGTGAGAGACGCAACATAAAGTGCGGCATTGACACGTCGGGTGCGCGGGTGTACAATAAAATTAAAGTATTGCGCAAACAGGAGGGTGTTTGTTATGAAAGCAAAATACATAATCGCAATAATACTGGCAATATGCGTGACGGCCGTTTTCGCGGCGTGCGCAAAACCTGACGATCAGAAGCCTGCTCCGACCGATGCTCCCACGACAGAAGCGCCGGCAGAGCAGCCTACGGAAAAACCCACGGAGCCGCCCACGGAAGAGCCGACTGAAGAACCGACGGAAGAGCCCACCGAAGAGCCCACACCGGAACCCACAGAGGACCCCGACAAGACCCCGTCCCCGGTTGAGAACATGAACCTCAACATTCCCTACGTCACCGACGGTCTGGTTGCGCTTTACGAGGGCAACTACAACACCGCCAACGGCATGGACAAGACGTCCGCGGTTTGGGGCGACCTGAGCGGCAACGGCCTCGACATCGAACTCAAGCTTTCCGATTACTGCGAGTGGCGTGACGACGGCCTTTTCGTCTCGATGCGCAGGATCATCCTTCCCGACAGGATTGCCGAGCTCATCAACGGCGAGGCATACACGGTTGAGTTCGCGATGAAGGACCTGGTAATCACCGGAAGCAACTACGCGACGTTCCTGAACAGCTCGGGCAACGACAACTTCGCGCTTTTCATCCGCGTTTCCGACGACGCGCTTGAGTTCAAGTGCAACAACGGAATCGGTTCCAGACCGAACATGGTGGGCGATGCCGCCGAGCTTTGCGCAACGTCCACGATCGCGGTAACGTTTGAGGCGGACGGTCAGATCGAGCTCTACCTGAACGGCGAGTTCATCGACTCAAGAGACGCGGCTTCGAGCACGGACATCGCGGGCCACATGTTCATCGGCCATCCCAGCGAGGAAAAATCCTACGACGCGACGATAACGGGCATCCGTTTTTACGACAGAGTTCTGAGCGAAAAGGAGCTTGCGAGCAACGCAAAGGCTCTCGGAACGATCACGCCCAAGCTTCCTGCCGAAAGCTGAACAGGCATTTCTTAAAAGGAGCGGGTATTTTCCAACAGTCATAGATCAACCGGAAAAACTTAGCGTAACCCGCAAATCTCAAACGTAACTCTCACTATTAATGTAAGGAGAATCGCAAAATGGCAGACAATACGCCGAGAAGAAGAAAAAGAAATGCGACCGGCGACGGTCAGGAAGTCGGAAGACGCGGTGAAGGCCGCGGCACGGGTCCGGTCGGAAATCAGGGAGGCTACTCCGGAAGACCGGGAACGGGCAGCTCGGGAAGAGGCTCCGGCAGCGGTGAAGGCGGCGAAAGCGGCGGAACGAGAGATTCAGGCGGAAGTATACTTTCCAGCCTGCTCGGAAGCCTGTTTTCCGGCGGAAGCGGCGGCGGGAAGAGCATCAAGACGATCATTATCATAATCGTTCTTGCGCTCGTCATATTCCTGGTGGCGAGAATGTTCGGCTGCACCGGCAACGGATTGTTCTCGTCGCTGTTCGGCGGCGGAGGCACCGACGACACGAGCGGCACCGCGCTGACGAGCTTCACGCAGTCCAGCACCACCTCGGGCTGGACCAGAACCGCCAACACCGGCACGCTCAACACAAGCGTTGCGAGCGGCGCCCGCGACAAGTACACGACCATCAAGGGCGGCAACAAAGACGTCGTCACGATAATGGTCTACATGTGCGGCACCGACCTCGAATCGCAGTACGGAATGGCCACCAAGGACATCGCGGAGATGCGCAAGGCGACCCTTTCCGACAACGTGAACATCATTATTTACACCGGCGGCTGCAAGTCCTGGCAGACCTCGTCGATCAGCAACTCGACGAACCAGATCTACAAGGTCGAGGGCGGCACGCTCAAGCTTCTCGAGAAGAACATGGGCAACGTCTCGATGACCGACCCGTCGACGCTCTCGAAGTTCATCACCTGGTGCAAGACGAACTACCCCGCGAACCGCAACATGCTTATCTTCTGGGACCACGGCGGCGGCTCGATCAGCGGCTACGGCCACGACGAGAGATTCTCGAGCACCGGTTCGATGTCGCTGGCGGGAATCAACACGGCCCTCAAGAACGGCGGCGTCAAGTTTGACTTTGTCGGCTTCGATGCGTGCCTGATGGCGACCGCAGAGAACGCGATAATGCTCACCCAGTACGCGGACTACATGATCGCCTCCGAGGAGACCGAGCCCGGATCCGGCTGGTACTATACCAACTGGCTGACGAAGCTCTCCCAGAACACCTCGATGTCAACGCTTGACATCGGCAAGAACATCGTCGACGACTTCACGGACTACTGCGCGACATACGTAAAGAACGCGAAGACGACCCTTTCTGTCGTCGACCTGGCGGAGCTTGAGGCAACCATTCCCGACGGCCTCACGAACTTCGCGAAGAGCACCACGGCGCTCCTCAACTCCGACAACTACGCCCGGGTTTCCGACGCCCGCAGCGGGACCCGCGAGTTCTCCAAGAACAAGATCGACCAGGTCGACCTCGTGGACCTCGCAGGCAGAATGAACACCCAGGAAGGCGAGGCGCTGGCGAAAACCGTTCTGAGCGCGGTGAAGTACAACCGTACGTCGTCCGACATGGTCAACTCCTACGGTCTGTCGATTTACTTCCCGTACAGAAGCGCGGGCAAGGTGGACACCGCCATTAAGACGTACAGCGCGATCGGTGTTGACTCGGCTTACTCCTCCTGCATCAAGCAGTTCGCGCAGGTCGAGACGTCCGGCCAGGTCGTTTCCGGCGGTTCCTCGGCTTCGCCGCTCACTTCGCTCCTCGGAACGCTCGGCAGCGTTTCTTCACCGAGCAACGGCACCTCCGGCGGCATTTCCTCGCTGCTCACCAGCTTCCTGGGCGGCTCGTCAGGAATTGACGTCAGCGGCATCGCGGGCTCGTTCCTTGAGGGACTCGACATCGGAAAGACGTCGTCCTACATCAGCGCGAACCACCTTGACGCGAAGGACTTCATGTTCACGAAGGACGACGGAAAGGACGTCATCTACCTGAGCGACGCGAAGTGGGGCCTCGTGCAGGAAATCGGACTGAACGTGTTCCTTGACGACGGCACCGGCTACATTGACCTGGGCGTTGACAACGCGTACACAGTCAACCAGAAAGGCGGCCTTGTGGGCGAGTACGACGGATACTGGCCGGCAATCAACGGAAGGCCCGTGGCGTTCTACCACGTGAACACGGTCGACGACGGCAAGAACTACTCGATGACCTACAGGATTCCGTGCCTCTACAACGGCCAGCGCGCCGACCTGATCGCGGTCTACGACAACGCCCACGAGAACGGAATCATCACCTGCGTCAGCTTCGACTACGACGAGAAGGTGACCGAGACCGCCGCGAAGCAGATCGACGAGATCGAAGACGGCGCGAAGATCGACTTCCTGTGTGACTACTACAGCTACGACGGCGAGTTCCTCGACTCCTACATGTTCGGCGACCAGCTGGTCGTGAACGGCGAGCTCAAGCTCAGCGACGTGAAGGTTTCCGGCACGACAAGCGCGGTCTACATGTTCACAGACATCTACGGTCAGACGTTCTGGTCGTCGGTGATCGGGAAATAATTAATAATTAAAAAAGGAGGCAGGCCGCCGCGCGCGCGGCGGC
>DBXM01000043.1:0-36614 GCA_002309655.1 Mageeibacillus sp. UBA1212
GTTCCACTCGTTCAGGATGGATTCGGCCTTCCGGTAGCCGTGGCGGTCGAGCATGTCGCGGAATGTCCGGGCCCGGGCCGCGGGGCGTTCCGGGTCGGTGGCGTAGCAATGCCATGAGAAAAAGTCGATCGGCACCCGTCGCTTGCGCATCTCCGTTAGAAAAAGCTCGGTCCACTTCTCACTTCCCGCGATAGCGGGACCGCCGATTCTGAGATGGGGGAAGCACCGTTTGAGATGCTTTGCGGCGACGGCGAAGAGCTCGAAGAACTGAGTGGTCGTCCCGTACCAGAAGCCAGCCCCTTCGTTTACGCTCACGCCGTCGAGCGGGACGCGGAGGTCCGGCTCGTTCCAGATCTCCCAGTAGCGGATCTTGTGGTAAAAGCCGTCTGCCCACCCTTCGGTGTAGTGGCGGATGACGCCCTCGCAGATTCTCGCCCATTTTAGATTGTCGGCCGGCGGGAACACGCGGTACGCCTTGATCTCGACGAAATTCTCGATCGAGACGCCAAGCCTGAAAACGGGCTCGACGGACGCTTCCATGAGCGCGGAAATGAGCATGTCCGTGAACGTGAAATCGTACGAAGCGGGGTCTTCGGGGCCCTTACCGAAATCCGGGAACAGGTTCGGAATGTCGACGAACATCGACCCGCCGAACCACCCGCCAACGTCGTGCAGACGCGAAAACGGAATTCCCGCATCGGTCAGGTATCGGAACATCGAGAAGTCGAGGCCGTAAAACGGCGGCTGTCCTACACCGTGCAGGGGCTTCACAGGCCCTTTCTTTTCGGAAAAATCAACTTGAATCTTTAGCGTTTCGGGAGCGGTGTCACTCATCTTTTTGTCTCCTTCCGGATGCCGGTTTTCTAATATGATACCACATTCCCGGGCGATTCGGAACAGTGTTTGCGAAAATAAGGCGGAACGCAGGCAGAACGCGCCGGCCCGGCTCACTGGAATATTGAAAAACTGCTGAAAAACGAATAGAATACCTGTAGAAAACGCACGCCGGCGAGAACGACGCCTCCAACGCCGCGCCGGAGAAAAGGGGATTTGACATGTCGAAATTGTTCATTTACTACAGCTTCAGCGGAAACGGTGACGCGGTCGCCGCAAAACTCGCCGGAAAGGGCTTTGAAATCAGGAAGGTCGAGTCGGAGTTCAAACTGAGCCGGAGGTTGTTCCCGCAGATGATGAAGGGCGGCTTTTCCGCCGCAATCGGGCAGAAACCGGCCCTCACCGGCTACGACCCCGACGTAAGCGGCTACGACGAGGTCTGGGTCGGCGCACCTGTCTGGAACGCGCGCCTCGCGAGCCCGGTCAACACGGTCCTGAGGGACACCGACTTTTCCGGGAAAAAACTGACGTTCGTGCTGTACAGCGGCAGCGGCTTCGCGAAGAACGCCGACGCGCGCCTGAGGAAAGAGTACCCGGACGCGAGAATAATCCACCTCCGGCAGCCGAAGGACGTGCCGGAGGAGCTCGCAAAACTTGATTGATAGGAATTTGATTCTATGATGAGGGTTCTGTTCGTTCCGGCTGCTGTTTCTTTATACCTGCGGCGATATAAAGCCGGGTATTTAAGAAACGGTACTTATTTGGTTAGTTTCTTTTAAGGCAACGGCAGCAGATGTTGAAAAGAAACCCGGATTGGTAGTAATTAAAGTGGCAAATAAAGTAGCAAATAAAGTGGCAAAAAAGAGTAGCAAAAAGAAAGCAAACGGAGTATAATTCAAAATAGCGGAGAGCAGTTAGCTGACCAAGCAAGCGAAAAACTGTTCAAATCTAACAATTGATGTTTAGGAGGCGTGGAGCAGTGAATATAGGAGTGGAGACTGAAAAAATAGAGTTTAAGAGGACAACGGGAGAACTCCGGGAAGGAATCACTTCATTGGCTTCTATGCTCAACAAGAATGGATATGGAATTCTGTATTTTGGGGTTAAGGACAATGGGGACGTAGTTGGTCAACAAATGGGTGATAGAACGCTTAGAGAAATATCCCAGGCAATAGCAAATTTCATTAAACCGCAGATTATACCAATTATAGAACATGAATTGATAGATGATAAAAACGTAATTAAGATTGAAGTACGTGGCTCTGAAAAACCATACTCGGCATATGGACGCTATTATATGCGATCTGCGGATGAAGATAGAGAATTGAGTCCGACAGCATTAAAGGAGTTAATAGACAGACAAGCATCATCAGATGTTTTGACTTTGGTTCCGGCGCCTGTTCAGACGCTTACTTTTAATAAACTCAAAATTGCTTTTGTAACGGCGGGGCTGACAGTCGATCAAACAACTTTCGAAGATAATACCGGGCTGAAAAACAGCGATGGGAAGTATAATCTAATGGCTTTTTTGCTTGCTGACGAAAATGACATCTCAATCAAAGTGGTTACTTTTGCAGGAAAAGATAAGACAGTTCTAATAAAGAGAAACGAATACGGAGGGACCTGTCTCGTTACCGCTATGGATAGGGTGTTGGATTACATGGAATCCGTTAATGAAACTATGGTCACGATGGGCAATCACAGACGAATAGAAGAAAGACTTTTTGACATGGCCAGTTTTAAAGAAGCTTGGCAAAATGCATGTATTCATACGAAATGGATAAAAGGGAATCCACCGGCGGTTTACGTTTTTTCAGATAGAATAGAAATCATTTCTACGGGAGGATTACCTGTAGATTTAAATAAGGAAGAGTTTTTCAAAGGAATAAGTAAGCCGGTTAATTCCAAACTTCAAAAGATATTCGGTCAATTGGGATACGTGGAACAAACAGGTCATGGCGTTCCTCTTATAATTAGTAATTATGGAAAGCAGGCTTTTGATATTACGGAGAACTTTGTTAATGTAACTATTCCGTTTAATTATGAGAAAAATGACAATAGTGTAACTGAGCCTGATAATAAAATCAGTATTAATGATGCGGAGCGGCGAGTTATCGATTATATAAGTCATAATTCCGGTATCACGATAAAGGAAATGGTTGCTGCAAGTGGATACTCTGACGGATATATAAGAAAAGTACTTGCAGCATTAAAGAGGAAAAAGGTGATTGAACGTCGTGGCGGAAATAAAACCGGGAAATGGGCTGTATTAAGATAAACGATAGTTAATAATGCAGGAATCCGGGTATAGAAAGGCATCCAGACCCCGATAAAACATGAAAAACGATATGATTAAGATACTGTTCGTCTGCCACGGCAACATCTGCCGCAGCCCAATGGCGGAGTTTGTTTTAAAGGATACAGTCCGGCGGCACGGGCTTGAAGACGTTTACGAGATTTCGTCGGCGGCGACGAGTTACGAGGAGATTGGGAATTCGGTTTACCCGCCGGCGAGGAAGAAACTTGCCGAACATGGGATCGGTTGCGCGGGCCACCATGCGCGGCGGATGACGAAGGCGGACTACGGCCGTTACGACCTCGTCGTCTGCATGGATCGCGCCAACGTCAGAAACGTGCGGGCGATAACCGGCGGCGACCCGGACGGAAAAATCGTTCTGTTGCTCGATTTTACGGACAGAAAAGGGCAGGAAGTCGCCGACCCGTGGTACACCGGGAATTTTGACGAGGCGTGGGACGACATTGCCGAAGGGTGCGCGGGGCTTTTCGAGAGCACGCGCGGTGCGGACCGCGGGAATTGATTCTTGAAATTTGAGAAGAACGGTGAACAAAGAAGCCGGCGGAGTGTTGTTTTTGACTGAACCGGGGAGGTTTTCGATATGGTTTTGTATTGCGACAACTGTTTTGAACCTTTTGAAGGGGAGCGCTGCCCGCACTGCGGCAGGAAAAAAGCGCGCGAGGCGAGGGCGGACGACCTTTGCTTCCTGACCGAGCAGAATATTATCTGGGGCGGAATGCTGGCCGGCGCGCTGGAGGAGAACGGCATATATTATGTTGCGCAGAACGTTCTCGGCGCGGGGCTGGCTTTCAAAACGGGCCTTTTGAGCGAGCGGGTGCGCTACTACGTGTTTTTTGAGCGGCTGCAGGATGCGCGGGACATTGTCACGCAAATCTGCCCTTCGCCGGACGGCGGGAACGAAGACGGTTTCGAAGAAGATGCCTTTGAGTACGAAGATTCTTTCGAGGACGAAGGAGACGGCACGGAGGGAGGCGCTGAAGAGTGACCTTTCATGAATTCGGCGAGCCTTCCCGGGACACGGTCGTTCTGCTCCACGGCGGCGGTCTGTCGTGGTGGAATTTCCGCGAAGTTGCGGAGCTGCTTCAAAACGGTTTTCACGTCGTAGTTCCGGTGCTGGACGGTCACGCCGGCAGCGACCGCGGGTTCACGTCGATCGAGGACAACGCGGAGGAGATCATTTCTTTTATCGACGAACGTTTCGGCGGGCACGTGAAGCTTGTCGGAGGGCTGTCTCTCGGCGCGCAGGTGCTTGTGGAGATGCTCTGCCGGCACGGTGACGTCTGTTCTTATGCGGTCGTCGAGAGCGCAGCCGTCATTCCTTCACCGGTGACGAACCTGCTGACCGGTCCGGCGTTCGGCCTTAGCTACGGTCTCGTGAAGAACAGGTCCTTCGCGAAGCTTCAGTTCAAGTCGCTCAAGATCAAGCCGGAGCTTTTCGAAGATTATTACCGCGACACCTGCGCGATTTCGAAGGCGGACATGGTGGCGTTCATGAAGGCGAGCACCGGTTACCGGCTGAAGGACACGTTCGGGAGCGTCGCGGCACAGGTGTTCGTTTTTTACGGCGGGAAGGAGACCCGGGTGATCCGGCGCTCGGCGGAAGAGATGCGTAAAGCGCTTCCGGGATGCACTGTCAGGCGGCTTGAGGGCCTTTATCACGGCGAGTTTTCGATAAACCGGGCGGGCGAGTATGCGGAAACTCTGAAAACGATTCTCGAAGAGGGCGGCGTTCGCTAAAGTTAGCGGGTGCGCGGCGCGGGAAGTTGCTTTCCGACTCTACGATTCGCAGGTTGCCTTCGCGCGTTCACGCGGTGTATCATTCTTGCGGAAGGAGGGACGGCTATGAATCAGTACGTAACCGGAACCATGATCAAGCGCCTTCGCGAAGAGGCGGGAATGACCCAGGCGCAACTCGGCGAGAAGATTTTCGTCAGCGACAAGACGGTTTCCAAGTGGGAAACGGGCCGCGGCTACCCGGATATCACGCTTCTGGAACCGCTGGCGGCCGCGCTCGGGGTGTCTGTGATCGAGCTTTTCGCGGGAAGGGACGTCGTCAACACAAACAGGGTGTTCAACCTGCTCAGAATGAAATTCTACGTCTGCCCGGTGTGCGGGAACGTTATTACAAGCGTCGGCGAGGCGGTGGTCAGCTGCTGCGGCATTACGCTTCCGCCGCTTGAGGCTTCAGAACCGGATGCGGAGCATGCGGCGACTGTGGAACGGATCGAGGACGAGTATTGCGTCACGCTCTCGCACGAAATGACGAAAACGCACTATGTTTCTTTTATAGCGGCGGTGCGCGACGACGGCTGCGAGGTCAGGAAGCTGTACCCGGAGTGGGGCGCGGAGGCGCGGTTCCCGATAAACGGGACGAGAATGTTCTACTGGTACTGCAACAGGCACGGGCTGTTCGTTCAGCGTGTCAGAAAGTGAGAATACCTATTTTTAGGGAAAAAGAAGGGCGACCTCGCGCAACCGAAACAGTCGCGGGAGCCGCCCTAACTCATATTGTTACAAGTCTTATTTTGAAATCTTCAAAGCGCCTGTCGATGCGGTGAAGCTGACGGTGACGGTGTAGCCGTTCCCGTTCGAGGCGGTGTAGCTGTAGATTGTCATGCCCATGACGGTTTCGTCCTGAAGCTCGGGGTCGACGGTGAAGCCGGCCTCCTTGACCTTCTCGGCGTACGCCTTGACCTCCTCAGCCGTTGCGTTCATGAACGCCGCCGTGAACGATTCGTCCTCTTCGTCGAGAGACACCGCCAGCAGCTTGAAGTCCGGCTTCGGAACCTGCTTCGTGTATTCGTTGTCGGGCCATTCGGCGTTCCCGAAATCGGGAATCTGATAGGGGTTTTCGCCGGGGTCGGCATCGGGCGCCGCCGTGGGCGGGTTGAGCGACTTGCCGCCGGTAACGTAGGCGTTGCCGGTGCCGTCCTTCCTGGTGAGGGGCGCGTCGTTGTCGAGACCGGACAGGTGCGACAGGAAAGAACAGCCGGTGAGTGTGACTGCCAAAAGAAGAACGAGCGCGAGAACATTAATAATCAAGAGAGTTTTTTTCATGATGCTTCTCCTCTCTTACTCAGCCATGTCGACGACAAGCGTCAGTCCAATGTAGCCGCGCACGTCGATGTTCGGGTAGGGGTCGTCGTCGGTGTTGGTCGACTCGAAAGTCTCCCCGTTGATTGTCACGAGAATAGAGTGGTCCTGGTGGTACGCGGTGCCTGTCTCGGAATCGGTAATGTCGGTCCACGTAAGCGTTTCCGTCGCGGCTTCGCCTTTTTGCTGCAACACGCTCACGTAATCGTGAAGGACTCTGTTGCGGGTCACGTCAAGCGCCATCGTGTTCAGTTTCAGCTCGAAAACGCCGCCCAGCGATTCGGACCTGTCGAGGGTCACGTAAACGTTCCCGCCGCTGAGAGTCGTCTCGTTCACGGACGGCCTGTTGACGGAATGCGAGACAACGGTCCAGTACATCGAAGCCGGCACGTGCCCCATGGTCTCCTTGAGCTTATTGTTGTAATACTCCGCCAGCAGTTTCGCGAAGTTCCTGTCGTGGTCCTCGAGCGAGACGTCGACCTTGAGCTCGAAGGTGCCCTGATAGGTGCCGGCGGGGGAATCGAAGTTGCCGTCGTTTTTCCTGAGAACGATATCCGACGTGTAGATGTAAGGCGCGTTGATGTCGGGGGCGCCGCGGTAGAGCTGCGTTTCGACAACCTGGTCCTGAATGCGGACCGTCCAGGCGGTCTTCTTGCGCGTCTCGTTCCTGACGATTGAATTGAGGCGGGCGCTGAACTCGCGGAAACGTGCGTTCGCTTCACTGAGCTCGACGATGTTTTTGTACTTTTCCTGATCGCGCTTGAACTGGTCGACCGTCAGGAATACCCCGTTGACGACCATTCCCTGGGCGAAGCCGCTGACCGAGGTCGGAACGGGAGAGAGAGTTGACGCGCCGGGAAGCTGACCCGACGAGATCATGCCGACAACAGTCGTGACCGCGTCCGAACCGCCGTAGGAGGGAAGCTGACCCTGCAGAAGGTCCGCGACCTTGTCCATGCCGACGAGTGCCAGCCAGTTTTTGATGATGCGTTCCTGCTCCTCCGGCGTGAAGGAGAGCTTGCTTTTAAGGGAATCGATTTTCAGCTTGTCGTCGACCGCGTTCTCGGGGCTCTTGTAGCCCGCTTCGGAGGCGGCTTTTTTGATTGCGTCGAGAATGTCCTCGTCGGTGAGCTTGCCCTCGAGGGAGCAGGTGCCCTTCAGCTTGATTTCTTTCTGATTCGAGACGGAAACGAGAAGCTCGGCGGGGTAGGAGTCTCTGCCGCGGGGCCCGGGAATGCTTGTCGGACGCAGGTGCGAGAGCCAGGACTGTTCCTGAAGGCTGATCGCGTTCGCGGACAGGGGCGTGGCGGAACGCGTGCAGAAAAGCGACGCGACGACGCACAGAATCAATACGAATACGGCGGGTTTAACGAACTTTTTCATCTTTTTACCCTCCTATCTGCGCGTAAAGCGCGTTGACTTGATCGAGAAGGCTGCCCGAGGCGGTCTTCTTCGCGGTTTCGAGGTACGTTTTCGCCGCCTCGTTGTCTCCGGAGGAGTGCGCGAACGTTGCCGCCATATAGTTGACCGAAGCGTCTTCCGGCGCCAGGAACAGGCCCTCGTTGACGATTTCCAAAGCCAGCTCTAAATTGCCGGCGTTCATTTCGTAGGCCGCCGCGGTTGCGTAAAGGGAGGGCGTCATCGGACTCGTGAGCAGGGCGTTGAGCGCGCACTGTGCCGCGGCCGCCGCGTTTTCACTGTTCTCCGACGCCATCGCCAGGTGGTAGGCCGGCGAGAACTCGGCTCCGGTGCGTTCTGCCATCAGAACCGTTCTCGGCGCGTACTGTTCGTAAATCTTCTTCTCGAGCGCGCAGGCGTCGTTTTTCAGCGCGTAAAGCTCTTCCGTGTCCATGCGGCGGAGGTAGTTGAAATCGAGCTCCTCGTAAAGCGGGTTGTATTTCGCCCGCGCGAAGCACTCCCCGGCAGCCTCCGTTTCGCCCTGAATCTTGTACAGAAGTCCCTCGAAGTAGAAGGGCACCGGGCTTCCGGGGCACGCGCCGGTGATCTCGTCCCAGGTTTTGTAGGGGGAATCCCCGATGACCTCTGCAAGGCCCGCGCCTTCGCCTTTCAGCCAGAGCACGGTGTCGACCGCGAGGCGCAGCGACGAAACCTCGGCCTGGGCGAGCCCGAAAACGTACTCGCTCTGAAACGTCAGCCCCACCGCGTACTGATTTTCGGCGGCGTCCGCGAGCTCTTCCGCCTCTTTCAACAGCTTCACGTGAGCGTCCCCCGCGCCGGTTTTGTTCCCGGAATTCGTGAACAGCCCGCACGCGCAAAGCGGCAGCAGAAGCAGCAATACAGCAAGTGTTGTGAATATCTTTTTGAGCAAATTGCGACACCTCTCTTCGGATTTGAAAACGCTGTCATTTTACGAAACAACCGGCACGAAACCGTTTTACGCCTTCTGAAAGCATTATATAATCCGCGCGCGCTAAATTCAAGGGAAACCGCGCTGCCGGCGCTTCAACTGCAGCCGCGGGATATTTTTAATTAAGTGTAGACTAAACCAGTTAAGTGTGATATTATATGGACGACTACAATTCAGGAAGGTCGTTATGGACGAAAAGGTTATTAAAGCGCTGTTTGAGCCGACCCGTTTTCTGCTGGTGCGGCTGATGGCGGAACGGAGCTACTGCGTGCGCGCTCTCGCGTACAAGAGCGGTATTTCCGAGCCGGCGGTCTCGCAGCATCTGAAGGTGCTTCGCGAGGCGGGGCTGGTCTCGGGCGTGAAAAAGGGGTACTACACCCACTACAGGCTCGAAAGGGAAGCGCTGACGGCGGTTATCGACGAACTGACCTCGATCCGCGATGTGAAGAGGAAGCCCTGCGAGGGGACGTTCCGCGGATGCCCGGAGTCGGAACTTGTGAAGTGCCGCGCTTTCCAGCTGCTCACGGAAAATAAAGAGAAGGAGGCCGGCGATGCTTAAAAGATTTATTTCATATTACAAACCGCACAAAAAGATGCTCGCGCTCGACCTTCTCGCTTCATTGTTTATTTCTCTCATAGGGATGGTCTACCCGGTGGTCACGAACAAAATGCTGAACAAGTACATTCCCGAAAAAATGTACACCGCCATCGTGATAGCCGGCGCAACCGTGCTTGTTCTCTACGTGATCAGGATGCTGCTCAGGTACTTCGTTCAGTACTACGGCCACGTGATCGGCGTCAAAATGCAGTCGAAAATGCGCACCGACCTTTTCAACCACCTGCAGAAGCTGCCCTTCGGCTTTTACGACAACAACGAGACCGGGCGCCTGATGACGCGAATTACGAGCGACCTTTTCGAGGTGTGCGAGCTGGCCCACCACGGCCCCGAAAACCTTCTGATCAGCTCGGTGATGATAATACTGTCGTTCTCGTATCTGATGAGTATCGAGCCGCTGCTGACGCTGATCGTTTTCGCGTGTGTTCCGATTCTGGTGGGGGTGACGCTCCACTTCAGGAAGCGGATGCGGCAGGCGTTCGACGAGAGGCGCAAGAGCAACGCGACGATCAATGCGGCGGTCGAGAGCAGCATCACGGGAATCCGCGTCACAAAAGCGTACACGAACGCGGCGCGGGAGGTCGAAAAGTTCAAGAAGGGCGACGAGGAATTCGTCAGCGCCTCGAGCCGCGCCTACAAAGCGATGGCGAGGTTCTTCTCGTCCACCCAGTTCGTCACGGACGTGTTCAACGTAATAATCCTGATCGCGGGCGGACTGTTCCTCTACGCGGGACGCATCTCGTTCGGCGACTACTCGACGTTCATCGTGTCCGTGAACCTTTTCATAAGCCCCGTGAACACGCTTATCAACTTCATGGAGCAGTACCAGAACGGCGCGTCGGGCTTCAAGCGCTTCATTGAAATTATGGACGAAAAGCCGGAAACAGACGCACCCGGCGCCGAGGAGCTTAAGGACGTGGAGGGCGTTATCGACTTCAAAAACGTCACGTATGCGTACGACACGTCGAAAGAGGTGCTCCACGACGTCACGCTCCACATCGAAAAGGGCCAAAAGCTCGCACTCGTCGGTCCCTCCGGCGGCGGCAAGACGACGCTCTGCCACCTGCTTCCGAATTTCTACAAGCTGGGTCCGGACGACGGCACCATCATGATCGACGGCAAGGACATCCGCACGCTCACGCTCGAATCGGTCAGAAGGAGCATCGGCATCGTTCAGCAGGACGTGTTCCTGTTTGCGGGAACGGTCCGCGACAACATCCTCTACGGCAAGCCCGACGCCACCGAGGAGGAAATGATCGAGGCGGCTAAGCGCGCCAACATCCACGACTACGTGATGACGCTCGAAGACGGCTACGACACCGAGATCGGCGAGCGCGGCGTGAAGCTCTCAGGCGGTCAGAAGCAGCGCCTCAGCATCGCGCGCGTCTTCCTGAAGGACCCCGCGATCCTCATTCTGGACGAGGCCACGAGCGCGCTCGACAACACGACAGAGGTTCTGATCCAGCAGGCGCTCGACGAGCTGTGCAAGGGCAGAACGACCCTCGTGGTCGCGCACCGCCTCTCGACGATCCGCAACGCCGACGAGATCGCGGTCGTGAACGAAGGCAGAATCACCGAGCGCGGCACGCACGAGGAACTGATGGCTCTCGGCGGCACGTACAGCGCCCTCTACTCGCTCCAGTTCAGGGAAGAATAAACTGCCGGCAAGGCATACACAAAAGGCTTAAAGCTACCTAAAAACAGGTCGCTTTAAGCCTTTTTGCCGTTTTTTCATTGTACATGAATACGTTTATAGCGAGGGATCCACAACCACCTTTATTGAATCATTCTCTGTCTGCTTAATGATCGCCTCTTCCAGCTTTTCGAGCGGGTAAGTGTGCGTGACAAGTCTGTCGAGCGAGACGCGGCCGCTGTTGATAAGCGAGACGGCGCGGGCGTGGGTGTCCGGATTGATTCTTGAGCCCACGATTTTCAGTTCTTTGTTGAAAACGTCTTCCAGATTGAGGCTGTGGTAAGTGCCGGGCTTCGGGACGCTGAAAAGGAGAACCGTTGCGCCGAAACCTGCCGCCTCGAAGGCCTGGGCCGTCGCGGAAGTATTCCCGACGCATTCGATGACGACGTCCGTTCCCCGCCTGCCGGTGAGCTGTTCTATCTGGTCCGCAACGGGTCCCGCAAAAGGATCGATCGCGTGGTCAGCGCCGACTTCAAGACCTAAATTTCGCCTCAACTCGACGGGTTCGCTGAGAATCACGGCCGAAGCGCCGGAAAGCCTTGCCAGCCGGACCATCATGAGACCGATCGGACCGCCGCCGATGATGCACACGCTGTCGCCCGCGCGGATTCCCGCAATGTCGATCCCGTGAAGGCAGCAGGCGAGCGGCTCGGTCATCGCGCCGGATAGAAGGGAGACGCCCGGGGAGAGCAGGTGGCACTGCGCTTCGGGAACGTAGCAGTAATCCGCAAAGCCGCCGTTCATTGTGACGCCGACGGCCTGAAGCTCCCTGCACAGCTGCTTCCTGCCGGTTCTGCAATAATGACACTTGCCGCAGTAAATGTTCGGGTCTACCGTAACTCTGTCGCCGGGCTTCACAAGGTATACCGCCTTCCCGACCTCTACAACAGTGCCCGAAAACTCGTGCCCCAGCACGACCGGCGGATGCACTTCGGCCGATCCCTTGTCGCCGTGGTAAATGTGAACGTCTGTCCCGCAAATACCGCAAAACGCGACCTTGACGAGAACCTCGTCCTCGAGAAGTTCCCTGGTCTCCAGTTCACGCATCTCAAAACTGTGATTGCCTAAAAAGAAATTGCCTCTCATTTTTGCAACGCCCGCTTTCTTAAAGAAAAGGTGAAAATCAAAATCGGGAACGGCCGTCGTCCTACCGGGAATGCCCCGAAACGTGAGCAAAACGGCCCGAATGAATGATACGCCAAACCGGGCGAAAATTCAATACCCGTCAGCCTCGCGGCACGGAAATACGCATAAAAATGCTAAAACGCGCGGCGCTGCCGGTTCCGGTTGACATAGCGCGCCTCGGCTTATATAATCACACTTGAAAATGATTGAGGGCATCCGGGCGTTGGAACAGAGAAAGACACGGAGAAATATAATATGAGCGTAGACGTGACTTCAAAAGAGATCATAAACGCCTTGCCGCGAACAGCGCGCTTTGAGAGTTGAGAGGTTTGAGGCGGCCCGCCGGCCGCTGATAATAGATTTTTGTATGACTAAAACGGTTTAAAATGACAAAAACCGGAAGGGAACGATCGAAAATGAGGAAAAATCACAGAATTCCGGTGATCGCGGCGCTTTTGGGCGTCATTTGCGGCGCGCTGGGAGTGACGGGCGCGGAACGTGAGGAACGCAGCGCTTTGGCGGCGGGAGGCGACCCGGTGAGCATACGGCTTCCGTACACCTCGCCCGACGGCAGAGTGTGGCAGGAACTGTACGTGATCGGCGGCTACCATTCGATCGACAGCGGCTGCCCCGCGTGGGGAACCGCAGACAGCAAAGACATCAGGATGATAGGCGACGAAATGGGCACGCTGAACGTCGAGTACGCCGACGGAACTTCCGACAGGATTCCGCTCGTTTTCGGATACACGATGTGGTTCCGCGCACACTGGCTCGAAAACGTCGCCCCGCTAAAGGACGGCAACTCCGACCCGGAGCTGATCGCCGCGCTCAAGAACTCGCTTGCGCTTTTTGGCGCGTACGAGGGCAGCGAGGCGTGCGTTCTGAAGGTGAAACTTCGCGCAAAGCCGGTAAAAAAGATATCTATCGCCGACAATAAGAACAAAGACGGCTCGCCCGTCTTCAAGTCCGCGTTCCTGACCGACGGCGGCGTGAAAACGCTCTCCAAAGGCGAAACGACGTTCAGCACCGGCGACGCGTTTTTTGAAGGGAAGGCAGTCGACCCGGACGACCCGTACCCGGAGGAGGTAAAGCGGAACCTCGAAAAGATCCGCCGCGCGCTCTACACGTACGAGGAAGAGTACGAAGAGGCTCCCGTGTTTGAAATACCCGCGGAGTTCGGCGGTCCCGCGGTGACATTTTCCGGAAATCAGTTCGCGCGCATCGCGACTGGCGCCGTCTACACCAACATCGTGAATCTCGCGAGCCGCGTCGACGAGGACGGCTTTTTCCACACGTCATACAAGGACGCGCCTTCCTGGCGCTACGACGGCTTCGGCGTGTGGGTCGAAAACGCCAACTCCTACTACGACGCGTACTATTCCCGCGACGGCGGCAGGGCGATCATGTCGCTTATCCCGTACGGCTACGTTAAAGAAGCCGGTGCGTCGGCGGACTACGCGAACCGCCGCCTGATGTATTTCCCGGAAAACCGCATAAAATTCAACGGCTTTGACGTTCCCGGCCACTTTACGGTCATGATCAACAAGCCGATGACTTACCAGGAGGTGCTTGTTCCGGTCGCGCACTGGCCGACGGCGTACACCCAAAAGGACTTCGGCGACGACTACAAAAACCTCGGCAACCAGGAGACCGACGGTCACGGCCTTCTTATGATGGCAGTCTGCAACGTGTGGCGCGCGAACGGCAGCCCCGCGTCGTGGGTCGAGGAAAACTGGGAATACATAAACGAAGGCGCGAAATGGATCGGCTGGTGCTTCGAGCATCCGGACATTTCGCTCGTGAAAAAGGGCCTTCTCTACGCCGAGTCGGAGGCGGGAATGAAGGACTACACGCTCTACTGCAACGTTCCGTGCTACCTTGGTCTTAAGGGCTACGCGGAGATGGCGCTCGCCGCCGGACACACCGAAGAGGCGGAAAAATGGAACGCGCTGGCGGACGGCCTGCGCAAGGCGATGATCGAAAATCTCTCCGGAAAAGACGGCTGGAAGGTAAAATCGTTCGGCTTTTTCCACGATCCGGTACTGACGATGATGTCGGACGTGTACGGGTACGACGTTTCCGACATGGACGGGGAACTCGCGGAGCTCTCGTTCAAGACGTACGGGAACGACACTGGCAAGGCCGGCGAATACTTCCGGTACGGCGCGGGCGGCATAGGCTACCACCATTCGATGCTCGTCCAGAACGCGCTGCTATGCGACAACATGGCCGACGCGACGGTGCTTATGGAGAATCTTTCCCGCATCTGCTACGCGCCGGGGCTTCCCGAACCTTACATGGTGCCGGAGGGCGTTTCGGTGCTCGCGGAGGAGGGGATCATGCGCCGCCAGGGCGACCTCGGAAATCTTGTTCAGCAGGCCGAGGCTCTGAAATGCTACTCGATCGCCATGGGCGTTTCGCCTGTTTTCGGAGACGTTCTGAAGATTATGCCGCGTCTCCCGAAGGGCTGGACCGAGGAGGTCTACGCGATGCCGCTCACGAATACTAAAGGACTCGTTGACCTGAAGGTGACGTACCCGTCTGATGGCGTTCAGACGGCCCAGTTCAGGCTGAAGGATACGGAAGGACTCGGCTCAGTGAAGCTCCGGCTCGGGCCGTTCCCGGCTGAAACCAGGTTCGCTGCGGCGCAGATCAACGGGCAGGACGTTCCGTGCGAAAAGACTGTTTCCGGCGACAGCGCGTGGGTCTGGGTCGAATGTGCATCAAAGAACGGAGAAGAGCAGCGCGTCGCGGTCGTTTACGGCGACGGCAAAGAGACCGTCCCGGGGTGGCCTTCGGAGTGGAGCGAACTCTCAGACAAAAGGGCTGCTTCGCATCATTCGGGAAACGCTCTCACGGCAGGCGCGGTAGCGGCTATTGCGGGCGGCGTTGCGGCAGGCATAGCCGTCGCAAAGAAAAAGAAGAAAAATCAGGATAAGACCGCCGGATAAAACGGTTCTTCGATATCAAAAAAGCTTAAAGCCGTCAAGCAGGCGGCTTTAAGCTTTTTTGTTTGTCTCTTTCGCGGGCTTTTACAGCCCGCTTTTCTTTTAGATTATTAACCGGCCGGATCAAGTGTTCGGTATCTCGGGGAGAATGATGTTCCCGTTTTCGTCGATCACGATGCCGCCGGGCGTCGGCGTGGGCTCAGTGGCCGTTTCCGTTTCCTTTGGCTTTTCGGTGTTTTTCACCTGACCTGTGGGCTCGGGAGTTTTGCCGTCTCTCGGGTCTTTCGTGGCGGAAACCTCGCCGGGTGTAGCAGTTGCCGGGTCGGGCGTGTCGCCGGATGGCGCGGGGGTGGATTCCTCTCCGGGGGTGTTGCCGTCAGTGCCGGAGGGGACGTCCGTTTCCGAGGGGGCAGGTGTTCCGGCTGGGTCGCCGGTGTCCTGTGCCTCAACGGTCGCGGACGGTCCTTCTGTCTCCGCGGGTTGTTCCGTCTCCTGAACGTACTCCGTTTCCGGGGGTTTCGCAGTGCCGGACGGTCCGGGCGTTTCCTTTTGAACGGGAGCGTTCGTCGCGTCCGCGGGATGCGTTTTTTCGGAAGGTTGGGCGGTTCCGGCAGCGTCGCCGCTTTCGGGCGTGGAATAAGAAACCTGCTTGGTCTCACCGGGCTGCCCGCCTTGCGTGGTGCACGCGGACATGGCCAAAACCGGCACGGCCAGACACACAAGCAAAATCAAAACGTTTCCGATCCGCGTTTTTTTCATACCCGTAGCGCCCCTGAGCGGAACCTGCCGCGCAAACAATTATTCGTTCTCGGCGCCGGACCAGATGGTCGGATCGAGCGGAATGTCGCCTTCTCCACCGCTGGAGGTAATCACGTCGCAGGAGTTAAATAAAACCAATTCAATTCTTACAGATTCAAATTTTTCCATGGTCGTGCTCCTTTCCTTAATTCTGGCTGTTCAGCACATATCTCGCGTAAGAAATGTAGTAGTAATACGCAACCATCGCGTACTGCTTTTCGGCCGGGAAGGTCGATCCTTCCTTGATCACGGTGGCAATGTACGTTAAAGCGCTTGCGGTGATTTCCGCGGTTCCCGAGCCTGTCTCGATTTTGACAGTGTAGTCTTTGAAAATATCGATGACGTTAATCTCCTCGGTGTTGAACTTGTAGTACGTGTAGCCGCCGATGATCTGGGTGCCCTTCGGCGTGCAGCCTTCGTAACTCACAATTTCTTCGCCTTCCGCGAGCTTCACGAAGAAGTTGATCACCTGCTGCGAGTTCAGCGTCAGCGCGAACTTGACGTCTTCAATGCCGGTGCCTTCAATGTTCTTCACGACTTCGTAGTTTTCGGCCGGGAGGGCATTGCGCGTATACTCGAGATCAACTTCCGACAGTACTGAGCCTTCGTAAGCGGGAATCTCCTCGTGATCCTTACCGTCGGTCCAGCCTGACAGCTGCAGGTAGTGTCCGTAGTTCCGGAGGTCGCGAACGAGGCAGAACGATTGCGACAATTCATCATAAGTTTCCATGATGGTGGTAATGTAGTCCATCGCGGAATACGTGTCGATGACTGCGCCGTCCGTGCCGTAGTTGAACGTGGCTTTGATCGTGTCGGCGAGCTCGAGAGCGTTGATGAAGCAGGTGAACCAGTAAGCGTTTTCGCCTTCAACCGGCGTGGCGTCCGCAATATCCACCGTGCTCGTTCTTCCGTCGCTGACTGCAAAGCTGACCGAACTTCCGGTCTCGTCGAAGCCCTCGGGAAGCGTGACCTTGAACTGAACGCCGACTTCACCGGTGAGGACTAATCTGTGGCTCGTAAACTGCGGCGCGTTCTCGCCGAGCGCGGGAATGATAACGTCTTCATAAAGAACAGGCTGAGTCGCGTCTTCGTCGAGGTAGTACCTGCCGCACTCTTCGCAGTAGTAGTAGTCGATGTTTCCGTCTTCGGTCGCGGTCGGAGCGACGGCGGGAACGAACGTCAGATCGTGCTCCTCGCAAATTTCGGCGGTCTTATAGTAGACCTCGACAAGGTCGACCAAAAGGTAGAACATATTTTCCGTGTTGTAATGGCGGATTGCGATGTAAACTTCCGGCTCGCCCTCAAAAGCCGAAAGGTCGGCCGTGTATTTAACAAAATCGTCCTCGGCTGTGAAATCTTCGGAAATCTTAACAAAATCGTCGAGGCTGTCGAGCGACGTTGAGGCGTAAAGAGCAAACACCTCGTCACTCCAACCGGAATAAAAGCCTGATGCCCACAGAGAGAGTTTGGGCTCACTGCATCCTTCAAGGGAGAAAGCGGGGGATATTGCCCAGTTATCGGGCGTAAGTCCCTCAGCGGTATTGGGGTCGTAAGAAGCGGAATATATCAAACATTCTCCTTCGTAGGCACCGTCGTATGTCCCCCACTGCCAGTTATGACCGTCGCCGTCTGAGTCAACAAATATCCAGCCTTCGTCTGACGGCGATTCCTCAAAACCCCAGCCTATCAGTACGGAATCGCCTGTAACTTCGGAGTAGACCGTATAGCCGCATTTGGCGCAGAAGTCTTTCCTTACGCCGTTGCTGACAACCGTTTCAAGATCGCAATCTTCGACCTCCGTGGCGTCGCAGCGGGAGCAGAAATGGGTGTGAGTGCCGTCGTTGTTTGAAACGCACGTTGTCCAGTCATGTCCGAGGGCGGGTGCCGTTATTATATCTTTAAGATATACCTCTTCAAGGCCGTCTTCGTCGAGGAACAATCTTCCGCAGACATCGCACTGGTAATATGCGCAATGAGCGGCCTCGGTACATGTGGGCTCGGCGAGTTCCGGATGCAATGTCATAACGTGAGTTCCGGGGGCGCAGCTTTCGGGAAGGGCGGTTGCCATGATCTGGACGTAGTCAATGTTCAGGTAGAACATGTCAGTGACGTTGTAGTGGCGAACCGCGACGTACACTTTGTCTTCGCCAACAAAGTCCGACAGGTCTGCGGTGAAGTTCTGATACTCGCCGCTCGCCGTGAAATCTCCGGCGACTTTAATCATTTCGGAGGGAACGGGCGTAACACCCGCGTAAAGCGCAAATACCTCGTCTGCCCAACTGGAGTCCTGTCCGACAGCCCAGAGGGAAAGCATTGCGTCGCTGGTATTCTCGAGAGAGAATGCGGGAGATACAGCCCAGTTGTCCGGAGTCAGCGCTCCTGCGGAGTCGTTGTCGTAGGATTGCGAGTAAATCAGACCGTCGCCGCTATAAGCTGTGACGCGACCGCTTTCAAGACCCGCATTTGAGTGCCAGATCCAGTTAAATCCGTCGCCGTCAGAGTCGACAAAGGTCCAGCCTTCATCATTTTCCTCAAAGTCCCATAAAACAAGTTGGGTAGCGGTCTCCTCCTCGGCGATCGCGTGAATGCCTGCCGGCATTGCGACGGTGAATATCATCGCGAGCACCAACAGAACAGAAATTAAACGTCTTTTCATTCCGTTTTCTCCTTTCGATGTGGGTGGGAATGTCATTTCGGGTCGGCAGCCGGCCCGTTGCCGATTGCCAATACATTTTTAATTATATTAAATGAAATAGGTAATTTCAACAGGTTTTTGCGGGAAACGTCCCTTTTTGATACCTGTTTCGCGTTTTTCTATCAAATCATCCGGCGGGACGAACCGCCCGTTCCTTATTAACCGTCGCTCATTCTATCATTCCGCTTGATTTTCCCGCGCATTTCTCTTACAATGAAACCGCGGAACATTCGTTTGATTTGCGAAAAAAACGGGCGCGAAGGCGCCTGAAAGGAGAGGTTCGGCGGGTTTTCGCCGCGCTACAGATGAAGGCTATGAAAACAGTCGCGGACAACAGATACAGGGCGGCGCTTGCAATCGCGATAGGAATTCTTGTACTCTCGCTGATACCGCTTTATGCGCTGGGCATGAAGGCCCACCCGTGCGCCGACGACTACCTCTACGGCGTGAAAACGGGCGAGGTCTGGCGGGAGACGCACAGCCTGACGGCGGTGCTTAAAGAAGCGTGGCGCGTGACCCGCGAATCGTACAACACGTGGCAGGGGAACTCGGTTGCGCTCTTTTTGATGTGCCTGCAGCCGGCGATTTTCGGCGCGAAGTGGTATGCGGTCGCTCCGGTTCTTTTGCTGACGGCGTTCGTGCTGGCGATGATGTACTTCTTCACGAACGCGCTGCGAAGGCTTCTCAACGCGGAAAGGGCGGTCGCGTGGATGGCCGCGGCGCTGATAACGTTCTGCGCGGTGCAGTTCACGTACAAGCCGTCAGACGCGTTTTACTGGTACAACGGCGGCCTTTACTACACGTTTTTCTTCTCGCTCAGTCTGTTCCTGTACGGGCTGGTGATTACGGTCGTCAAGGCGAAGAATATAGGCGGACGGATCGCTGCGGCGTTCGGGGCGGCGGTGCTTGCATTCCTTGTGGGAATGAGTAACTACTCGACGGCGCTCTACACGGCGGTGCTGCTGACTGTCCTCGCAGTCTTCCTGTTTATTAAAAAGAACCGCGCCGCGTGGCCGGTGCTCGTTATCGCGCTGGTGGGAATAGGCGCGCTGCTGCTAAGTGTTTTCGCGCCGGGAACAGCGGTGAGGCAGGGCGCTTCGGGCGAGAGTACGGGTGTTTTCAAGGCGCTGCTCTACTCGTTCGCGTACGGCGGGTACTCGCTGGCGGACAGTTTCGACGTTCCGGTCATCATTTTGTGGGCCGGCCTGACGCCGCTTCTGTTCTCGCTCACCGGCAGAACCTCGTACAGCTTCAAACACCCGTTTCTTGTCCTTTTACTTACGTTCGGAATGTACTGCTCGCAGGGCACGGCGCTCTTCTACGCGCGCGGCATCAGAATGCCTCCCAGAATGAGCAACATCATCTACTTCAACGCGTACCTGCTGGTGGCTTTTAACCTGTGCTACTTCCTGGGCTGGGTGCGGCGCGGAATCGTGGACGGACGCTTCAGCATATTTTTCGGCGGGAGGTTCGGCGCGCGGTTCGGCGAGGCGTGCGAAGAAATCGTATCGAAGCGGAAGGCGGCGCGGGTTTTCGCGGCGGTGATGGCGGCGGCGTTTGTGATCGGCTGCGTCGGTATGTGCAGGGTCACCGAGAACGAGACGGGAGGCGCGAAATTCACGCTTCAGCCGTTGTCCGCGAACGCGGTCTACACGCTTGCGACAGGAGAGGCTTCAAGGTACGACGATGAAATGAGCGCGCGGGAAAAGTATCTGGAAGAGCTTCCCGACGGCACGGACGCGGTCGTGGACAAACTCACGGCATATCCGGAAGTGCTCGTTCACGGCGACATCGACGGGAATACGGACTCGTTTTCAAACATCGTGACCGCGGCGTTTTACGGGCTGGGAAGCCTGAGGGTCGCGGAATAGCTTTTTAAAGAATAATCAAATCTAAATCAGGAATTAAACACGAAACGCGGAGCCGCATGCCGGCTCCGCGTTCCCCTTTATTGTATTCCCGCTCGGGAATCATTCGTTGACAAATTGACTTGCGTAAAGCGACTCCTCGATACCGATCGCGCCGTCCATGACGCGGATCTCAGCCACGGAACCCGCAAAAAGGCGGCGGATCATTCCCGCGGGTGAGTTTTCGTTCATCGAGTGGCCCTTGGCGTCGCCGGAATTTGCAGATTTGCGGCCCACGCCGACCTCCCAGGAAAGGTCGAAACCGGTCGGGGGAAGTTCGTCGATAACGATCGTACGACTGAAAAGTTCGGCGCCGTCAATCAGGAACCGGAGCTGATTCATGTCCGGGTCGTAGGTCAGCATGAGGTGGTGCCAGGTGTCCGCGCCGATCAGAATGTAGTCATCTTCGTTGTTGAGCGAGATATCATCGGTCATCAGAATGAGCTGCATCCAGGTCTCGTTATTGCCAATGGTGCCCGACGCGTCGTTTTTCCACTCGGTGATCGCAATCGAGAACGGCGGCTCGTTCCGGTCTTCAATAACGCCCTGGCGTGAGAAAATGCCGGTGTAGCGGTTGTAGTTGTTGTCGAGTTCCGGCGACAGCTTGAAGATTATTTCGAAAGTGAATCCGTTCTTGAATTCGTGCGCGTTCAGCGGGGCGCCCATCACGGTCTCGAGATATTTTCCCGAAGTGTATCCGCCGGTGTACGAGGTCTCGCTTGCATTGTAGGGGTCGACCGTCGCCGCGAGCGCCTTCGTGTTGTTCATTTTAAGAGCGGATTTGAAATTGACCGTTCCCGAATCGACGGTATCCCATTCGAAAATGTCGAGCTGCGTGCCGTTGCCGGTCACCTTCGCGATGAGGTCGTTCCCGTTGCCGGTGAGATCCTTAAAGCCGACGCTGTCGTCGTCGACGGATCCGGTGAAGCAGCCGTCCTCGTTTTGGAGCTTCCAGTGGGCGAGAACGGGAACCTGTTTCGCGGGCTCCTCTGTGGGTTCCGGTTCTTCGGTGACGTCCGGCTCCGCGGTGTTTTCTCCGTTATTGGCGGGACCGCAGCCCGTGAAAAGCGCGAGCGTCATAACGACGGCAAGAACGCAGGCAAGCGCCGCAAAAAGGTGTTTTCTGATGTCGGTCATATCGGTTTCCTTTCTCAAAATGCGTTAAAATCATTCTGAATTAAAATCAAAAAAACTCTAAATTTAGGCAAATCAGTGGATCGGGTCAAAGCGCGGCGCGAAGTGTCTCCTCCTCCGCGATCCCGGCCCAGCGCCACAGCCGTTCAGGCTCGTATTTTACTGTGCTGATGTCCTTGAGAAGCATCTCCAGCCTGAGGCCGTTGCTTTTCGCGGCGGCGATAGTGCGGCGCAGGTCCGCCCTTACAGCCTCTTCGTCAAAGGTTGGGTGGGCGAGGAGCGCGGGGCTCGGCTTGTTCGACATAACGTATTTTTGCGGAAGGTTGGCCGCGAACCTCTCGCGGTCGCTCCACGGACTGCATGAGATCTTGCGGATGTTCGGCATTTTCGTGATAATGTCGAGCCGGTCGTCGAGTCTGTCGCAGCAGCCGTAATAGATCGCTCCGAAACGGCCGAAAATCCTGCTCATGTACCGGACCTCGAACTCCTCGGTGGTCTTCGGGGACACGGACGTGAATATCTGCGCCATTCCGAAAGCCCAGCCGTCGCCCGTGGCCGGATTGTCCGGATCGCATTCTTTGGAGGGCAGAGAGTCGGAAAAAGTGTACGAGCAGTGGCACATGTTGGAGTTAATATCGTAAAGCCCGAGGCTGTTGACCTGATCGATGACCGAGAGCGTCGCTTCCGTGAGCTTTTCCATCACGGCGTGCATCATCTCCGGCCGGTCCATTAGTTCGATGTAGCAGTTCTCGGCGCCCATCCACTGCGCGATCCAGTCCCAGAACCCGAGGTGCATGATCATTCCCTGCATTCTGACAGGCGCGATCCCTTCGAAAACGCG
Source organism: Mageeibacillus sp. UBA1212 (assembly GCA_002309655.1). GTDB lineage: Bacteria > Bacillota > Clostridia > UBA1212 > UBA1212 > UBA1212. Next base: position 22,370 of record DBXM01000043.1, read on the forward strand.
CTCCGCCTCCGCGCGGATCCGCGCTTCGGCGTCGCGGTCGACCGTAATGACCGGCGTCATGATCTTTTCGACGTCCTCCGGCTCGCGGATCTGGTTGACGAACCTCTGGGAGACGACGTCGTTCGCGGCGTCGGTCACCGCGAGAGCCTCGTGTACCGGCCTCAGCCCGTAGCCGGTGTTTCCGACCGGACGCGGCAGAAGAATATACGGATTGAGGACCATGTCGACCCGCAGGTGTTCCCACTTGTAGATCTCGGAGCGGAGCGTCCATTCGATCCTCCTGAAATACGGATCGGCGACGGTGCACACAAGAGAGCCGTCGACGTCGAGTTCGTTCCACGGCATCTGGTCGATCGCGACCATCGGTTTTCGCATGATTCCGTTGTTCAGCGAGCGCCACAGCGTACGGTTTTCCGCGTTTTTGTCCGACAGCGCGTAGCCCATATACTTTTCGGCAAGCGTCCGCAGCGTCTCGCGGTCCTCTTTTCGCAAATCCATAGAGTTCTCCCGGATTCCGCTTTTTGTCATAATTGGATTATACCGCATATACGCCGGCTTGTCGAGAGCCACACGCGGCTTCTTTCCGTTTTTTCGGAGTAAAAAAACGCCTCCCGGGAGCCTCTTAAACCCGCCCGTTCAACTTGACAGCGGAAGATATTCGTGGTATGATAAAAATGCGGGCGAATGGCCTGTCAGAAACGGAGGACTTCGACATGATAAAAGTTTTTTACGGCAAAAAAGGTACCGGCAAGACGAAGCACATGCTTGAAAACGCGAACGGAATCGTTGTCAACGCGAAGGGCAACGTTGTTTATATAGACGACAGCAACGAACAGATGATGAAGCTTGCGCGCGAGATCAGATTCGTGAACGTCAAAGACTATCCCGTGCAGGGCGCCGATTCTTTTTTGGGCTTTATCTGCGGAGTCGCGTCGCAAAACTACGACATCGAGACGATCTTTATCGACGGACTCAACTACATTGTGGGCGACGCAGACCTTAAAGCGTTCTTCGAGGGCCTCAAGGTCATCAACAAGGACAACTGCCTCGACTTCTACATCAGCATCAACGGCGACGAGAAAAACATTCCCGAGTATATCGCGGAATTCGTCTGATTTATGCCGCGGGTGCCGGCGGACACCGGAATACCGGACACATCTATTCTTGGCGGGAGCGTTGAAAAGTGCTTGCAGACGTTCGCATAATCAGATCCAACAGCTCATACGACATTAATTACACCTACGTTGTTCCCGACAAACTGAAACAAGGACTCGACGTGGGTGTTTTTGTCGATGTGCCTTTCGGGGCGGGCAACAAGACGGAACTCGGCATCGTGACGTCGCTTAAGGATGACGGCGGAAACGGAGAGCGTGTGAAGGCCCTGGAAAGCGGCAGAACCGTGAACGTGAAGGAGATAGCGGGCATAAACCTCCGCTACATTCCGCTCGGCAGGGAGCTTCTGGCACTTTGCGACGTTATGGCGAAACGCTACGTCTGCACGGCGGCGGAGGTATATAAAACAGTCGCTCAAAAACGCGTGCAGGTGACCGAAAGAGTGAAAAAACTCCGGCTCGCGGTGCCTTACGAGGACGCGGTCGCTTTCGTCGACGGCACTCCGAAAAAGAAAAAACAGGCGTACGACCTCGTGAAGCTGCTTGCGGAAAACCCGGAGGGAGTGGAAGAGGCGGAGGCCGTGAACCTTTGCGATACAGGGCCGGCGGATATGAAAAGGCTGACCGGCGCGGGAATAATCGTGCGCGAGATTGAAAAGGTGAGCCGCCTTGCGGGCGACGACCTTGACGAGATTTCCCGGAAATACGCGGGAAAAAAGTCAGTTCCGGCAGGGGGCGGCGCCGACAGGTACGCAAAGCGCGTGGAGCTGACGCAGGATCAGTCCGCGGCGGCGCGGAAAATCAAAGACATTCTGGATTCGGGCGCTTTCGGGGAGTTCCTTTTAAGGGGCGTCACCGGCAGCGGGAAGACGGAGGTCTACTTCGACGTAATGGAACACGCGAGGGAGCGCGGGAAAGGAGCGATTCTGCTCGTTCCCGAAATTGCGCTCACCGAGCAGATGATAAGGCGCGTGAGAGGGCGCTTCGGCGACGGCGTGGCGATAATTCACTCAAGGCTGGGAGAACCGCAGCGCGCGTGCGAGTACGAGAGAATGCTCGCGGGCGAGGCGAGGATCGTTCTCGGCGTCAGGTCGGCGGTTTTCGCGCCGGTGAAGAATCTGGGGCTGATAATAGTCGACGAGGAGCAGGAACCCTCTTACAAGTCGTTCGAGCAGAGGCCGTACTACAACGCGAACGAGGTTGCCGCAATGCGCATGAAGATCGCCGGCGGAACGGCCGTTTACGGTTCCGCGACCCCGCGCGTGACAACTTACTACAGAGCTCAGCAGGGCAAAATTGGGTACACGTTTTTGTCGGAGAGGGCGCAGAGCGGTGCGCTTCCCGAGGTCATCACGGTCGACATGAAGGCCGAGATCGCGGGCGGGCTGCGTTCGCCGGTATCGCCCAGACTCGCCGCGGAGATCGCGAAGAACATCGAGGCGGGTGAGCAGACCATTGTTTTCATACCGCGAAGGGGCCACTCGGCGAGGCTCGTCTGCCTTGCGTGCGGCAAGACCATCGGGTGCAGGTACTGTCACATTCCCGTCACCTACCACAAGTCGGCGGGAAGGCTCATCTGCCACTACTGCGGCACGACCGCGCCGGTGCCTTCCGTGTGCCCGAACTGCGGCTCGAGAAGCATCACCGGCAGAACCTACGGAACAGAGGCGGTCGCGGACGAGATATCGGCCCTCTTCCCGGGCGTGCCGGTCCTTAGAATGGACAACGACACCACGCGTTCGGTCGACGGCCACAGAAAGATAATCGAGCGCTTCGAAAACGAAAAGGTGCCGGTGCTTGTCGGCACGCAGATGGTCGCCAAGGGACTCGACTTCCCGAACGTGACGCTTGTGGGCGTTATAAACGCGGATTCTCTCGCCAACATGAGCGAGTACAACGCCTCGGAACGCGCGTTTCAGCTTTTGACGCAGGTGTTCGGCAGGGCGGGAAGAACGGGCGAAAAGCCGGGAAGGTGCGTGCTGCAGACCCTCGAACCGAATTCAAGCCTTGTGGCGGACGCGTGCGCGCAGGACTACGGCTCGTTCTACAGGCGCGAGATCGTTTTCAGACAGTCGATCGGATTCCCGCCGTTTTCGGCGATCGCGTTCGTGACGGTGTCCGGCAAAGACGACAAGCACGTTTTCGACACCGCGGCGGCGCTCAGGGGAAAGATCGTATCGGAACTTGAGAGCGCGGACGGCGGGTTCAAAGCCGAAGTCATGAAGGTCACCCGCACGGCGGTCCCGAAGATAGACGACAGGTATTTCTGGCGGTTCGCGGTGAGAAGCGAAGACACGGAGGCGCTTATCGGGCTGATGAACCGCTTCAACGACAAGGAGGCCGTTCCGCTGATGAGGAACGAGCGCGGGGTTTACGTGTCGATCGACATTGACGCGTGACGCCGCGGGGCGGACTGTATGGAAATCGAAATCAAGAAAATGGAGACGGACGGTGAGATCGCCGGGAAGGCTTACGTTCACTGGAAGTCATGGCAGGAAGCGTACAAGGGGCTCGTTGACGCGGCGTACCTTGAAGCGCTGACGCTCGAGAAGTGCACGGCTGCGGCGTTCAAATACCCCGGAAACACGCTTGTAGCCAAGGCCGGCGAAAAGGTCGTCGGCTTTTGCGCCTACGGGGAGGGCAGAGTCGAAGACCTTCCCGGCGCGGGGGAGATTTACGCATTGTATGTTCTTCCGGAGTACTATGGGACCGGCATCGGCATGGCGCTGATGGACGCGGGACTTGAAAAGCTTGAAGGGAAGCGCGCGTTCGTAAGGGTGCTTAAAAACAACGCGCGCGCAATCAGGTTTTATGAAAAGTGCGGCTTTATGAGGGACGGATTCGAGCAGGAGCTCGTGATCGGAACCCCCGTGACCGTGATAAGAATGGTCCGCGGCTGAGTTTCGCGAATACTTCTCAAACTGATGCTTTTAAGGAGGTAATCACATGTTTAACACTACGACTTTGCGACGGAAACGGGCAGTACTGCCGGTTGTTCTTCTTCTGGCAGCAATAATGCTTGCGGGCTGTCTGCCTTTCACGCCGCCGCAGAACACCGAAGAGGCTGCGAATTTGAATACGCCCGGTGCCACAAAGCTGCCGGAAGTTACGGAGGGAGTTACTGCGGAGATAACGCCGGAGATTACTTCGAAACCGACGCCTGCGTCTACAGGATCCTGGCTTGATATTGCCCCCACAGAGTGTACGCCTACGCCTACTCCTACTCCTACTCCGACGCCCACGCCGACACCTACACCTACGCCTACTCCCACCCCAACGCCGACACCGACGCCCACGCCCAATCCGCTGTCACTGTCAGTGTTCAAAAACTTAAAGGCCGGCGACGTTTTCAAATTCGGATCGTACGAGCAGGACAACAACACCGGCAACGGGAAAGAAGAAATCGAATGGGTGGTTTTGCAAATAGCTGAACCCATTCCCGGCCGTACCAGAAACAGAGTGAAACTCATTAGCAAATACATACTCGATTGTCAACCTATCAACGACGCTGTTGACTATAATATTACATGGGAGACGTGCAAGCTGCGCGCATGGCTCAACAGTACGTTCCTCAATAGTGCGTTCACTCCGGAAGAGCAGTCGTCGATATTTCTTGCGGATATTTTCCCGGACCGTAACCCTGAAAACTATTCTGATCCTAATCTCGACCCGGGCAACAACGATACACAAGACCGATTATTTCTCCTGAGCATGGTCGATGTCGAGAAATATTTCAAATCATATGAGGAAAGAAGGTGCGCGGGGACTCCTTACGCGAAGTCAAAGGGGCTGTGGGTAGCGGAATATGATATGACCACTGCCGGCGAACGTGCGAGCGAGTGGTGGACGCGCACTCCGGCGTACGCCTTGTTTGAGAACGAGGGTTTCGGCGCTCCTCCAGGCAAGCGCAAAGGCATGGCAATCGTTGGTTCGGATGGCATTATGCCGGTATATGGCGGCGATGTAACAGATCTCTATATCGGCGTCCGACCTGTGATGTGGCTGGAATTTAAAGACTGATTTTTAAAACAAACTTCCGGGGCCGGGCAAAACCGTTGAAATCGCTAAATAAACGCGGCTAAGCGCGCGGCGCGGTCCTTTCCGCTTGCAATTCAAAACGCGAAACCGTACAATAAAAGGGCGAAAGCATTGAAAACGGAGGCGCGACATGATAAAACTTGTCTGCTGCGACATCGACAACACTTTACTTCACAAAAACAATCCTGCTTCGGGAAAAGGCTTCCCGGGGGTGCTTGACAATACCGGAATCCTGCCGATGATCGCGACGGGAAGGTCGGTCACGGACGTGGCGAGGCTGTTCCCGGACGCCGTGAAAAACGCAGTTATCGCGTCCTACGACGGCGCGCTGGTTCTGTTTAACGGCGCGAAGATTTCCGACCGGCCTGTCGACGTGAACATTGTCAGGGCCTTCGCGGACGGATTTCCGGGGAATCTGAAAGCCGGGTGCGACGTCATCTACTACGGCGCGACCGACTGCTTCACGGTCGGGAACAACGGCGGCCGCGCCGAAAGACGGCTTGCCGCCGACGACACAATGAGGGGCCATCTCAAAAAGGTCGCGTCAGTCGCGGAAATCCGCGAACCGGTGTACAAAATCTCGGTTTTTTCGGAAAATACATCCGATTTCGAGTATCTCGCCGCGGACTGGGCATCGTACCTCAACTGCGTTTTCAGGAACGGCAGCTGGTGCGAGTTCGTCTCCGCCGGCACCGACAAGGGGTTCGCGCTTGGCGTGGTTATGGAAAAATTCGGGGTCACGCGCGCCGAGGCGATGGCGTTTGGCGACGGCGTGAACGATTTTTCGATGCTCGAAGCGGTCGACTTTTCATTCGCGATCGAGGGCAGTGCCGCGGACAAAGAGGACGTCGCGGAATTCGTGACTTCCGACGTGATCCGTACAATCAGGAACATCGCGCTTGGCTTGAAATAGCGGAAAGTTGATTTGACGGCTTTGATACATATTATTAGATAAGGAGGCGGGAACAGTGAAGAAAAGATATTTGCTGCTCCCGCTTTTTGTATTCTTGCTGGTCTCAGCCTGCTTCGGCACCGCGGTGCTTGCGGGCCCTGCCGGCTTTTCCACCGGAGAACTGCCGGAGGAGTCCAAGAAGAACATAGCCGGCAACATTTCCTTGCGTGTTTTGGCGGAAGAACCGCGCCAAATCATGGGCATTCGCAGTTTTGACGTCGACGGTGAAGGCAACGTAGTCATCGGGACCAAAATGCTCACCCGCGCCAACATATGCGTGTACGACGCCGGTGGCAATTTCAAGTACGGGTTCACGTACCGCGAAGAGGGGGCTTTCTGCGTTGCGTTCAACGGCGGCTGCATCGACATATATTGCGTGCGCAGCGACCTCGCAATAACCGTGGACCCGGACGGGAATATAACCGACATACTCAGAATTCAGGAAACGCCCGCAAACAGAGAATACTGGCACGAAAACGTTTGGGCAGACAAGCGGACTGCCGGCGACACCGAATATACCGCGAAAAACGAGAAGGGCCTGTTTAATATCTTTTCGTCGTCATATTCCAAGCTTGTTTCAAGAAACCCGGAGGGCGTCGAAACGGTACTGTACGACGCGAATACGCCGCAGTTGATCATTGATTATGCGGTTTTGGCCGTTGCTTTGGGGCTGATTGCCACGGTCGCTGTCGTTATTCCCCTGGAGTTCAAACGGGCGAGAAAGCGGTGGAACGAACGTCGCAAAAACGATCCGAACGCGTCTCCCGTCGACTGGGAGTTGTTCTGGGAAAAACTGCGGAAATAGAAGACGGGTTTTCCCGGCGGGAGAGGAGCTGCCGGAATTTCAGCCGTAATTCCAGCCCCTTAAATGATACATTAAACTCAGCCGCCCCCCGGGGCGGTTTTTGTTTTTACAATCTGTAGTGCCCGCAAATTGATTCTTGTTTCGGTTGAAATGCGTCATTATTTGACCGCAATGTGGGATGTTGTTGTGGAATCGGCCTTTCAAATGTGTGAAAACAACAAAAAGCCAAATGTTTTTAAAAGAAATTCCTTAAAAAACAACAAAAATGCTCAGAAACCTGTTGACGGTTTCCGGAAACGGTGTTATACTACATGTAGTTTCCGTAATAGGCCTTACTATGCCTTGCGGTTTGTTCCTAAAGATGAAAAGCGTTTTTACGAGATATAGCTGAGACAGGGGCGGGAAAACGCGCCCTTGAAGGAAAAGCACGGAGGAATGACATGAATTTCGATACGAGCCCAATCAAAAAGACCGCCAGGATCGACAGACTTCTTGACGCGTTCTACAACTCGAAGCCGGAGATTGAGCCGGCGAGGGCTGAACTTATAACCGAGTCGTACAAGGCGACCGAGAACCTTCCCGAGGTGGAGAGAAAGTCGAGGGCGTTCGAGCACATTCTGGACAACATTCCGATCGTTATCCGCGACGACGAGCTCATTGTCGGCAGCACGACAATCAAGATGAGAGGCTGCCAGACCTATCCCGAGTTTTCGTACGAGTGGCTCGAGGCGGAGTTCGACACCGTTGCCGACAGAAAGGCGGACCCGTTCAATATCAGCGACGACGCCAAGCGCAGGATTGCGGAGGCGGACAAGTACTGGAAGAACAAAACCACCAGCGAACTCGCGACCGCGCTTATGGATCCGAGGGCGCTCAGGGCGATCAACCACAACATCTTCACGCCGGGCAACTATTTCTACAACGGAATCGGCCACATTACCGTTAAGTACTGGACCGTTCTCGGCGAGGGCCTCAAGGGCGTCATCGCGAGAGCCGAAAAGGAAATGGCGGAGATGTGCGTAGGCAAGGCAGACGCGTGCAAGCGCAGGATCTTCTACGAGGCAGTGATCAGAAGCTGCAAGGCGGTCATCAGATACGCCAACAGATACGCTGATCTGGCTGAGAAAATGGCTCAGTCCGCGAGCGGCGAGAGACGTACCGACCTGCTTAAGATCGCGCAGGTGTGCCGCAACGTTCCCGAGAATCCGGCCAAGTCGTTCCACGAGGCGTGCCAGGCTTTCTGGTTCGTGCAGCAGCTCCTCCAGCTTGAGTCGAGCGGCCACTCGATCTCGCCCGGAAGATTCGACCAGTATATGTATCCTTATTATAAAAAGGACCTCGACGCAGGCACGATCACGAGAGAGTCTGCGCAGGAGCTTATCGACTGCATCTGGATTAAGCTGAACGACCTCAACAAGTGCCGCGACGCCGCTTCCGCGGAGGGATTCGCTGGCTACAGCCTCTTCCAGAACCTGATCGTCAGCGGCCAGGACAGGGACGGCAAGGACGTCACGAACGACCTTTCCGCGATGTGCATCGAAGCTTCCATGCACACCGGACTGCCGATGCCTTCTCTTTCCATCAGGATCTGGAACGGAACGCCCCACGAGATCCTCGTGAAGGCGGTCGAGCTCACCAGAACCGGTATCGGCCTCCCGGCTTACTACAACGACGAGGTCATCATTCCCGCCCTTATGAACCGCGGAATTCCGCTCGAAGAGGCGCGCGAGTACAACATTATCGGCTGCGTGGAGCCCCAGGTTCCGGGCAAGACCGACGGCTGGCACGACGCGGCGTTCTTCAACATGCTCAGACCCCTTGAACTGACGTTCACGAACGGCTGGGAGGACGGCGAGCTTGTGACTGTCGAGACGGGCGACGTGCTCAAGATGACTACGTTCGATGAGCTCTACAACGCCTACAAGAAGCAGATGACAACTTCCATCGCGCTGATGGTAAACGCGATCAACGCGATAGATTACGCCCACGCTCAGAGAAGTCCGCTTCCGTTCGAGTCCTGCCTCACAGACGGGTGCTTCGAATCCGGCAAGTGCGTGGAAGAGGGCGGAGCGATCTACAACTTCACCGGACCTCAGGGCTTCGGTATCGCCAACGTCGCGGACGGCCTGTTCGCAATCAAAAAGCTCGTTTTCGAGGAGAAAAAGTACACGATGGCGGACTTCAAGCAGGCCATGGCGGACAACTTCGGAAAGGGGCTCACGCCGCTCGACATCGAGCACATCGTGAAGTCGGTCTGCGCGAACCTGCGCAGAGACGGCAGGGAGATCACCCCCGAGCTCGTGAAGGCGGTCTACGCCAGTGTGGTTGAGTCCAAGAAGCTCCCCAAGGAACGGGTCGACTTCTACGAGAAGATGCTCGACGACATCGAGGCGCTTCCCAAGTACGGCAACGACATCGACGAGATCGACCTCTTCGCGAGGGACGTGGCGTACACCTACACGAAGCCGCTTGAGACGTTCAAGAACCCTCGCGGCGGCATCTTCCAGGCTGGCCTCTATCCGGTCTCCGCGAACGTTCCGCTCGGCGCCCAGTCGTGCGCTACTCCCGACGGCAGACTTTCGCAGGCTCCTATCGCGGACGGCATCGGCCCCGCACAGGGCAGGGACAAGCTCGGCCCCACGGCGGCTGCAAACTCGGTCGCGAAGATCGACCACCTTATCGCCTCCAACGGCACCCTCTACAACCAGAAGTTCCACCCGTCGGCGCTTTCGGGCCCGAAGGGCATCAACGACTTCATCACCTACCTGAGAACGTACTTCAACAGAAAGGGCATGCACGTGCAGTTCAACGTGGTCAGCCGCGAGACGCTGCTCGACGCTCAGCAGCACCCCGAGAAGTACAAGGCGCTCGTGGTAAGGGTCGCGGGATACAGCGCGCTGTTCACGACGCTCTCCAGATCCCTCCAGGACGACATTATTTCCAGAACAACACAAGCTAATACTTTCTAAAAGAGGAAGCTTTAAGAAAGCGCACGGATTGCCACAGCAGCAACAATTAAGCTAAGGAAAAATCAACCGACCATGGACGACAACTACATGCAGCAGACCGGAAGGATCTTCGACATCCAGAGATATTCGATTCACGACGGCACCGGCATCAGAACGATAGTCTTTCTAAAAGGCTGCGTGCTGAGATGCAGGTGGTGCTGCAACCCGGAGTCCCAAGAGTACAAGATTCAGGAGATGGTCGTTGCGGGCAAGAAAAAAATAATCGGCAGGGACGTCACGGTGGCCGAGGTCATGCAGGAAGTCATGAAGGACGGCGACTACTACCGGAACTCGGACGGCGGCCTGACCCTTTCCGGAGGCGAGTGCCTCTGCCAGCCTGACTTCGCGGCGGCGCTTTTAAGGGCGGCAAAGGAGAACGGAATCAACACCGCCATCGAGTCCGCCGCCACGCTTCCCTTTGAGAACATCCAGAAGCTCCTTCCTTACCTCGACACCTACCTGATGGACATCAAGCACATGGACGCGAGGAAGCACGAGGAGTTCACGGGGAAGCCGAACACGCGCATTCTCGAGAACGCCAGGAAGGTCGCGGAGAGCGACGTCGAGCTCATTATTAGAGTGCCGGTCATTCCGACGTTCAACAACACGCCCGAGGAGATAAGGCAGATCGCGACGTTCGCGGCCTCGCTTCCCGGCGTTGAGCAGCTCCACCTGCTGCCGTACCACCGGCTCGGGCAGGACAAGTACACGGGGCTCGGAAGGGAATACCTTCTCGACGGCATCGAGCCGATGTCGCAGGCATACATGGAGTCGCTTCTGGAGGTCGCGAAAAAGAGCGGCCTGAGGTGCCAGATCGGAGGATAAAATGGATCTTCAGGGATTAATCAAACAGTCCGACGACACGAAAATGAGGATCGTGCAGGAGCTCGTTCCCGGCAAGCAGGTGACGCTTGCGCACATTATCGCGAACCCGGAGCCGATTCTGTACAGGAAGATGGGTCTCAACCCGTCGGTGGACTACTCCAACAGCTCGATCGGGATTATGACGATGACGCCGGCGGAGACCTCGATAATCGCGGGGGACATCGCAATGAAGGCTTCCGGCGCGGAGATCGGATTCGTGGACAGGTTCAGCGGAACGCTCATAATGACCGGAACGGTCTCGGCGGTGGAGACGGCGGTGCACGCGGTCGTGGATTACCTAAGAGACACGCTCAAGTTCACCGTGGTCGCCATCACGAAGACCTGACGGAGACCTAAGGACCTAAGGAAGACTTGAAGCGGAAAGGCGGGCGGCCTTAATGAGAAAGATAATTCTAATCGGCCGCAGCGAGGCCGGCAAGACGACTTTAACGCAGGCGCTCAGGGGCGAGGAGATACACTACCACAAGACGCAGTACGTCAACTACGACGACGACGTCATCGACACCCCGGGCGAGTACATACAGAGCAGAGAGTTCGCGAGAGCCATCGGGCTCTACACCTACGAAGCCGACGTGGTCGGATTCCTGATAGCCGCGAACGAGACGTACTGCCTTTTCGACCCGGGCAGCACCGCGTTCTGCAACAGGGACGTAATAGGGATCATCACCAAGATAAACGATCCGGACGCGAACCTCCCGATGGTGATGAACTGGATGGACATAATGGGGGTTGAGCCGGAAAAGATATTCCTCGTCGACTCGGTAGCGGGCGAGGGAGTCGAAAAGATAAGAGACTACCTGAACCGGTAACAGATATTTCCGGGAAATACGAAAGTGAAAACAAACGGCCGCGGGGCCGGAAAAAACACCACAGATATACATACTTTTTTACAGGAGGCAAATTTCATGAAATCAGAGTATGAGATCAAGAAGGAAATCTGCGACATCGGCCGTCGTATTTACGACAGGGGAATGGTCGCCGCCAACGACGGCAACATCTCCGTAAAGCTGAACGACAACGAGTTCCTTTGCACACCTACAGGTGTGAGTAAGGGCTTTATGACGCCCGACTTCATCTGCAAAGTTGACAGAGAAGGAAAGGTCATCCAGGCGAACCCCGGATTCAAACCGTCCTCCGAAATCAAAATGCACATGCGCGTCTATAAAGAGAGACCGGACGTCAACGCGGTCGTACACGCACACCCGCTGTACGCGACCTCGTTCGCGATCGCGGGAATTCCGCTGACTCAGCCCATTATGCCCGAGGCGGTCATCGCTCTCGGCTGCGTTCCGATCGCGAAGTACGGACGTCCTTCCACCGAGGAAATTCCGGACGCGGTTTCCGAGTACGTTCAGTATTTCGACGCCGTTCTGCTTGAGAACCACGGCGCTCTCACGTATTCGAACACGCTCCTCAACGCGTACTACAAGATGGAGTCCACCGAGTTCTACGCTCGGCTCCTCTACCAGTCGAAAATGCTCGGCGGCCCGAAGGAGTTCACTCCCCAGCAGGTCGAGGACCTCTACGAGATCAGGAGAAAGTTCGGTATGCCCGGACGCCATCCCGCGAACCTCTGCCCGAACACGCTTGCAGGCAAGCCCAGCTGCCACAACTGCGGCGGTTCATGCTCGGGTCATCACACCTCCTCTTCGAGCAGCTCCGACGACGCTCTGATCGCCGAAATCACCAAGAAGGTTATGGCGCAGCTTAACAAATAAGCTACAGCGGACAGAATTATAAAAACAGACCGGGAATTCCCGCCGGCGCCTTTCGATAATAGACGGACGGGAACCGGAGTATTAAGGAACGGAAAGTGTTATGGACCGGAAGCTTTCGGACGCGGCAATCGAACAGATAGTGCGTGACGTGGTCGCATCCCTTGAAGGCGCGAAACCGCAGAAACCGGCGCAGTCCTTGTGGCAGAATTCCTACCCCGATATGACGCTTGAGCTCGCGCTCAGGATCATCGAAGGAGTCGAGAAAAAGGCGGCCGAAATCGGAGTCAACGCGGTGGTGGCAATCTCGAACAGGGGCGCGAATCCGGTGGCGGTGCACTGCATGGACGGCTCTTACATAGCAAGCTACGGCATTGCTTTCGACAAGGCGTTCACGGTGGCGGCGCTCAAGATGTCCACGTCGACGCTCAAAAAGCTCGCCCAGCCCGGAAAGCCGCTCTACGGAATCCAGTTTACGAACAATCAGCGAATAGTGATTTTCGGAGGCGGGGAACCGTTTGAGGTGGACGGAACGGTGATCGGCGGCATCGGCGTCAGCGGCGGAAGCGAGGAACAGGACACATTTCTGGCCGAATACGGACTTAGACTTTTTAAGGAGGCGATCGCGAAATAATGGACGAGAAAGATATTCAGGCAATCGTGGCTCAGGTATTGGCAAATATCCAGCTTCACGACGAGCCGGCAGAAAAAAGACTCGGAATATTTGACGACATGAACGATGCCATAGCGGCTGCAATCGAGGCCCAAAAGGTCATGCAGAAAATGCCTATGGATTTCAGGGAGAAAATTATCTCCAACATCAGAAGACTTACTATTGAAAATGCGGAACTCCTCGCGAGAATGGGCGTTGAGGAGACGGGAATGGGCAACGTAGGCGACAAGATTTTGAAGCACAAGCTTCTCGCCGAAAAGACGCCCGGAACCGAGGACATCACCACGCGCGTTTGGTCGGGCGACAGGGGACTCACCCTTATCGAAATGGGCCCGTTCGGCGTTATCGGCGCCATCACGCCCACGACCAACCCCAGTGAGACGATCCTCTGCAACAGCATCGGAATGATAGCGGGCGGCAACACCGTCGTTTTCAACCCCCACCCGGCGGCGATCAGAACGTCGCAGTTCGCGATAGAACTCGTGAACAGAGCCTCGCTCGAGGCGGGCGGCCCGAACAACGTCGCGACTTCCGTTGTCAAACCCACTTTGGACACGTCCAAGATCATGATGTCCCACAAGGCCATCCAGCTCATCGCCGCGACAGGCGGACCGGGCGTTGTAACCACGGTTCTCTCGTCGGGACGCAGGGGCATCGGCGCAGGCGCGGGCAACCCGCCGGCACTCGTTGACGACACGGCAGACATCCCGAAGGCGGCGAGAGACATCGTGAACGGCTGCACGTTCGACAACAACCTTCCCTGCATCGCGGAGAAGGAAATCGTCGCAGTCGAGTCGATTGCGGACGAGCTCAAGTACCATCTGCTTGAAAACGGCTGCTACGAGGCAACTCCCGAAGAAATTCAGAAGCTCGCCGAGACCGTTATCACGCCGAAGGGCGCGCTCAACCGCAAGTGCGTCGGAAGAGACGCAAAGACCCTTATGAAGATGATAGGCGTGGACGTTCCCTCGAACGTGCGCTGCATCATTTTCGAGGGCGAGAAGGAACACCCGCTCATCGCCACCGAGCTCATGATGCCGATCCTCGGTATCGTAAG
>DBXM01000043.1:36635-51506 GCA_002309655.1 Mageeibacillus sp. UBA1212
TGGCTCGAACACGGCAACCGCCATTCGGCACACATCCACTCGAAGAACATCGACAATATCACCAAGTACGGCAAGGCGATCGACACCGCGATCCTCGTTAAGAACGCTCCGTCCTACGCGGCCCTCGGCTTCGGCGGCGAAGGCTACTGCACGTTTACGATTGCGAGCCGCACAGGCGAGGGACTCACTTCCGCTCAGACATTCACAAAGCGCAGACACTGCATCATGTCGGACAGCCTGTGCATCAGATAAGGGAGGAAAAACAAATGGACAACCAACGTGACATTCAAGAGATTGTCAGGAAAGTGCTTGAGGCCATGAACAGCTCTCCGGTACGCCCCGCCTCCGGTTATACCGCGGGAGGACAGAGCGGCTCGATCCCGAAGACGGCCCACGTAGCGTTCCTTACCGCTCTTGAAAAATTCGAAATCAGGGAATATCCGATCCCTGAGGTAGGCGACGACGACATTCTCGTCAAGGTCGAAGGCTGCGGCATTTGCGGAACCGACGCTCACGAATTCAGAAAAGACCCGTTCAGTCTTATCCCGGTGGCTCTCGGACACGAGGGAACCGGCGAGATCGTGAAGATCGGTAAGAACGTGAAGGTGGACAGCGCCGGCAAACCGGTGGGCCTCGGAGACAAGATCGTCACCTGCATGATCTTCAAAGACAACCCCGCCATTACGATGTTCGACCTCAACAAGCAGAACGTCGGCGGCGCGGACGTGTACGGACTTCTTCCGGATGACGACGTGCACCTCAACGGCTGGTTCGCGGACTACATTCTGATCCGCGGCAAGCTCGGTTCCACGTTCTTCAACGTGAGCGACCTTGACCTCGACTCCAGAATTCTGATCGAGCCCTGCGCGGTACTCGTTCACGCTGTCGAGAGAGCGAAGAGCACGAACATCCTGAGATTCAACTCCAAGGTGGTCGTGCAGGGTTGCGGCCCGATCGGACTCATCTGCATCGCGGTTCTCAGAACCCTCGGCATCGAGACGATCATCGCGGTCGACGGCAACCCGCAGAGACTCCAGTTCGCGAAGAGAATGGGCGCGAAAGCATCCGTGAACTTCAGGGACCACAAGGGCATCGAAGAGCTTGCGAAAGCGGTCAAGGAAGCCTGCGGCGGACAGCTGGCTGACTTCGCGTTCCAGTGCACCGGCGCTCCCGGAGGCCATTCCAACATCTACAAGTTCATCCGCAACGGCGGCGGCCTTTGCGAGCTGGGCTTCTTCATCAACGGCGGCGACGCGACCATCAACCCGCACTTCGACATCTGCTCGAAGGAGATCACGATCGTGGGATCCTGGGTCTACACACTCAGAGATTACGCGACCACGTTCGACTTCCTCAAGAGGGCGCAGGCAATCGGGCTTCCCATCAAGGAGCTCATCACGCACAAGTTCCCGCTTGACCAGATCAACGAGGCGATGGGCGTGAACGTGAGACAGGAAGGTCTCAAGATCGCGATCGTCAACAAATAACCGGCACGGAAATGCAGATTTAATGCTCTTTACGCAAGCGGCGAACAGTTGCTGTTAAATCGGCATTCCCTTAAAAAGGCCGGCTGACATTGGATGAGCGGCAGAGCGCCGCAGGGGTCATTCCCGAAGCGCACGCTGCAGAAAATAACGATACTCCCGACAGAAAGCGGCAGGCGCCGCGGGGAGGAAAGAATTAAAATCCCGGAGAGTTTTACTGAAATGGCAGAAGCAGTTGGATTTGTGGAAGTATACGGACTGGTCGCGGCGTTCGTTGCGGGAGACGCCGGATGCAAGGCGGCCAACGTACATATGGAGGTTTTCGACAGAAACAAACCGGCTCACCCGGAAAAGCTGAAGGTGCCTCTTATCGTTTTGGTGAAATTCCGAGGGGACGTCGCCGCGGTTCAGGCTGCGGTCGAGGCGGCAGTCGAGGCGGCCGAAAAGGTCTCGGGAGTGGTTACGTCTTATATAATAGCGAACCCGGAACCCGGAACCGAGAAGATGCTGAAGCTCAGCGGACTCGACAAGAGTTAGCCTGTAGGAGCGGGGCGGCGGTAAGGCAATGTGATTTTATTTGGGCAAGCTGAACGGCGGGAAACATTCATGATACGCCTGAACGCAAAGCCCGGTAGCGTGAAAACATCTTTAAAATCTTATGGAGGTAAATATTATGATCGTTCAGGAAGCATTGGGCATGGTTGAGACCAGAGGTCTTACAGCGGCTATCGAAGCGGCCGACGCAATGGTTAAAGCGGCAGAGGTCACTCTCATCGGCACCGAGAAGATCGGTTCCGGACTCGTTACCGTCATGGTAAGAGGCGACGTCGCTGCAGTTAAAGCGGCAACCGAAGTCGGCGCCGCGAACGCAGGCAAACTCGGCGAGCTCGTAGCGGTTCATGTTATTCCGAGACCGCACAACGACGTAGAGAAGATCCTTCCCCAGGCGAAATAATTCATGAGGCGCCGGGTAAACCGGCATTTCAAAGACGTCAAGGGACAGGGCCGTCGCGATATCACGGTCGGATTTAAAAAGGGCGGCAGCTCTTAAGAATCATGCTTCGCTCCGCGGATCACGCGGGGCGGGCGGAACTTAAAAGTGTTTCTCAGGGAGGAACGGTAGAAAATGGAGTCATTGGGATTTATCGAGGTCAGAGGCGTAACTGCCGCGATCGACGCGCTTGACATAATGTGCAAAACCGCAAACGTCAGGTTCGTCACGTGGGAGCGCAGACTCGGCGGCTGGCTTGTCACAATCGTAATAGAGGGAACGGTCTCGGCCGTCACCGAAGCAGTGGAAGCCGCGAACGCGCGAAGCCTCGTCAAACCCTGCGCGCACGCCGTTATCGCCAACCCCCACGAGGAGACCGCCAGAATGGTTGCTATAAGCGCCAGCAGACTTAAGAAGGTGTGACATTATGGCACAGACAAAGAAAACACCTGCAAACGGCGCGCCGAAGGCTGACGAAAAGAAGCCGGCGGCCCCGAAGGTAAAAGAAGTTAAAACTGAATCCGCGGGCAGCGGAAATGTTGAAAGAATCAAGGAGGAAAAGAAAATGGTACAACAGGCTTTAGGTATGGTTGAGACGAGAGGTCTTACAGCGGCAATCGAAGCGGCGGATGCAATGCTCAAGGCAGCGAACGTTGAACTCGTCGGCACCGAGAAGATCGGTTCCGGACTCGTTACCGTTATGGTAAGAGGCGACGTCGGCGCAGTCAAGTCCGCGGTTGAAGCGGGCGGCGCAAACGCAGCCAAGCTGGGCGAACTCGTAGCTACCCACGTAATCCCCAGACCTCACAACGACGTAGAGAGAATTCTTCCCGTTCTGAAGTAATTTTTCCGTACGGCAGAAGCGGTAAAAGCGCGTTCGCGGCACGTTCCTTATATTAAAAAAGGGGGAAGTGCGCCCGCAACAGACTTTTTGCCGCGAAAACACGGAATGCTCCCGCGACTCCTTTGAACGGCGTCCGCAGGTCCGCGTGTTCGCAGAGAGACAGAGCGACAGAGCGGATGCCGGGGAGCGCGGAGCGGGGATTATCGGCGGGAGCCGGGGCTGTGAATATTCATGAAGCGGCCGGCGGTTCCCAAAAGGCGGAGAACTATGGATCAGTCAGTAGAGCAAATCACAAGAGCGGTGCTTGAAATACTCGGGCAGAATAACGAACACGGCTTCAACGTTCCTGTCGGCGTTTCGGCGCGTCATATTCATCTCACTCAGGAGCACGTCGAAAGGCTTTTCGGTGAAGGATATCAGCTCACGAAAAAGAAGGATCTCATGGGCGGGCAGTTTGCGTCCAACGAGCTCGTCACGATCGTCGGCGTAAAGCTGAGAGCGATCGAAAACGTGCGCGTTCTCGGACCCTGCAGAAGCAAGTCCCAGGTCGAGATCTCTCAGACCGACGCGATCAAGCTGGGCATCAAGGCGCCGATCAGGCTTTCCGGAAATCTCTCCGGCAGCGCATCGATCGCCGTCGTGGGGCCGAAGGGCGTTATCTACCTTGACGAGGGGTGCATTATCGCGGAGCGCCACATTCACATGACGCCGCGCGACGCGGAGCTCGCGGGAGTGAAGCACGGGGACGTGGTCTCGGTGAAGTTCAACAACGAGAGAGGAACGATTTTCAACAACGTTTCGATCCGCGTAGACCCTTCGTACTCGCTTGAGATGCACATCGACACCGACGAGGCGAACGCCTCGAAGATCAAGACCGGCGACGTCGGTATGATTATTAAACAGAACTAAACGGGTGGTTTTATGCTGGTAGGAAGAGTGGTTGGCAGCGTCGTTGCCACGAGAAAAAACGAAAATCTTATAGGCAATAAGTTCATGATCATCGAGCCCATGGAGAGCATGGCCGACAAGAAGAGAATTGTTGCCATCGACAACGTCGGAGCCGGCATAGGCGAGATCGTGCTTGTCGCAGAGGGAAGCGCGGCCAGAATCGGCTGCGGTCTTGTCAACTGTCCTATCGACGCCGCGATAGTAGGTATCGTCGACGACAGCATAGGACTGGAATAAGGACGAACGCCGCCCGCCCGTTTAATAGCGGAGGGCGGGCGGCGCGTCCCTTGATAACTTTTACCGCAGAAAAGGCATTCACGCCAAATGCGCGGCAACTTCGCGCCAGGCGAGCGGCATTTTGCGCAGGAGTGACCTGTAAAAGCGGCAGAAAGAGACATTGATTTATGGAACTGTCAAGGCTTATCGAAATACTTCGGAGCAACGGCATCGTCGGCTGCGGCGGAGCGGGATTCCCGTCCCATGCGAAGCTCAACAAATCGGCTGATACGATTATTCTTAACTGCGCCGAGTGCGAGCCTCTTCTCAAGCTGCACCGCCAGGTCATGGAGAAGTACGCTTACGAGATCATGACCGCGCTTGAGGACGTCGCCGATGCGCTTGAGGTTTCGAATGTCATTATCGCGATCAAGCAGTCGTACGGACGTGCGGTGGAGGCGATCACGGCGAATCTTTCGTCGTTCCGCCACATCAAGATCGGGCTTCTTCCCGAGATCTACCCGGCCGGCGACGAGGTCGTGACCATTTACGAGACAACAGGCAGAGTCGTGCCGCCCGGAAGCATTCCGATCGCGGTGGGGTGCGTTGTTTACAACGTAGAGACGATGCTTAACATATATAACGCGGTCCACGCGGACACGCCTGTTACCGAAAAGTTCGTGACCGTTTGCGGCGAGGTCAGAAACCCCGTCACGCTCAAGGTCCCGCTCGGAGTTACTTTCGCGGAGCTCGTTGAGGCGGCCGGCGGCGCGACGATCGAAAATCCGGTCTACCTCTGCGGCGGACCCATGATGGGCACGCTCACCGGACCCGACGGAGTTGTGACGAAGACGACGAGCAGCATCATTCTTCTCCCGGAAAACTCCTACGTCGTGACGCACCACAGACCGAACATCAAGCTCCAGTTCAGAAGGGCGAAAGCCGTCTGCTGCAACTGCCACATGTGTTCGGACCTCTGCCCGCGCCACCTTCTCGGCGAGCCGATATCACCGGCCGACTTTATGACCGCCGGCGTCAGCCTCAGATCGGACAACGTGAAACCGTTCCTCGGGACGCTTTACTGCTGCGGCTGCGGCGTCTGCGAGATGTACGCCTGCCCTCAGGGCCTCTCGCCGAAAACGCTCATCAATGAGTACAAGGCGGGCCTCAGGAAGCACGGCGTCGCGATGGCGGGACAGGCGGAGCTGAAACCGGTTTCCGCGACCAGACCGCACAGAATGCTCTCGAAGGAGAGGCTTACCGCGAGGCTCGGACTTTCCAGGTACGACCTGCCGGCGCCGCTCACCGAGACAGGGACGAAATTCACGCGCCTGCGCCTGAAGCTCTCGCAGCACATCGGCGTACCGTGCGTTCCTTCGGTTCAGGCCGGCGACACGGTCACAAAGAACCAGCTTATAGCGGCAACGCCCGCAACCAGCCTCGGAGTGGCGCTTCACTCCCCGGTTGACGGAATCGTCGAGAGCGTTACCGACAGTGAGATTATTATTTCCGCGCGCCGCGGCTTTTAAGGCGACGGTTTCGCGGTTATTTCCGGAATTCCGGACTTCCGGAGCCTGCCGAAACTTCCTTGCGGCGGCCGGAAAATGATTTGTTCGCAATATACGAAAGGTGAAAACCGGTATGAGCAGTGCAATTGGCTTAGTCGAATACAGAACGATTTCAACGGGTCTCAGGGCGGCCGATATTCTTATCAAGGCGGCGGAGGTGGAAGTGCTTGACGCGCACCCGGTGTGCCCCGGAAAGTATGTGATCCTCGTCTCGGGAAAGCTCGGCAGCGTGAAGGCCGCGGTTGAGGCGGCGAAAACGAATTTTCCGGAAATGCTCGTGGACAGCTTCGTGCTCGGCAACCCGCACGAGTCGATATTCTCGGCAATGTTCGGGGCGGCGGAATTCGGCGAGGTCGAGGCGCTGGGAATCGTTGAAACCTTTTCGGTGGCGGGGGCGATCGTCGCGGCGGATGTGGCGGCCAAGACCGCGGAAGTGCGTCTCGTCGAACTGAGGCTCGCGAACGGCATGGCCGGAAAGTCGTATGTGCTCTTCACGGGCGACGTGGCGGCGGTAACGGCGGCGGTTGAGAAGGCGATTGCGGCGGTGTCGGAGGACGGCATGTGCCTCGACAGCGCGATCATCCCGCGGCCGGACAGGAAGTTGTGGGAAACTATAGTCTAAGGAAACTGCAGATTCCGGGCTCTTTACGCAGCTTGCCGAATTCTAATAAAGATAAGGAGCCTACGGCGATTGCCCGGCAAACTGCTTTGCGCGAGGCCGCCACTCGCAGTACCTTCGTACAGCTTCGGACGGCCGCACGCAAAAATAGCTCCGGACTTTGCAGTTTCCGAATCGCAGATTTTTGGCTCTTCCCGCAATTCGCTCGGCAGAGCGTTTAATAAGGTGTCTTCGACAGATTGCTGAGCGAATTGCTTTGCGCGGACGGACCGCTCGGAGTATATTCATACACCTTCGGGTCCGTACACGCAAGAATAGCTCAAAACTTTGCGATTCCCATCACAGCAGATTCCGGACTTTGCAGTTTCCGAATCGCAGATTTTTGGGACAGCAGATTTACGGCTGTTACACAGCTAAATTTAATTTCCGCAAAATCCGGTGTGTCTCGCGCGAGGGCGACTTTTAGCGGCAGCTAAACCGGAGACCAAGCGGAGACACATCGGACTTTACTAAAGAAAGCAGGCACGTTTCGGAAATGCTGGCAATCGAGAGAAAGCAATACATAAAGGATTTGCTTCAGAAAGAGAAAAAAGTCGTGGTCAGCGACCTGGCGACGCAGTTTGACGTTACCGAGGAGACGGTCCGCAGGGATCTGATCAAGCTCGAGAACGAGGGCGTCGCGAGGAAAATCTACGGCGGCGCGGTGCTGGCGGAGAGTTCGGACGTGGATCTGCCGTATTCGGTGAGAAAGTTGTCGAACGTGGAGCTCAAGCAGGCGATCGCGAACGTGACGGAGGATATCATTCCCGAGAGCTCGAACGTAATGCTCGACGGCAGTTCGACCGCGCTTTTCGTCATCAAGGCGCTCAAGGTCAGGAAGAACCTGACGGTCATCACCAACTCGTCGGAAATTGTTTGCGAGCTGTGCGACAAGCCGTTCTGGAGGGTGTTCGCGACCGGCGGCATGCTGAAAGAGGGCGGCTACGCGTTCGTGGGAGCGCGGGCGGTCGAGGCGATAAAGTCGTTTCACGTGGACTACGCGATATTCTCGTGCAAGGGAATCGACATGAAGAACGGCCTCACGGACTCGAACGACGACGACGCGGAGATCAAGAAGGCGATAATCGGGTCGGCGAGAACGAAAATTCTCGCGATCGACAGCACGAAGTTCAACCGGGTGTCGCTGGTGGAGATCTGCAAGGTCGGCGACGTGGATATTGTTGTTACGGATAAAAATCCGGGAATTGAATGGACGGAGTTCTTCGCGGAGAGGCAGATCGGGCTTCTGTACCCGGTGCGGAACGCGTGAACGGAAAACCGCGGAACAGCGAGTGATTTTAAAGAAGTTTCGGAGCTTTTTATGACAGAATTTCTGCTCAGCTCAAACTTAATATTCGGGGCGGGCGCGACGGATGCGCTCGGCAGGTACTGCAAGAAAAACGTGACCGTTATTACCGACGCGGTCATGAAGGAAACGGGCATCTGCGACAGGATCGTGAACCTTCTTAGGACGTGCAACGTGAGCGTTTACGACAAGGTTATGCCGGATCCGACGCTGACGCTCGTGACCGACTGCCTGAAGTTCGTTACGGACAAGGGAGCGGAGGTTATTGTGGCGCTCGGAGGCGGAAGCGCAATCGACACGGCCAAGGCGGTCATTCTGGTGCTGGACGGCATGAACGTTCACCCGGAATTCGTGGCGATTCCGACGACAAGCGGAACGGGTTCGGAGGTTACGAACTACACGGTAATCAGGGACGAGGACGCGGGCAGAAAGATACCGCTCGCAGACGACAGGATGATCCCGGACCTCGCGATCCTCGACTACAAGCTCACGAAGACGGTGCCGCCCAAGGTCACGGCGTTTACAGGAATGGACGTCATTACCCACGCGTTCGAGGCGTACGTCGCGAAGGGCGCGAACCCTATTACAGACGCGTATGCCGAAAAGGCGCTCAAGCTCGCGTTCGAGTGGCTGCCCGAGGCGTACAAAAACGGTGACGACGACCGTGCGCGCGAGAATATGATGATGGCTTCGTACCTGGCGGGACTCGCGTTCACGAAGGCGGGGCTCGGTATCTGCCACTCGATCTCACACGCTGTCGGGGCGGCGTTCCACATTCCCCACGGCGAGGCCAACGCGATAACGCTGCCGCACGTGATCGCTTTCAACTCTTCGCTGAACGTTCCCTTTGGGGCGGACAAGTCGGCGACGGCGAAAAGGTACGCGGAGATCGCGAGGATCATCGGACTGCCGGCGGCGGGAACGAGGCTCTCCGTTCAGTATCTTGTCCGCGAGATCAACAAGCTCAACAACGAGCTTCAGATCCCTTCGTCGCTGCTGCAGGCGGGCGTGAACCTGCCGAATTACACCGAGCACAGGAGCGGGATCATTCAGGCGGCGCTCGAAGACATCTGTACGACGGCAAATCCGGTCGACCCGGACGCGGGCCAGATCGGCGCGATTCTCGACAAGGTGTTCGGGAAGATACTTCCTTGAGAATCATAAAGCTATATGCGAAAAGCACCGGCGGCGCCGTGGAGCGCCGCCGGTGCTTTTCCCCTTATTATAGCGGAAAATCAGCCTTTCAGTATCGCGGCGGTGGCCTCGATGTCGGCGGNNCGCCCGTCCAGTCGGGGCTTATGCCGACGTAGGCGGTGCGGGAGAGGAGGTCCAGCGTGCGCGGGCACATGTCCGGGGTGTAGTTCATCTGCAGGCCCTGGTTCTCCTTCATCAGGAACGGATCCATCGCGGGGTGGAGCGCGCCGCGTTTTTCCATGATCTGGGTCCAGTTCGTGTAGATGTGCTTGCCGGTGTCGATCGGTACGGTCAGCCAGAGACCCTTCTCGAGGCAGCGGGCCTGGACCGCGCGGCATTCTTCGGCGGTGTCGAAGCGGAGCGCGAGGGTCGTGCCGCAGTCGCCTTCGATGTCGTGGGAGGGGGCCTGCGTGAACGGACCGTTTTCGCAGACGAGCGCGGCGAGGGCGTCGCGGTTGCGCCTGAGGTCGGCGAGAATTCCCGGCATTTTCTTGAGCTGTTCACGCAAAATCGCGCCGGTGATGTCGGAAATTCTAAACTCGGTGCCGCCGAAAAGGGGCTGCGAGATGCCGTTCAACTGATCGCCGAAGAAGGCCACAGCGCTTGAGTCGTGGTAGATGAGCGCGCGTTCGTAGACCTGACGGTTGTTCGTGACGAGGGCGCCGCCTTCTCCCGACGTGATGACCTTGAAGTAGTTGAACGAGTACGCGCCGGCGTCTCCGATCGTGCCGAGATAGCGCCCCTTGTACATTCCTCCGTCCGCCTGGCAGGCGTCTTCGACGATCGCGAAGCCGTAATCCTGTGCCATCGCGGTCAGTTTGTCGAGGTCCGCGGGAAAGCCCTGAATGTAGACCGGCATGACCGCCTTCGTGTGGGGCGACAGCTTGCGCAGAACGTCGTCCATGTCAAGCGTGAGCGTGTCGTCGACGTCCGCGATGACGGGAACGGCGCCGACTGAAGTTACCGCGAGGGCGGAGGCGATATACGTGTAAGCGGGAACGATGACCTCGTCGCCCGGACCGATGCCGAGACCGATAAGAGCGGACGAGAGCGCCGCGAAGCCGGACGTCATCGTTATCATATATCCGGAGCCTGTGAGACTTTTCCACTCCTCCTCAAAATTGTAAACTTCCTGCCCTGCGGCGTTGATTTTGAAAAACTGCCGGCTCATGATCGCCCTTGCGACGGCGTCGATTTCTTCCTGACCTATTCTGTACATGTTTTCCTCCTAAAGGTATGAACAAAGTTAACGCTGAAACGCTGTTTTGGTTTTAACACATTTTCGAAATGATTTCAAGGTTCCTGTCTATAAGCAGCTGGTCGGAGTTGTCCGCCAGCGGGTGGGCGTCGCTGAACCTAAAGCACGCGACTTCGTAGCCTCCGCGGACGAGCTGGTCCTGCGAAGGCAGATAGGCGTTGTAGCCGTTGGCGTTCGAGAGGCAGAGCGTGTGCGGGAACGGGGAATACGCGCGAAGGCGCATCGAAATCTCCGAAAAGATCTCGAACGGGAACGGGACGAACACGGCCTCGCCAATGGCGACGACCGCGGCGGGATACGTGAATTCGCGCTCATAGTCCGGACAGCCGGCGGCGTACTCGTCGCAGACCGCTTTATAATAAGAGTATGTGAGGCGGCTTATGTTGATCAGCTTTTCGGGCTCGCTGAAAGACTCCAGAACCGCGCGCGCCTCTTCGTACGGCGGGAGCGGCTTGCGGGGCAGGGAGATAAGGGCAGAAATGACTTTCAGAAGGCCGTCGGAATATTCTCCGAGCGCCTTGTACGCTCTCACGGCGTCCTCGCCCGCGATCGCGCCGAGTTCCTCCACGTAGCTGATGTTCCCGGTGGTCTGGCCGTTGCTGAGCCTCGGGCCCACGTCGCCGATCGCTCCGTTCCAGAAGCCGGTCAAAACGCCTGTCTCTTTCTCAAGCCGGTCGGTCATCACCCCCGGCCAATCGCGCGTTATCTCGCGGTTGTCGCCGGCCGCGGTGCCGTGGCAGCCGTAGTGGAGCATGTTGACGACGCCCTTGCGGTCGCTCTTGCGGCGGATCGCGATAAGAGTGAGGGTCGGGTCGAAGCAGCCCCAGGGGTTCTGGCCCAGGCCGATGAAGCCGTTCGGGAACTGCTGCCGCCGGTTGATGCCGACCTCCGAGCGAACGGTGGAGAAGGCTAATTCGGAAGGCGCGAGCGAAGCGAGCGCCGCCGCGGTGCATTCCTTGAGGGCGGGAATAAGAATGTTGTCGACGTAGGGACGGTCGATGTCGCCCCAGCCTTCCATTCCCGAGACGTTCGGGGCGGAGTGGGTGTGGGTGGCGGAAATGATAACGCGGGCAGGGTCGATTCCCGCCGCTTTTCCCGCGATAATCCGTAGTTCGTCCGCGAGCGGCGTTCCCAGATCCCCCACGGAAAGAGAGACGAGCAGAGCCGCCGAGTCCCCTTGTTTGAACATAACGGCGGTCGCTTCAAGCGGGTCGTGAACGGACGTGCTTACCGAGTCCGGCCTGTAACCGTAAAGAAGCGTGCCGACTTCCGGAGTGATATCCGCTTTCGCCGCGCCGGCGAGAAAACAACAGTCTGACATTTCTGGCCTCCCGTTTTCGCAATTAACGCATGCCGGTATTTTATCACATAATCATCAAAACATGCAACACGAACCGCGTCAAAATGCCCGGTCACGTTTTTTGCGCGCAATTACAATAAAAAATCGCGGGAAAAATCGCGGGAAATAAGAGAACTTAAAAAAAAAAGTTGCGCGGGACGCGGAAAGATGTTAGAATATCTATAATGTATAAAGGTAAATGCCTTTCCGGCACTTTATTTTAGGAGGTTAGCTATGAAAAAGATACTTTCGATAATGCTCGCGGTTGCGATCATCTGCATGGGAGCTATCGCGGTACACGCTGACGGCGACGTCGGCCAGTTCAACTGCTATATCGACCAGGGCGGAACGGTCAGCGTTCACGACGGCAACCCCTCGAAGCTCGCGGTGACTTCGTTCGAAGTCGGTCTCGGCACCGAGTCGGTATCCATTCGCGGATGGCTCCTTTCCGAGTTCGGACCCAAGAGCTTCAAGTACTACATTGACGCGGGCGACGCCAAAGACATCGCCGTGGCGCAGGGACCGAGAGACGACGTTTACCCCCATTTCTCGGCATATGACAGAGAGCTCAACCCGACCCCGGGCGTTAACATTGAGGTTCCGCTTACCGGACTTGCCGCGGGCGAATACGTTTTTACGTTCATTTTCGTTGACAACAACGGAGCGGAGGCCGAGTTCTATGAGGCCGATATCACCATCGTGGCAGGCGGCGAAGTAGTCGATCCGCTGGCGGAGATGAAGGGATACTCGTTCGACGAGATCCACTTCAACGACACGCCGGTCGTTTCCTCGTTTGCAAAAGACTGGTTCAACACAAACTATCCGGACGGCGTCATCGACGCTGCGGCTGAAAACCTCAGTAAGATCGGCTTCTACGGCTGGGTAGGCTTCAAGGGCGAGATCGACCAGCTCGGATACAAGCTCGACGGCGTTGAGACGTACGGCGATTTCAAGCTCGAGACAGGACAGGACGTTCTCAACGCGGGCGGGCAGTACGCAACGCGTTTCCGCATCTGGGTCCCGACCGTTTTTGAGGGCGGAAAAGAAGCACGACTTATCGCGAAGCTCACGAACGGCACCGTTGTCGAGCTCCCGCTCGAGTTCTCGATCGACGGCAACCCGAACGGCACCGTTCCCGGTGACGATCCCGGTACGGATCCCGGCACTGATCCCGGAACAGACCCCGGCACGGATCCCGGAACGCCGGCCGAGACCTCCGATATGACGATGGTTCTCTTCATCGTTGCGGCGGCTGCCATCGTGCTCGTTATTCTCAGGAAAAAAGCATTCTAAATTGTTGACAGAGTGATTTTTGATATTTCGGAGGAGAAACCATTATGAAAAAGTTATTTGCAATCATCGTCGCTCTCGCACTGACCGCGGCCCTTTGCATCAGCTCGTTCGCGGGACTCGATTCGCTGTACATCAACGCGAACACGCTTGACGGATCGAACATCGCCGGTGAGGCTGGCAAGTCCAAGGTTACCATCGAAAAAGGCGACAAGCTCTTCATCCTCGGATGGATGGCGAAGCAGGGAACGACCCTCGAGAAAATTTACTGGACTCTCGACGGCGTTGAGAAAGAGTGCTCCGACGTCTACAGAGACAGAACCGAGATTGCCGCTAACGAGGCATATGCGAACGCCGGCTGGGTAGCCGACGAGTTCGTTCACGCCGGCTTCGGCAAGGATGACGGCTACATGGAGATGCTCGGCGTCGACAGCCTTGAGAACGGCACATATTCTGTCGCCATTGTTGCAAAGTATGCCGACGGCACGGAAGCTGACGTTAAGAGCGAATTCACTCTTATTGTCGGACACGAGCAGGAAGCACAGGCTGAGCCGAACGATTACCCGAAGACCCTCGAGGTAGAGCTTATTTCCGACTCCGCGAACACCGCGGGCGTCGACATCACCGAGAATGACGACGGCTCGATCACGGCTGAGACTCAGGACGGCGCCGGCGACCCGTTCTTCTCGATCGAACTTGACGATATCGACACGAAGTACTACACCTCGTTCACGGTCGTTTACGAGCTCGACGGTCAGATGCACGGCAACAACGTATATCTCCGCGACACCGAGAAGAACCCCGGCTACTCCGGAACCACCGGCACCTGGACGCCCCCCTCAATGGACGGCAAGACCGAGAGAACGTTCGTAATTGACGAAGAGTTCGGATACATGGCGGAAACGATTCTGACCGGCGTACGCTTCCCCGGCGCTAAGCCCGGCGGAACGCTCACGATTAAGTCGATTACCTTCCACAACCCGAACGGCAAAGACGGCGGCGAGACTCCCGTTGATCCGCCCGTAGAGCAGCCCGCAGAGCCCGTTGAGAGATTCACCGCAACCGGCGGCGGCGTAGTTCACGCCTGGCTGCAGGAAGGCCACAACGACATGAAGGTCGTCTTCAACGCAGGCAAGTCCTTCACCGAGATTTCGTCCCACATGTTCTGGGCGAGCAACCCGCCTCAGTACGGCAGCGAAAAGTCGGCTCTCAAGATCTCCCTCTACAAGTACAACAAGTCTGTGGAAGAGTCCCTTGCGGCGGCTCCGGCTTACACCGCTACGCTCGATCCGGTCAACGGCGACAACAACCTCCAGGCCGACTGGTCCGTTGAAGGCACCAACTGCGTCCTCAAGTCCTACGACGCGGAGCACCAGGGCTTCAAGCTTACGCTCAACGAAGCGGCGGACGCGGGTCAGTACATTCTCGTAGTCGAGAACATCGGACCCAAGGGTTCCTACATCGTTCTCCCGTCCACTGAGAATGAGGCTGAGCGCACCTACGGCGAAGACACCATTAAGTACATCTTCGCGGGCGACGGCAACGACGCCTGGAGATTCGCGGTTAAGTTCAACGACGGCGGCGACTTCGTGAAGATCGTTGAGAATGCAACCCCCGAGACGCCCACCGAGACCTCCGATATGACGATGGTTCTCTTCATCGTCGCGGCGGCGGCAATCGTTCTCGTAGTTCTCAAGAAGAAGGCTTTCTGATGAACTTCGGTTGACGAACCGGACAATATTATTAAGTTAAGGGCGGCGGCGCTGCGATGGCAT
>DBXM01000043.1:51523-60975 GCA_002309655.1 Mageeibacillus sp. UBA1212
GTTTTTTACTGCCGCAAACGGAGCAAAAGAGTGCGAAAAGGTGCGAAGCGCGGCAAACCGATGAGAAGCGGTGCGAAACGCGGCGAGGAACGGGTTAACGCGGGTGAAACCGGTTGAAAAAAGCCGCTCGTTTGATATAATTAAGGCAATAAAAAGTGTGCGCCGCGAGGCAAGGCGGCGCGTCCGGAGGAAACTATGGATAACAGTATATTGAACAGAGGTTACGGGGCGCTTGAGAAGGAGTTTTCGGCACCGGGTCATGAGTTCAGGGGCAAGCCTTTCTGGTCGTGGAACGGCGAGCTCGAGGAGAAGGAACTGAAGCGGCAGGTCGACGTTCTTAAAGAGATGGGCTTCGGCGGTTTTTTTATGCACAGCCGCGCGGGACTCATTACCGAGTATCTCGGAGAGGAGTGGTTCGACCTCTGCAACAAGGTCGCCGTCTACGGCGAGGAAAACGGGATGGAGCCGTGGCTTTACGACGAGGACCGCTGGCCGAGCGGATGCGCGGGCGGAATCGTCACGCGCGACCCGAAGTACAGAATGAAGTCGCTTGTGGTAAAGGAGTCGGCGCCGGACGACAGAACGGAGCCCGAGAACCTTTTGTATACGTTCGAGGCGATCCTCGGGAAAGATACCGGCAATCTGCTCCGCTACCGCATGATCAAAAGCAACGAGCGGGCGCTTTACGTGGCGCAGGAGGGGCAGAGGCACGTTCTGCTTAAATTCTTTGTCGAGTACGACAAGCCGAGCAGCGGCTACAACGGAACGACCTACATCGACACGATGATGCTGGCGGCGACAGAGGAGTTCATCAGGATCACTCACGAGGCATACAAAAAGCACGCCGGCAGGAAGATCTGGGAGACGATCCGCGGCATTTTCACCGACGAACCGCACAGAGGACACATGCTCGACAACGCCACGCGCGACGAAAACGGCTTCCTGAAGTGCTCGGTTTTCTATACGGACGACATTTTCGACGAGTTCGAAAAAAGGTACGGCTACGCGATCACGGAAAAGCTGCCGGAGTTTTTCTACAAGGCGCCTGATTTCCCGACTTCGCGGGCGGTCAAGCACGACTACGTCGACCTCGGCAACAACCTTTTCATCGAGAGGTTCGCGGAGCCGATCAACCGCTGGTGCGTCGAAAACGGAATCGACTTTACGGGCCACGTCCTCCACGAGGACAGCCTTGCCAACCAGACCGTTCCGAACGGCTCGCTGATGAGATTTTACGAGCACATGGGCGTTCCGGGCATCGACAACCTGACCGAGTTCGCGAACGTTTTCTGGGCGGCCAAGCAGATCCAGTCGGCGGCGCGGCAGCTCGACAAAAAGTGGATACTCTCCGAGCTCTACGGCTGCTCAGGCTGGCAGTTCAACTTCAAGGGCCACAAGGCGGTCGGCGACTGGCAGGCGCTCTACGGCGTCAACGTCAGATGCCCGCACCTCTCCTGGTATACGATGGAGGGCGAGGCGAAACGCGACTACCCGGCCAGCATTCTGCATCAGGCGACTTATTATAAATACTATAAATATGTGGAGGACTACTTCGCGAGGTTCAACGTGCTGATGACCGAGGGCGTGCCGGCGTGCGACGTGCTTGTTATGAACCCGATTGAGAGCGTCTGGACGGACGTTTACGCCGGTTGGGCGCGCTGGATACAGTCGGTAGACCCGGAAGTCAACGCGCAGGAAGACCACTACAGAAGACTTTTCGCCTACATGCGCGCGGCTCACGTCGACTTCGACTACGGCGAAGAGGAGATCATGGCGAAGCACGGCCGCGTCGAAAAGAGGGAGGACGGACCTGTCCTGAAGGTCGGCTCGATGGAGTACAAGACGGTCGTTGTCAGCGGTCTCAAGACAGTAAGAGGCACGACGATTGCGCTTCTTAAAGAGTTCTCGGAGGCGGGCGGCCGGATCGTGCTGCTCGGCGACGCGCCTTACATGGTCGACGCGAGGGATTCCGACGCGTTTGACGGAATCGGATGCGTGCGCGACGAGTTTACGCCCGAGGCAGTCGTGAGAAGCGTCAAACCCGCCGCTTCGGTCTCGCTCACAGCGGAGAATATCGAACGCGACGAACTTCACTTCCAGGTGCGCGACGCCCGCGAAAAGGACGGAATAGTCATTTTGGCGGTCGTGAACGCCGACAGGGAGCGCGGAGCGGAAAACGTGAAACTGACTCTGAACGGATTCGAGGGCGTCACCGGATGCGTAGAGTGGTGCCTCGAGGACGGCAAAAAATACAACGTGCGCGGGCTTGAGATCAACGGCGGCGCGGTGTCGGTCACGACAGACTTTACGCCGGCGGGCGAGCGCTTCTTCGTGTTCTACTTCGGCGGCGAGCTGCCGGAGACCGCGGAGGAGAGCGGCGTTTCAAGGCGCGTGAAGCGCGAAGTAATCTTTTCTAAGGAGCTTGCGGGCGAATTCGAGTATGAGCTCGGCGAAAAGAACGCGATGGTGCTCGACTTTGCCGACGCGAACATGATAACGACCGACGGCACAGTGAAGCATTTTCCGGAGCAGGAGGTGCTTAAGCTCGACCGCGCGGTGCGCGACTTCGTGGGCATCGAACACAGGGGCGGCGGCATGCTCCAGCCCTGGTACGCAAAAAAGTACGCCGACAGCGACTACGGCCAGATCGCGCTGAACTACACGTTTGAGATCGAGAACCTTCCCGAGGGCGACGTGCTGCTCTGCGCCGAGAGGCCCGAAAAGATCACGTATTTCGTCAACGGCGAGAGACTCGTTCCCGACGGCGGCTTCTGGACCGACAACTGCCTGAAGACCATTCCCGTCAGCCGCGACCTCCTTAAAGTGGGCGAAAACGTCGTCACCGCGCTGACCCATTTCAGACGCACCACCAACATCGAGGCGGCGTATATCGTCGGCGATTTCGGAGTCAGATCCGAGCTCATCGAAAAAGGCCCCGGAAGACGGCCGGGCGACCGCGGAAGCTTCTACTCGCGTCACAAAAAGATGACTGTGCTTCCGGACAAGCTGACGCCCGCGGACCTCGCGGAGCAGAACCTCCTCTCGTACACCGGCACGGTCACGTACAAAATAACGCCGGAAATGCTCGCCGGAGTCGACCTGCGCGCAGGGGAGAAAGCAGTGCTGAGGTGCGCGGATTTCGCGGGAAGTTTGGTGACGGTCGAAGGCCCGGACGGCTCCGGGAAGCAGATCCTCGGATGGGAACCCTACGAGGCAGACGTTACGGAGTGGCTGAAGACGGGCTTTAACGTGACGCTGGTGTGCACGCGCAAGAACCTTTTCGGACCGCTTCACGTTGTTCCGGCGGTAACCGGCGCGGTCGGACCGGATACGTTCGTGACAGGCGGCGGAAGCTTCTCGGAGGAATACGTGCTCGCGGACAACGCGCCCGGACGGTTCTTTATAGAGACGGTCGTTTGACTTCGCGCAAATAAGAACGGTTGCGTAACTTCGCGTAAAAGGAGAAAAACATGCAAAAATACGACGTAGCGGCATATATCTGGCCGTCCTACACCGGGACGGAGATCAGATCGAGAATATTCTGGGAGGAAGGCATCGGCGAGTGGCAGACGGTCCGCAAATCCCACGAGGAGCATCCGGAGAGACCGCTCCCGCTCTGGGGATTCGAGGAAGAGGCCGACCCGAAGGTGATGGAAAAGCAGATCGACGAGGCGGTCTCGCACGGCGTCAACGTTTTCATTTACGACTGGTACTGGTACGACAGGCTGCCGTTCCTTGAGCAGTGCCTCGACAACGGCTTTTTGAAGGCTGCCAACCGCTCGAAAATGAGATTCTACATTATGTGGGCGAACCACGACGTCGGTCTCACCTGGGACCGCAGGAACAGCGACCTGCCTGTCGACACGACGATCTGGCAGGGCTCTCAGGACCGCGCGAATTTCGAGACGGTCGTTCACAGGATAATCGACAACTATTTTTCGCAGCCTGAGTACTATCTGATCGACGGAAAGCCGGTGTTCATGATCTACGACGTCGGCAATCTGATAAAGGGCCTCGGCGGCATCGACAAGACGTGCAAGGCGCTCGAGTGGTTCCGCGAGGAGACGAAAAAGGCGGGCTTCCCGGGGCTGGAGCTGCAGATGACGTTCTGGAACTCGATGTCCGTGAATCTCAGCGGGGTCGACGCGAACCACGAAGGGTCGGCATACGACGCGGTGCGGCTGCTCGGGTTCGACAGCATTTCCCACTACCAGTTCGTGCATTTCGTGCCGCTCTGGAAAAATAGAAGCTACAACGACATGTTCGATATCGTCGACCGCGAGTGGGCGGAGATCGACAGGAATTCGACGGCCGTCTACTACCCGCACGTTTCGGTGGGCTGGAACAACGACCCGCGCTTCAGAACGACCGAACGCGGCACGCTTACCGACAACACGCCGGAAAATATCGAAAAAATGCTCAGAAAGGCGAAAAAATACCTTGACGACCACCCGGACAGGGCGAAGCTCATCACCGTGAACAGCTGGAACGAGTGGACCGAGTCGAGCTACCTTGAGCCCGACACGAAATACGGCTACGGCTATCTGGACGCGATCAAAAAGGTTTTCGTGGACGAACAGTAATATTGATTCATAAAGGACAGACGGCCGCCGGCTCACGGCGGCCGTCTGTTCCCGAAAGGAAAGAATTATGGAAAAACAGACGGAATATAACCGGGGGACGTACAAAACGGTAAAAGACCGCGTTCGCGACGCGGTGAGCGGGAACGTTCCCGGCGAGTACATTTTCCCGTTCCTGTGGATGCACGGGGAGCCGCACGAAAAACTGCGCGAGGAGATCGACGCGATCTACGCATCCAACATAAGAGAGTTCTGCCTCGAGTCGCGCGTTCACGAGGAGTTCGGGTGCGAAAAGTGGTGGGACGACATGGGCTTCTGCCTCCGCTACGCGAGGGAGAAGGGGATGCGCGTGTGGCTGCTTGACGACAGGCAGTTCCCGTCCGGGTTCGCGAACGGCTGGCTGAGGACTCATCCGGAACTCAGGAGGCGCGAGCTCAGAATCGAATTCAGAGACTTCACCGGCCCGCGCAAAAACGCGGTGATTCAGGCCGTTCCGCTCCGGGAGGGCGAGTCGTTCGTGTCGGTGACCGCCTACAGACTGAAATGCGGCGAAGACAGACAGGTGACGATCGAAGGCGACGGAGAGGATCTTCTCGGCGCGCTGACGTTTCCGGGAGAAACGAAAACCGGGTTGGGAAGGATCGGGTGGGACATTCCCGACGGCGTCGCGAGAATCTGCTACGTAATCGTTTCGCCTTACCTCGCCGCGAAGCCGGAGTGGATCGATATGATGTCGCCGGAGTCGTGCAAAGCGATGATAGAGGCGGTGTACGAACCGACCTACGAACACTTCCGGGAGTACTTCGGGAACACGTTCGCGGGCTTTTTCTCTGACGAACCGGCGTTTTCGAACTGCGTGTCCGGCTACGACTGCATCCTCGGGAAGCACGGAATGATGCTGCCGTACAGAGACGACCTCTGCGAGTTGATGGCGGAAAAAGCGGAAATGCCTGCCGGAGAGGTGCGGAAAAACCTCCCCAAGCTGTTTCTCAACGCAAATGACCCTGCGACGAGAACGCTCCGGAACGCCTACATGGACGTCGCCACGAAACAGTTTTCCGCCAATTTCAGCCAAATGCTGGCGGATTGGAGCCGTGCGCACGGCGTGGAGTACATCGGCCACGTGATCGAGGACGAGAACACGCACCAGCGGCTCGGACCCGGTGCGGGGCACTATTTCAGATCGGTCGGACCGATGGCGATGGCGGGAATCGATATCGTTCTTCAGCAGTACGTGCCTGGAATGACGGAAATGCCCCACACGGCGCCGCTCTGGGCCGGGGAGGCCGACCCGGACTTCTTCAACCACCTTCTCGAGAGCCTGCCGCGGTCGTTGGCCGCCCTCACGCCTGAAATGAAAGGCCGGACGATGTGCGAGATATTCGGCGCGTTCGGGTGGGCGGAAGGCGTTCCGATGATGAAGAAGATGCTCGATCTGATGCTGGCCGGCGGTATAAACCACTTTGTGCCGCACGCGTTCTCACCCAAATTCCCTGATCCGGACTGCCCGCCCCACTTCTACGCGGCCGGCAAAAACGCCCAGTTCGAGGCCTTCGGGCTGCTTATGAAATACATGGCGGGAATGAGCCACGTTCTGTCCGCGGGTGAGCCTGCTGCCGGTGTTGCCGTCCTCTACAACGCGGAAGCCGAGTGGTGCGGCGGAAAATGCGAGACGCTCCAAAAGCTCGCGGCGGCGCTTGACAGAGCTCGCGTGTCGTTTGACATAATCTGGGAGGATCTGCTGCCCGAATGCACCGCCGAAGACGGAAAGCTCACCGTAAGGGGCAGAAGCTACAGTCTGCTTCTCATTCCGGAAAGTCCGTATCTCCCGGGGTACATCCTTGAAAGACTCGACAAACTTTCGGAGGGAGTGAAAGTGACTGTCTGCGGCGAACGGAATCCGGCCTATGCCGGAAATGACGCGGCGGAAGCTGATTTTCTGACCGTCTCATGGGACGACCTCGGGTCGTATCTTAACGACGCGCTTGCGGAATGCAATTTGACCCGGCTTGTCACCGACAAAGAGCATCCGCTGCTCCACTTCCTGAGAAGAGTCGAGAACGGCTCCGAGTCGGTGCTTTTCATTTCGTCTGATAACGACTTCGCGGAGGAACGGTTTACTTTAACGCTGCCGGACGCCCGCGAGAGGCTGGTTTTCGACGTCTGGAGCGGAAAGGTGTTCAAGCCGGAACAGAACGGCGCAAACGTGTCGCTGAGGATTCCCGCTTCAGGAAGCGTACTGCTCATTCCCGCCGAACATTTTCCGGAAAGCGTGCGCGACGGCGCGGAGGACTTCTTTTACGGTCCGGCGGACAGGCCGGCGGATATTGTTGTTGAAAAAACACTGCTTGTTTCGCGTGACGGGAGCGAAAGGGAGATTGACGCGGCTCCGGGCGCCGACGTGACGCGGATGCGCGGCTGCGGGAACTTCCACGGAAGAATTGTCTACAGCGGGACGATCCGGATTCCGGAAGGGGCGCGGGTGCTGCGGGTTGAAGGCGTAGGCGAGATTCTGACCGTTAAAATCGGGGGAACGAACCTCGGAACGCTGCCGGGACCGGACTGCGAGTTCCGGATTCCGCCTGAACTCTCTTCGGGAACGGCCGGTCCGCTCGCCGTCGAGATGGAGGTCGTGAACAGCCCCGCCTACCTTGTCGACGACGGTTTTTCGACATTCCTGCCGCTGCCGCCGTCGGGCATCACCGGAGGCGTGTTTACGGGCTGACAGGCGTGTAAAGAAAAGTAATATATAAACTGAGCGGGAAACCAAAGGCCTTCAACATGGGGCCGGCGGTTTCCCGTTTTTTCGGTTCGTTTTCTTGCGAAAACCGGGGAATAAGGGTCAAAACGGAACAAAATCGGGCGGAATTGTTAATTGTGAGTCCGGGAACTTATACGAAACCGTGTCGAACCTTGAAAAAACCTTGAAATTCTTATAAATTACGCAAACCGATTGACACTGCATATGAAGAGGTATAGACTATAACCAGAATCGTTGATCCATCATTAAATTGCTGTTTCGGAGGTGATTTGTTGTAATGGTGAAGAGAATATCAACTTTTATTTT
This sequence comes from Mageeibacillus sp. UBA1212, assembly GCA_002309655.1. Taxonomy (GTDB): domain Bacteria; phylum Bacillota; class Clostridia; order UBA1212; family UBA1212; genus UBA1212. Next base: position 59,171 of record DBXM01000043.1, read on the forward strand.
GAGTTTGGTTTTGCTTTTCTCTGCAATATGTTCAGCTGAAGCAACAGATGTTTTCGGGGAAGGATTGACAGTATACGCTTCAAAAGAAGAACAGGAAACAGTCTGCGAAGCTCTTAACGGCAGAGTTCCGATATCGGTTACGCCGGTCTATTACTATATCTTGTACGATTCTGATACAGGAAATGGGTACAAAAACGGAGACGAAATTGTTCTTTCAAAAACGCCACGCCCCGGGACTTTTATATACTCAGTTACTCTTAAAGACTACGCAGCTCCTGTTGACGGCACTGTTTACATTTATAGCAGGGCAATGACCGTGGTTGAATCGAAGAACGGAAAAATGACGGCAGGCATTATTTCCTGTACTCGTTCAACAGAAGATAATCCGAACTATTTGGCGGATTCAACAAACTATGCAGATTTTGCCGAGGACATCAGGATCCTGAGCGGAAGAGACGAAATAATCGATCCCAAATACGTCCGGTTGGTTGCTATTCCTAATGTTGGTGAATGCTTCTATATCAAAGATTCCACAGATGAATTCTTCTATTACCTAAGCGGATATTTAGGGGAAATTGATATAACGCACGGCGCCAGAATCCTGCGTGTCGGAGAAGACCTTGAACGCGCCGCCGGAGAGGTGAAAGAGTACCTGGCGCGTCAGAAGAACGATCCGGAGGGAGAAGCCAGCGGTTCTTCGTCCTTGGATGTCGAGCCTGCGGTTGTCGAATTTCATCCCGCAACGGGAGACGCTTCCGACATTGAAGCCTATCTCGGGGTGAAAATCGACAGCTTTAAGACGCATTTCCCGGAGGCTTTTAAGGCGCCAGTGGTTTGGCCGTACTTCGTTGCAGGAGGCGCGGCGGTCGCGGCTGCGGCGGCGGTTGCGGTCGTTCTGATTGTAAAAAAGAGACGTGCCCGCGCTTCCGGAGAGGCGCCGGCGGAGCCCGCGGTTTGACAGGCGTGTAAAGAAAAGTAATATATAAACGAAGCGGGAATCGAGTATATGCCGATTGTTTTCGTTGAATTCGTTTTCTTATGGCTCGCAGTCATATAAGCTTGATTGTTTCTATCTTTGCAATTAGCAAAAGGAGGGTATAAAATGACTAAGTATAAAATGCTGACAAGGATTATTCTTGCAATTCTCGTCTGTTCGATATTCTACACATGCCTTGTGGGAGTTCATAAATGTTCAGCTGAATCCGAACAAGATTTGACGGTCTTTGCGTCTAAAGAAGAGCAGGAAGCCGTTTGTGAAGCGCTAAGCCCTTCCGAAAGAGCCTGCGTAGTTTCCGGTTCGGTTACCCCGATATACTACATATCCATATATGACAGTATGAGAGACAAAGGGTTCCGGAACGGAGATAAGATTGAACTGTCCAAAACCGGAGAATCTTCGGACTCTTTTGTTTATGCGGTGACGCTTCATAATTTGACAGTTCCGCGTGAGGCAGTAGCGGTTTCATATGTTGATGATATACCTTCTGAGGATGTTATCGTGAAAAGCGCAGTTTCATTTATCGAAGTGAAGAATGGGAAGATGAACGAGTATTTAACTGCATATAATATCGGATTAGAAACACATTATCCGGATTCCGTCTCGGTCTCCTTTAACTATGCGGATTTTGCGGAAGATATGAGAGTTCAGATGGGAAGAGATGAGGTTGTCGATGCGAAGTATGTGAGATTGGTGTATGTGGAGAGCGTCGGATACTGTTTTTACGTTAATGACGGAACAGACGAGCTGTTTTACCGGTTCTTTTCCTGGGTTGGGGACACCGACGTTACGCACGGCACCAGGATAC
>DBXM01000020.1:0-401 GCA_002309655.1 Mageeibacillus sp. UBA1212
CCAGGTGATTGTGTACTCGTTGACAGTCTGTGTGAACGTAGCGGTGTAGGTTTTGTTACCGGTGACATCTTCGATGTCGGGAGTCCACTTATCGAACGTGTAGGAGTACTGAGCATTGCCTTGCTTCTGAGGAGTTTCACCCTTGTAGGAAGGAGTGGCTCCGTAAGCATAAGTCTCAGTGGTGTTAACACCTTCAATGCTCCAGGTGATTGTGTACTCGTTGACAGNNGTAGCGTCGAACTGAGCTGTGTAGGTGGCAGCTTCAGTTACCGAAACAATCTCAGGAGACCATGTATTGTTGAAGGTGTAGGTGTACTGAGCGGTAGCGGTCTTGGTAGGAGTCTCACCGGTGTAGGAAGGAGTCGTACCGTAAGGAACCTGCTCGGTCTTAAGGGTGTCGC
>DBXM01000020.1:434-37493 GCA_002309655.1 Mageeibacillus sp. UBA1212
GCGTCGAACTGAGCTGTGTAGGTAGCAGCTTCAGTTACCGAAACGATCTCAGGAGACCATGTGTTGTTGAAGGTGTAGGTGTACTGAGAGGTAGCAGTCTTGGTAGGAGTCTCGCCAGTGTAGGAGGGAGTCGTACCGTAAGGAACCTGCTCGGTCTTAATGGTGTCACCGTTGCCGTCGACCCAGGTAATCGTATAACTTCTGAGAACTGGAGTAAATGTGGCGGTGTAGGTGGCATCGCCGGTGACTGCTACTATGTCAGGAGTCCAACCCGTGAAAGTATAAGTGTACTGAACTGTAGCGGTCTTGGTAGGAGTATTCCCAGTGTAAGTGGGTGTCTCACCGTAACCAACTTGTTCCGTCTTGATGGTGTCGCCGTTGCCATCGACCCAAGTGATTGTAAAAGTGGGTACTTCTTCCCACTGGGCATATAGTGTTATTTGATTGTTGACAACGCCGATGGCTGACAACTCTGTGTACGTAACACCTGGAACAAGCCCCTGGTCTTCGATAGACAAGCCACTTCCATCCTCTTTAGTTGCCCAATTAGCAAATCTAAATCCGGTACGTGTAAATTCGTTTTGATTTAGAGTTAAATCTTCGCAAACATAGTAATTTTGCGACGGCATATCTCCAACGCCACCGTTGGAGTTAAAAATTATGGTTATTGGAGGGAACCTCCATTTATCGACAGAACTATCGTATTGCGCAGTAATGCCTGCTGCTACTCCGACGGATTGAACATAAGAACCGTCTCCATTCAACAGTTTTGCTGAGGTTACGCCAATCGTTGTATATGAGATGGTTGTTCCACTTTGTGTCGCTTGGTATGTGCTACCATTGGCCGGTGCTGCTTTCTCAAAAGTAATAGAACCTGTTTTTCCGCTACTTATGATTGCGGCTCCACCAGTTGTTGTGTATAAATTGCCTATTACATTTATTGAACCGTTAACATCTATTTCAACGTCTACGAGATCGGACTCTTTGAACTTATTGCTGTTCGATCTCGTTGGCGAGTAAAATGAGTTCTTAAACTTTGCATTAGAGTAAATGAAGTTACCTAATAACCATTCATCTCGATCATAAGCGTAGACATTGTGATTAGCACTAATAGAAATCGATGCTCCAGAGTCTATCTTTGCTCTAAACCCTGGAATTAGGCATATATCTTGGTTTATGGTAGTTATCCCCGAATGAATGTTTAATGTTACATTCTCCATAATTGGCATAACATATTTGTTCGAGTTCACGGTTATGCCGACATCTAAACTAATTGAGCCAAGTGTCGCACTGCCATTTATGTCATATGTGACACGGTCAGTCGAAGGATCATAGTATTTTGAAAATGATGATCCAGATGAAAGAGTAAACATAGCGCTACTGGAACCTATGAATTTTATCTGCGGATGCTCTGTGACACTTTGGACAGTAGCGCTAGTCAAAACGTATTCGGTAGCCCCATAGTTGATGACCAGATGTGCCTCAATATTTTGAATATAGTACTGAGAGAACGGAAAGACTTTTTGGTCATTATCGTTTAAAGAAGATGTGGCTGATCCACCGCGCAAATCACATATCTGGAATGGTTCATATACAGTGCCACCGCTGTTAACAGTGATAGTCCCACTTCCAGATATATATCCCCAACTATATAAGTATGCGCCATCATTCACGACAATTTCACTGCCAGAATTCATAATGACATAGCCACATGCCCCTGTAGTGCAACCCGTGTATGCAGTATTTGTTGAATTTAGTCTTCCGCCGACAACTAGTGATCCATTGACAACTAATTTGGCGCCGTTTGCCATAGTTAGTGTCTTGAACTTTGTTGGAGTGCTAGGCCCTGACGATTTTACGAGATCTGGAACAGAAGTTTTGACTGTGTATGCCGAATCGTATGGAATTAATATCGTGTATCCAGAGGGCAATGTATATGTTCCTTGGCTTAATGTACCGTCAGCGACGAGAACGATTTTTTTTGTAGTCGACGCTTTTGTAATAGCATCGCTCAAATCGGTGTACCAGTTGCCATTGGTCTCCCATACCGGTGATGAATTCGGAATAAAAACGGGATATATAGAATACGGAGAATCGAAATAGGCCACCCATTGTGCAGAGGTGCTAACAAATTTACGAAGAGTAGCATTGAACCAACCCTCAAGTTTATACCCAGTAGAAGGTGTTGCCACAAGAGTATAGGAACTGGTTGAAAGCTGTGTTATGGATGTTTCCGCATTGACTGTTGCGCCATTAACCGAATAACTACCATTTCCTTCGGGTAATTTAAAAGTTGTGGTGACATTAACTATTGAAACGAAGGTGAGGTTTGTAAGTTCAATGCTCGATGTATTTGCACCGGCATTACCTGAGTATATTTCGACTGTTATACTCGCGTTATTGCTAAGCTCTTTTACAAAGCTTCCTGCTGTTGTAACTGCAGTTCCGTCGACCTTTACCGAGCCACCGGACGCAAGAACTGGCTTAGAGTATTCAAACGAAATCTGTGCCGAATTGCCACTAGTGTTTTTCAGGGTCAGAGTGGATGTTACTGACGTTGCATCAGAGCACCCGCCTGCCGCTGTACCGGTAGCAGACCCGCTTAATGTTGAGCCATTTATCGACCATGTTCCGTTAGAATAAGAGGCAGTTAGACCAGATATTCCTGTGTTTATGTCTGCTGCTAACGAAAGCAGCACAACAGTAGGTATCAAAAAAAGCGTTAACAGAAAAGCAAGGAACAATGGCTTGGTTAGTCTTCGTAAGTCTTTAATCATTTCTTTCTCTCCTAAAACTAAAATACCGTTTCCGGCTTTAATACATTTACGCCTCTGTTATCGGTCAAGGCGTTGCCGGAATAACCGATTTTCCGGCGAAACCTTGAGCCGCAACCAATGAGGTTCAAAATCTTAATTATTATAATTTTTGCGCGCGCAAAAAGCAACCCCAAATCTTGGTTTTTGTTCAATTTAACTGAACGCGTTGAATAAAATTAAACTATTTCGCAAAACCGGCTTGGATTATTCACGAATTGAGCCTTTTAGTGGCTGGAAAAACGTCAGTGACGGCCGATACTATGCGATCTATGCGATCTATGCGCAATATGTTCTTGACACGCGGGCGCGGGTGTGGTAGACTTTCCGTGAGTATAGGGCGGCGTTCGCACGTTCGAGGATAAATCGAAGACGGTTCACGCCCCGCACATTTCAAAATCCATACAAATCATTTAGGAGGTTTTCTTATGAAGAAAGTTTTTGCAGTTGCAATTGCACTTGCGATGGTTCTTTCTCTGTTCGCGATTTCGTCATACGCGGGCGGCGGCATCTGCTTCGATGGCGCGTACCTGACCAATGACGCTGACGGCAGCCAGCACGAGACCGCGCACGTTCCCAACGAGGGCGAGACGAACCTGACCAATCAGGCGGCACAGGGCGACATGGGCAGCATCTACGGCAGCGGGTTCCAGTATTTCCACGCTCAGGGCTGGTGGTCCGACGATGAAGAACTGGCTGACTTCGGTATTCAGGTCAACGACGGCGAGATCACCTGGGGACAGAAGATCGATGACCCGGCTCTGGTTGACGTTAAGCACCTGACCGGCCACGCGTATCCCTACCGCTTCAACTTCACGCTTCCCGTTCAGGAAGGCGAAGTTGCCATCAAGATGTACAAGAAGACTGCCGCGGGCGCCGAGGAAGTTTTCCACACCCTGACCTACAGCAACTCCGCTCCCACGGGTGACAAGTTCGTGCCCATAGCTGTCGCTGACAACGACGGCGCCCCCGGCAATGCTGTCTGGCTGAACGAGAAGGGCGAGTGGGCGGCCGTGAAGTTCACGACTGCTGCTAAGCTCGGCGGCGTTTCGCTGTTCCACTGGGCATCCAACGGCTCCAACGGACCTCTCGCAACATGGAAGCTCGAAGTTTACAAGTTCGACACCGACATCGACACCACCTTCTCGAAGGCGCCTGTCGCGTCCAAGTCCCAGCAGTCTGCCGGCGACAACAACCCGGCGTTTGCGCTCGAGTTCGACGAGCCCCTTGACCCGGGCACCTACGTCATCAGACTTGAAATCACCAACGACGAAGCTACCGGCGTCAGCCAGGAGACTTCCTACGTCGTATTCCCGGCAACCGCTGCGGCTGTGAGCGAAGATAAGTTCGAGTACATCAACACCAACGGCGTTATGTTCAACTTCACTGTTGTGGCACCCGACACCTACTCCGCTGCTGATTTCTTCGTCACCAACCCGGCCGGCGGCACTGAGCCGACCCCGGTCGATCCCGGAACGGAGCCCACGCCCGTAACCGGCGACGCCACGATGGTTCTCTTCATCGTTGCCGCTGTTGCAGTCGCGCTGGTCATCCTCAAGAAGAAGGCTTTCTAATCATACGGCTTTCGACTGATTAATCAATAAAGGACCGCGGGGGCGCCTGATGAAGGGCGTTCCCGCGGTTTCTTTGATAATTTGGGGTTGCGCGCGTTTCTTGCACGTTTTCTCCGATTATCTTCGTTTTTTCTTCACTTTTTTCCGCATTTTCCGCATTTTCCGTTCAAAAACAGTTGACGCGGGGTGCGTGAATGTGTTACAATTCCCGTGTGTCCGGATGCGGGCGGTTCTTTGGCTGTGCGGTTCGGCAAAAATTCCGGGGGGTTCCTGAAATGAAAGAAGCTTTTAAAGAGATAGAAATCACCGTTATCATGCTCGAGGCCGAGGATGTCATTACCGACTCCCCGATTATTCTGCCTGACGACCCGATAACTCCGTAAAAGGTACTTGCTGATCATCTGCAGCGGTTGCTTTTTAATGGGTTAGTGGCGCTTATGCCGTGTTTGTTTTGCCTGCGTTTGCGCGGTTTTTGCGCGAACAACGGGCTTTAAAGATACGCCTCAAGGCGTATTTTTTTATGCGATTAGGGATTTGAAATGTGAGACGACCGGTTGTTTTCCCCCGCACTTTTAACAAAAAAGTGCCATTTTGGCACCTTGCATGAGAATTATAAGTGCCATTTTGGCACCGAAATGCTTGAAATCAAGGTGCCAATGTTGTATAATGACGGCGAGGTGATAATTATGGACCTGAAACAGTTGAGAACCGAAAAAGGTTTGACGCAGGTTGGATGTTCCCGCTATCTCCAGATTCCGCTCCGGACTTATAAACGCTACGAGAATGACGTCAGGCTTGTCAACACGATCAAGTACAGATACATCGTAGAGCGTCTCAGAAATTACGGCCTGGTTGACGAGGAACACGGCGTGCTTTCGGTCGAACAGATCAAAGCCATTTCAGCGGATGTGCTGGCGAACTACGACGTGAAATACTGCTATTTGTTCGGCTCCTACGCAAAGGGAACTGCGACGGAAACAAGCGACGTAGATCTTCTCGTTGACGTTCCGGTCGACGGCCTGAAGTTTTTCGAACTTGCAGAAATGCTTCGCGAGAAACTGCACAAGAAAATCGACCTTCTCGACGCGAACCAGCTGAACAACAATTCCGAGCTTTTGCACGAGATTCTTAAGTACGGAGTCAGAATCTATGGATAACAACAAGGACGATATCTATTATTTGAACAGGATTAAAACCGATCTGAAATTTGTAATCGACCATACCGAAGGAAAGACAAAGTCGGAAATAGAAGAAGACGAGGTGCTTGTCGATTCAATTATGTTCCGGATCATTCAAATTGCGGAAAATAATATGAAACTTTCAGATGAGTTTAAAGCTTCGCATAAAGAAGTTCCTTGGCTCGCAATTAAAGGCATGCGAAACCGGATCGTACATAATTACGGGTATGTAGACATGACGATTGTTTATGATACCGTGATTCATGGAATTCCGGAAATGTACGAACTGCTAAGAAAAATATAGGAGCAAAACAACTTTTTCGATTACATACATTTTCCGGATAGGATTCTTATTTAACCACACCGGCGCCGCTGAAACCGAAAGAATCGCGGCGCCGTTTTTGCCTAAATATAGTGAAATTGGTTTATCCTATAATCCTTTGCTCTCCATTCCCGCCAGCAGTGCGGCACCGAGCGCGGCTTCCTCTCTGGATTCGGGCATCGTGAGCTCGAGACCGAACTTTTCGGAAATGCAGTCGCAGAGAGTGGGATTGAGGCGGAGTCCGTTTCCGGCGCCCACGAGCTCGCGGTGGTCGGAGGCGGCGAAGGGTTTGACCTCGCTGTAGAGGGTGAAAAGCTCGGAAGCAATGCCTTCGGAGAATCCTGCAGCGAGGGTTCCCATTGTGAAGTTGTCGGTGCCGATGTTCTCGATAGCTCCGCGTTTCTGAGGGTTGGCACGAGTGCCGCTGAAGGTGGTGTTGACGACAGGAGCGGAGCTGAAGCAGGCGTCTCCTGCGAGGGAAGAACTGCTCGAAAACGCCGGGTCGGAGGCAGGGGAGCGGAGGAGCTTCATGGTCTCGCGGTGAGATCTGACTGCCTTGTCCATAGCGTCGTAAACCATTTCGGGGCTCGGCTCGAAGCCGGCGATGCGTTCGACTGTTTCGCGGAACAAATCGGCCAAAAGGGCGTATGCACGCCCACCGCAGAGAGCTGCGCCGACGGCTATGTTGCGGCCTCCGAAATAGGGCCTTAGTTCGACGTCGCCGCCTGTAATTTTCGCCTTCTTTTGGGCAAATTTCGCTGCCGCGTCATCGGACGCGATGCAGGAAACCTGGCTGCCTGTGCCGACGTTTACGGAGAGCACGTCTTCGCTCATTCCGACCGCGTCAAAAAGCGCCGCCTGGTTGTCGCCGATTGCCGCCGCCACGGGAATTCCCGTCTTCGCTTCGCCGATAAACGCAGCCTTGCCGCCGTGGGTGATCTGCGGAAAAAACGAAGCGTCCAGACCGCAGCTTTCGAGCCGGTCAAGCATGAAGCACTTCCCCTCGAGGTCGTACGCGCCAATCGACGCGGCGTTCGTGGGGTGAAGAACCGGACGCGATCTGCCGGAGAGCGCCATCGCAACATAGTCGCCCGCCGTTGCGATTGAAACCGCCCCTTCGGGAACCAGCCCGTTCACCGTGTTGTAGAAGTGGGTGACTGCGCCGTAGCCTGTGGAGGCGCCGGTGCCGGTCTGTTCGGAGAAATACTCCGCGTATGTGAGGCCGTCCTTGTAAAGAAGGTTGCCCCTGCCGTCCTGCCAGGTGTAGAGCGGCGAGACTGCCTTGCCGTTTGCGTCCACGTAGACGATGCCGTGCATCTGCCCGGTAATGCCGATGGAGTCGGCGCGCCCGCACTCGAGAAGTTCACGAAGAACCATTTTCGCAATCTCCACAGCCCTCGCAGGGTCCTGAAGACGCGCGCCGGGAACGTCCGCCCTTAAAGCAGAGTCGTTCCTGCGGGTGATGCTTTTCACGAGCATTCCGCTGTCGGTGTCAAACAGAACGCCGCAAATGCTCGTTGTTCCTATGTCAAGTCCAATACGGTACATGGTCCGGTCCTTTCGGGTATTCGTGAAGCTTAAAGCTTGAAGGTTAAAGGGGCGCAGGCGGTTTTTGATTTCCGCGCGACTGTCAAAGCCCCGGAAGTACATTATACCTCTTTTATTCTTTTAATGCAATTTCAAAATCAGGCCCGCAATCGACCCGCAATCGATCTGCAATCGATCAATTCACGTTTTCCGTTTCCCCGCTTTCCGGATCCTTCTTCTTCCCGATTATTCTTGATTTTCCCGCGCGGAAATGGTAGAATCAGTATGATTAAAAACGAGGTTTCCCGGAATAAAGGAGGTGATCCGGCTTTGGGGAAAAACGGTAAATTGAATAAAAAACTGATTGTTTTTCTTGTGGTCTGGATCGCTCTCATCGCCGGCCTGACCGCGGCGATTCTGATTATAGGCTTTTCGGGAGGCGAGAAGGAGACCCTGCGCGAGGTTATGCGGGACGGCGTGCTTCACGAGTCGAACAAGGTCGGGCTTTTCGGCCTTGAGGTGAACCCGGGGCTGATTTCCGCGTTCGTTGTGACCGGCGTGATTCTTTTCCTGGCGCTGCTCATAAGGCTGATCGCGGTGCCGCGGTTCAAGACGGTTCCCGGGAAGTTTCAGGCGCTCATCGAGAAGGGGGTGGACTTCTTCTCGGACATCGCCAGGAGCAACAGCCCGCACAGAACCGGATTCGTCGAGGCCTATGTTTTCAGCGCCGGCCTGTACGTCTTTATCGGCACGGTATTCGAACTGTTCGGCATTCAGGTGATCACGACTAAAGGCAGGTCGGTGGCGCTGCCGGCGCCTCTCGCGGACATAAACGGCGCGCTGGCAATGGGATTTCTGTCGTTTTTCGTCATTTTGGGCGCGGGAATCGTCGCCAACGGGCCGAAGGGCGGCCTTCGCGTCATGAAGGACTTCTCGCTGCCAATTTCGATGAGTTTCAGGCTTTTCGGGGCGCTTTTGAGCGGCCTTTTGGTGACAGAGCTGGTGTACTATTCGGTGTTCACGAGCTTTGTGGTGCCGGTGCTGGTTGGGGTGGTGTTTACGCTGCTCCACGCGGTGATTCAAACGTACGTGCTCTCGACGCTGGTGTCGATATTCTACGGTGAGGCCGTGGAACCGCCGGCAGCGAAGGAAAAAACGAGTAAAAAAATGAAGTCGGCGGAGGCCGGGGAGGGCGCTCGGAAGGGCGTTCACGGTGAAGAAACTGCCGGACAACCAGTGAAAGAAGAGGAGTAAGACCATGAAGAAGAGTATCGTCAGGTACGTTTTGGTGGCGGCGGCCGTGCTTGCGGTTGTCGCGTTGTTTGCGTTCGCGCTGAGGACGGCGCCGGTGACTGCGTATGCCGCGGAGGATGCGGGCGTTACGGTGGGTGCCGAAGAGACCGTTGGAACTGATGAAAGCGGGGCGTCCGGAAAGAACGATATCTCCCCGAAGGCAATGGCCGCGGGAATCGCCGTGGGTATCGCTGCGGTGGCGGGCGCTCTGGCAATGGCAATCGCGATTGCAAAGAGTGTGGAGTCGATGGCGCGCCAGCCTGAGGCGGCGGGAAAGATTAACTCCGCCATGATGCTGGGTCTTGTCTTTATTGAGACCACGATTCTGTACGCGTTGATCGTAGCCATTCTCATCATTTTTGTACTGTAAAATTTCTGCTACAAATAGGAAAATATCAGGATGCGTTCACACCTGAGTAATGTTCGCGAACGCACCGCATTCACGGCCGCTTTGCCGCTTTACACATGGCGGCGCCGCGGCCGCGCTGACAGAGACCTGAAACGAGGGACAACCTTATGCCGCTAAACATAGATATCGTACAGGTACTTTTACATATGCTCAATTTCGTCATTCTCGCCGGAGGACTGACGCTTATCCTCTTTAAGCCTGTCCGCAAATTCATCGACGAGAGACAGAAGCGCTTCGAGGAGCAGGAACGGGTGAACCGCGAGACGGCGGAGGAAAACGCACGCCTCAGGGAGGAGTACACCGCCAGGCTTCGTGAACTGGATGAGGAGACCGCCGCCGCGCGCAGGCAGGCCGAGAAGGAGGCCGCCGACATCGCGAAGGCGTACATCGACTCGTCAAGGGCGGAGGCAGCCGCGATAATCGCGAAGGCCGAAGAGGACGCGGAAAAGCGCAAGGAGCAGATTCTCGACTCCGCACAGACCGAAATCGGCGAGCTTGTCATCGGGGCGGCCCAGAAGCTGCTTGGAGACACCGCTACGCCTGAGCGCACGGAGGCGCTTTACGATTCGTTCCTGAAGGAGGCCGAGAAGAAAACCGGCAGACAGGACGGCGGGAAGAACGCGGGCCGGAAGGAGAAGCGGCAATGAGCGAAGAGCGCGAAATCAAAGACCGCGGAACGGACGGTCGCATGCCGGAAGAGAGCGTGTTTGAAGAGAGCGTGTTTGAAGAGAGCGGAGGCGAAAAGCAGAAACTCCAGGTCGAGATTCGCTGCCTCGTTCCGCCGAACGCGGAACAGCGGGAACGGCTCCGCAATGTCATGGGGGCGAAGTACGGCGTGGAGCCCGGAAACGTGGAGCTTGTGATCCGCAGGGACCCATCCGCGGTGGACGGCTTTAACATTTTCGTCAGCGACGACAACTACGACTGGAGCACACTCGGCAGAATCCGCCAGTTCCGCAAGACCGTTCAGGCCCTTCCCAAGGAGAGCGAGCCCGAAAAAATGGTGTCCCTTTTAAAGGAGGACATCAGTTCGTTTAAACTCGGCACCGGCTACCAGCAGGTGGGCCAAGTGGTTTCCGTGGGCGACAGTATCGCGTTCATTGAGGGACTGCGGGACGTGGTCTACGGCGAGATCGTGCTCTTCGAGTGCGGCATCAAGGGGATGGTGCAGGACATCAGGGACGACGGGACCACGGGGATCGTGCTCTTCGGCGACAGCGCGGAGATCACGGAGGGGTCGAGGGTCGTCCGCACGCAGCGCACCGCGGGAATACCCATCAGCAATCACATTCTCGGCAGAATGATCGACCCTCTCGGAAAGCCCATCGACGGCGGCGAACCTATCGACGCCAAGAAATACTACCCTCTGGAGCGGCCCGCGCCGACGATTCTGGAGCGACAGTCCGTGTCGAGACCCCTCGAGACGGGAATCCTCGCCATCGATTCGATGTTCCCGATAGGGCGGGGCCAGCGCGAGCTCATCATCGGCGACCGGCAGACCGGCAAGACATCCATCGCCCTGGACGCAATTTTAAACCAAAAAGGCAAGAACGTGGTCTGCGTCTACGTGGCAATCAGCCAGAAGGCCAGCACCGTCTCGAAAATTATGAGAATTCTGAAGGAGTCCGGCGCCATGGACTACACGGTGATCGTGTCCTCTTCCGCCGACGACGCGCCTTCTCTTCAATATATCGCACCCTACGCGGGCTGCGCGGTGGCGGAGTATTTCATGTACCACGGCCGCGACACCCTTATTGTTTACGACGACCTGTCGAAGCACGCGGTCGCCTACAGGACCATCAGTCTGCTTCTTGAACGGGCTCCGGGCCGCGAGGCGTATCCGGGCGACGTTTTCTATCTGCATTCCCGCCTTCTCGAACGCTCCGCGCAGCTCTCTGACGAACTCGGCGGCGGCAGTATGACCGCGCTGCCCATTGTCGAGACCCAGGCGGGGGACGTTTCTGCCTACATTCCGACCAACATTATATCCATCACCGACGGACAGATATTCCTGGACAACGAGCTCTTCTACTCGGGGCAGCGGCCGGCCATTAACGTGGGCCTGTCGGTCTCGAGGGTGGGAAGCGCCGCCCAGACCAATATTATGAAGAAATCCGTGGGTTCGATACGCCTGGATCTTGCCCAGTACAGGGAGATGCAGGTCTTTTCGCGCTTCGGCAGCGATTTTGACGAGCAGACGCGCAACATGTTGAAGTACGGTGAATGCCTCATGCAGCTTTTGAGGCAGACGAACCGTTCGCCGCTTAATCTGTGGCAGCAGGTGGTGGTGCTTCTCGCGGCGCGGGCGGGGCTATTTGTCAACGTTCCCGTGAAGGCGGTTCCGAGGGCAAAGGCGGAGCTTCTCGCCTGGTTCGCGGCCGCACAGAGTACGCTCACTTTGAGGGCGGAGCATGAGAAAATGTTCTCGGAGGAGCTGAAGAGCAAGATTCTGGAGGCGGCCGGAACGTTTTTCAAGGAGCACAGGTACGACGGGTAATACCGGTTTGTATGGGCCGGTATTTTTGCTAAATTTAGGTAAAAGATTCGACGGGAAGAGGGAAGAATGGCAGTTAAGGCCGACATTAAATTGCGCATGAAGAGCATAGCGGAGACGAAGAAGATCACCGACGCCATGTACATGACTTCCTCCGTGAAAATGCGCCGCGCCCGGAGCGAGGTCGAGAAGACCGCTCCGTATTTCAACGCGCTCCGTGAAGAGATCGGCTCGCTGCTCCACTATCTTCCCGCCGGAAAATATCCCTATTTCAGCCAGGAGGGCGAGGCTTCCGGCCGCGGCGGCGCGATGCTGGTCATCACCTCCGACACCGGGCTGGCGGGGAACTACAACCACACTGTTATAAGGGAAGCGGAGCGGCTACTGGCGGAGGACCCGCAACTCACGATCTTCGTGGTGGGTGAGTACGGGAGGCAGCACTTCCTGAATCATAAGGTGCCCCTTCGCGAGACGTTTATGCACTCCTCGGGAATTCCCACGGTAAAGAGCGCTCAGAAGATCTGCGCGGAGCTACTTCGCGACTACGACGAAGGGCTTTTCGGCAGCATCGACATTCTGTACACAGACTACAAGGCGGGGCGCGCGGGCGAGTGCAGGAAGAGGCGGCTTCTGCCCTTGAGCGAGGCGCAGTTCTACTTCTCGGACCCCGAGGAGGCGCCCTTCGGGAAGGAGTTCCTGCCGGATCCGGCAACGCTCATACGCGAGATCATTCCCGGATTTCTGGCGGGCTTCATTTACGGAGCCATCGTGGACAGCTACTGCAACGAGCAGGAATCCCGCATGAAGGCGATGCAGTCGGCCGGCGAGAACGCGGACGCGATGCTGGAACAGCTGACCCTGAGATACAACAGTCTGCGCCAGACGGAAATCACTGAGGAGCTCGCCGAGATAACTTCCGCCGCGAAGGCGCTGCGAAAAAAGAAGGAAAAAGAGGCCGCGCGAGGCGACCTTCAAGTAAACCGACAACAGCAGATCAAACCGGCGATTCAGCCGGATGCCGAAAGGAAAGACACGACAATGGACCAAAAGAACCCGAAAGAAAACACCGCGGGCGAGATTGCGGGAATATCCGGACCGATAGTCGACGTGCAGTTCCCGGAAGGCACGATTCAGCCTAAAATTAGAGAAAAGCTCACCGTTCGTGCCACGGACGGAAAGGAGAGGGTGATGGAGGTTGCGCAGCACCTTCGCGGCAGAAAAGTCCGCTGCATCATGCTCGGACCCAGCGAAGGCCTGGCGAGGGGACTCTCTGTAAAAGCCACCGGCTACACCATCGACGTTCCCGTTGGGAAGTGCGTTCTGGGCAGAATGTTCGACGGCCTCGGCGAGCCCCTGGACGGCGGCCCGCGCCTGGAAAAAGAGAACGGCTTCGAACGGAAGAGCATCTACAACAGCGCACCGAAATACGCCGACCGCAAGACCTCCGAGGAAATTCTCGAGACGGGAATCAAAGTCATCGACCTGCTGGCCCCTTACGCGAAGGGCGGCAAAATCGGCCTGTTCGGCGGCGCCGGCGTCGGGAAGACGGTCCTCATCCAAGAATTGATGCACAACATCGCCTTCGAGCACGACGGCTACTCGGTGTTCGCGGGCGTGGGCGAGCGGAGCCGTGAAGGCAACGACCTCTGGCTCGAGATGAAGGAGAGCGGCGTTATCGGGAACACCGCCATGGTCTTCGGGCAGATGAACGAGGCCCCTGGCGTGCGTATGCGCGTGGCTCTCGCGGGTCTGCGTATGGCGGAGCACTTCCGCGACGAGGAACACAAGGACGTGCTGCTTTTCGTCGATAATATTTTCAGGTTTATCCAGGCGGGCAGCGAAATTTCAACGCTTCTGGGGCGCATGCCGTCGGCAGTGGGGTACCAGCCGACTCTCGCAAGCGAACTGGGCGAGCTCGAAGAGCGCATCGCCTCCACCAGGAACGGTTCGGTGACTTCCGTGCAGGCGGTATATGTTCCCGCGGACGACCTGACCGACCCCGCGCCGGCCGCGATATTCTCGCATCTCGACGCCACCACTGTTCTAAGCAGGAAAATCGCGGAGCAGGGCATCTACCCGGCCGTTGACCCGCTGGAATCCACTTCGCGCATTCTCGAACCCGACGTCGTCGGTGCGGAACACTACGAGACCGCACGCAGAGTTCAGGAGACCCTCGAACGCTACCGCGAACTGCAGGACATCATCGCGATTCTGGGAATGGACGAGCTTGGCGACGAGGACAAGCTGACGGTTTACCGCGCGCGCAAGATCCGGCGGTTCCTGTCCCAGCCCTTCAACGTGGCCGAGAAGTTCACGGGAACGCCGGGCATCTACGTTCCACTGGCGGAAACGGTCAGGGGATTTAAGGAGATTCTGGACGGGAAGCTGGACGACGTGCCGGAAGCGGCGTTCTTCAACGTCGGCACGATCGACGACGTATTGAGAAAACGCTGAGACGGAAAATTGTTTTTTAATCAAAGCTTTGGATTGACGCAATGAACACGTTTTTTCTTGAAATTCTGACACCTGAGAGACCCTTTTTCAGGGGGGACTGCGTCTCGGCCGTGATTCCCGCCACCGACGGTATGCTGGGAATAATGGCGGACCGGACGCCTCTCGGCGCGGCTGTGGATGACGGCATGATCACGTTCACGGAGGCGGACGGCACCTTAAGGGTCTGCGCGGTCTCCCGGGGAATGGTCAGCGTCAGCGGCCGCCGCGTGCGTGTTCTTTGCGAGTCCGCGGTCTACCCGGAAGACATCGACGTGGAGGAGGAGCGCCAAAAACTGCGCGAAGCCGAGGTAGACATGGCCAACCGCAAATCCTACGAGGACTACATGGTGTCGCAAATGGCCTTCGCAAGGGCGATAAACAGGCTTAAAGTGAAGCAGCACTTTGAGTGAGGCTTTCCAAGGGTGTGCCAATTAACGTTTTAAGTGTTTTTGAATCATTTCGGCCTTTCTTTTCGAGAGCCCGGAGTCTTCCGCAAAACAATGCCACTTCGATACCGCGTTTGAAACTTGCTCCTCGCATATCATCGCGTCGCTTTTTTTGATTCCGGCATTTTCGGCCACACTCATAATATCGCCTTTTGTGATGCCTTCGGGTTTTCCGTTGAGCAACATCTGATGTGCGCTGACCCAAATGCTGTCTTTTCTGTATGAAAAAGTCATATCGAAAGCCGGAGATAAAGACCAGACTCCTTTTTTGTTCATCAAGAATGCGATGTTCTTTGTGTGATCGTCAAAGTTTTTTGCGTATTCGTTAAAAACCATGCGTCTGAACAATTGCAGGAAATCTTTTCGAGGCAGTTTGAGTTCACGCATTACGCGAAACGCGTCCTCATAGGAATACACTCTCGGTGTATTGAAATCCATATGTGCTATTGCGCACAGACTTTGCATATGAAGCTTTTCTCCTTTTTTCCCGACACGGTCAAACCGCTTTGTCATAAAATGGGAACGTCCGTTTTCTTTGTGCAGGCGGCATTCGCTCATATTAATTCCGGCGGCACGTGCCATAAGGTAGTAAGCGTATTCGATTTTAGTGTACTCTCCGCTGTCCGGCTCGGTATCTTTGTCCTTGTTGTTCTTCACTCCGTCAAATTTGAGAAGCCAGTATTCATAACCCGGCCCTGCACTTATTTGTCCGGAACGGATATCACCGGTATCCGGATTCCATGCAATGAGCGTTTTGGCTCTTGCGCCGCCGACCGATGAGCCGCTTTGCATCAGCCAGGCAATCATATTCCCGTCGTCTTTAAAGTGCAGATGTTCTTTTTCTGACAGTATTTCTGATGCAAGCTTTGTCAAAGCGTCAATATCTATGAACTCGGATGTATGACCGATATCTACGGCTGGTTCATATTCTAAAGCGCCCATCCCGCGTTTGCCGGTATAGCACAGTCTCTCCAACACGGTCAGTGAGTCTTCGGCTCTGCTCAGGCTTTCGAGATATCTCTTGATAACAATATTGCCAAACTTGTCAGGTAATGAATCCGCAACCATGCCGGGAAGACCCTTGAACGTTTGTTCCGGAAGAGAAGGGAACGAATAGGTCGCCGCAGAAAGAGGCATCCGCAGAGGTGATACTTCAATCCCGCTGGCGAGGAAACTGTCATCATACTGGAATCCAATCAATCCGCTATCTAACCGGTACAAGTACCCTATGGTTGTTCCCCAAAGATTGACTTTTACTGTTCTTGTATCCATAATGACATTCCTCACTTATCTTCGCCCCATACCCATTCGGATTCCGGCTTTGCTTTACTTGGTTTTACGCGCTGTCTCGGCTTCTTTTTTTCGTATAACTGCTTGAAATCGGGCTGGACTTCCGGAATCAATACGTCAATATTGCTTAGCAAATTAAGTCCGTACATTATCCTGATTATATTCGAAAACATCGTGTCAACGCCTTTCTCAACTCGCGTTTCCGTGCTGGGAGATACGCCGCATCGTTCGGCCAAATCCGCCTGGGTAAGACCAAGCGCAATGCGGTTTTGTTTAATTCGCTGTCCCAGTTCGACAAGAATGGTTTTTTCGCTCTCGTTTCCGTTAATTTTCATCGTGTCACCTCGCGCTTAATTTGTCGCAAATGCATAATTATAATAGCAAATCGCTTTTAATTTGTCAAGTATGGATAATTAAATTGTGTCACAGTATTGCTGCTCGCCTTTTTAGACTCGAGGAGTAATCATGCTGATTTACTGAAACGAAACTCAAATTTCATTTTTTACTAAATAAGTCAGACACTGTCCAACTTTTTGGTGTTAAGCACTTCCTTATTCCGTATTCTTATTCCTTGATTCCATTCACTTAAAGTGTTATACTGATACCATCCAAATATATAACTTGGGAGGCAAACTATGTCAGACTTTAAGGACCTGAGAATTGTCGACAACTTCTACCAGACTTCGCTGTTCTTCCCGATGCCGGCGGTGCTGGTGAGCACGCTGGCGGACGACGGTGAGACCAACTGCGGTTCTTATTCGCTGATCCAGCCGTACTACGTGGCGGGCAAGAACTACTACGCGATGCTGCTGTCGTGCAGGAACTCGTCGAACACGGCGCAGAATATAATCAAACGCAAGAAGTGCGCGATCAACTTCATTCCCGACGACCGGAAGTACTTCAAGGAGGCCGTGAGGCTGGGTTGGCCGGGCGACACGACGGCGGAGAAAATGAAGGACTTTTCGATGACGCTGGTGGACGGTCTGCGGGCCGAGAACGACCCCGAGGGCAAGTACCCGAAGATTGTGAACGAGGCGTTTCAGGTCGTTGAGTGCACTTGGGTAGACACGCTGGACGGCGCCGAGAACGACCTCCCGATCGCGGAGGGCGAGGACCACTACACGCTGGAAAAGTACCATGACTTCAACGGCATCACCAGTCCGTACGGCGCGCATTTTATCCTAAAAGTAGACAAGATTTTGATGAAGCCGAAGTACTGGAACGCCATCGTGAACGGCGTTCGCGCCAAGGACTTCCCGCCTTGCCCGGTGGACTACGGCTACAGGGATTCGAAGAATTTCTGGTACCACAAAAAGCGCAGGCTCATCGCGGAGCTGCTGCCGGTCAGGAAGACGACCCTCGCCTCGGTGAGGTATGCCGCCGACAGAATCGACCCGGACGTTCACTTTACGGACGACGCCCTGGAGATGATCGTGAACGTGCCGCGCATATTCCTGCCCACGGTGCTCAGGGGCTGCGTGTCCTGGGCCAAGGACAACAACGTGACCGAGATCACCTCTGCGGAGATGAAAATCATCAACGACAAGCGCAGCAAAGAGAAGAATAAATAACAGGCGCATTAAATGGCGGCGGCCGGCGTATTCCCGCGGGGCAGTTTATCCGAAAACGGGCTGCCTCTGACAAAGAAAAAGGGGGCGCGGGGCCGCCGTTTGGACATTATTTACGAGGAGTCCTGTAATGAGGTCGACGAAAAAGACAATTAAAATGAGTTTTAAGGCAGTTACAGCCGCTCTACTTACGGCGGCGGTGCTGCTGGCTGCCTTTCCGCTGACGGTGCTTTTTGGCTCGGTCGGCGCGAAGGCTGCGGCGCTGTCCATGGTGCGCGAGGCGCTCGAGCTCTACGTGGGCGAGGAGGACAAACTCGAGCTGAAGGGCGAAGGCTCCGCTAACGCCACGTGGAAATCCTCAGACGAGTCAGTGGTGACAGTTGACAAGGACGGCGCCGTGAAGGGCCTGAAGGTCGGAACGGCGGAGATCACCGCCATGTCGGGGGCCGCGGAGGCCGTCTGCAAGGTCTACGTGGTCGAGAAGGAGTACAGCTTCGACGACGACATCATGATCTCGATTTTCTGGCCGCCCACGAGTGACTATATAAACGACGAACAGTACAAATACATGGCGGACGCGGGCATCACCTGGGTCATGGGCGCCGGCGACAACATTGGCAGCAAAAAAGACCAGAAAAAGATGCTGGAGCTGTGCTACAAGTACGGTATCCACATGACCGTCGGCGATTCACGACTGGGCGGCAACCTGACGTCAATGAGCGCCTCCTCTATAAAGAAGGTGCTGGACGAGTACCGGAACCTTCCCGCCGCCAACGGCTACTACATGCTGGACGAACCCTACAACCCGAACGGGTTCATTCTCGCTTACAAGGCGCTCAAGGACCTGGACCCGAACTCCTACATGCACCTGAACTTCCTGCCGTACAACGCCTACAGTTCCGCGGAGGTCTACGAGGCGCAGATGGCGGACTGGGTGAGGCTCTGCGAACAGGCAGGCTACGTGCAGGACTACCTTATGTACGACAAGTATCCGTTCGGGCTGTCGGCGGGAAGCATGGACAGAACGGGCTTCCTGATCAACCTGGACTCGGTGCGCAGGGTGGGCCTCGAGAACGGCGTGAAGACCGGCACCTACATACAGTCCGTGTGCCAGGAAGTGGCTTTCCGCTCCCCCAACGAGGCTGAGACGCGGTACGAGGTCAACATGGCGCTGGCCTTCGGCGTGAAGCAGCTGTCGTATTTCACGTGGTTCACGCCCTACAACCGCAGCGAGCCCTTTATCGACGGCATCATTCACTGGGACGGCACGCCGAACCCGAAATACGAGTTCATCTGCAGAATCAACGCGGAGGTCCACAACCTGGGGCCCACGCTGGCGAAGTGCGACAGCCTCGAGGTGTACATGGGCAAGAACCGTTACGACGCAATAGAGCTGATTCCCGACGACTTTTTCGTCAAGCTGGCAGAGAAGCGGGACGTGACCGTGGCCTACCTCAGGAACCGCGAGAACGGCCGCAACTACCTGATGGTGGTGAACAACAACTTCTCGAAGGCGACGAAGTTCACGCTGGATTTCGAGGATGCGATCAAGTCGCTGGAGTACGTTTCGGAGCAGGACGGGAAGATCTACAAGCAGGAAATGGACGGCTACGGCCGTGTGAGCATGGAGTTGGCGGCGGGTGCCGCGAGGCTTTTCGTGCTGCCCGAGGGGTACGATTTCAGCGCGCGCAGGCAGTGGGTGCCGGCGGCGAACGAGAATCTGGCGCTTCACGCAAGGGTGCTCTGCAACTCTTCTCAGGGTTCGGCCGGCTGGTACATGACCGCGCTCAACGACGGCAGGCGCTTCTCGGCGGACGGCATGAACGGCTGGTCTCCCTACGCGGGGCTGGAAAGCGCGATGGCGGAGCTGGACTTCGGGCAGGAAGTGGAGTTCAACAGGGTGGACATCTACCCGGCGGGAAGTATTTACGAGTACGGCCTGAAGATGCCGGGCGGGTTCGTTCTGGAGGCCTCGGAGGACGGCGAGAACTGGTACAAGCTGGCCGAGGCAGAGAATTTCAAGGTCGAGAAGAATACCGCGCCGTCAATCAAATTCGACACGGTGAAGGCCAGGTATTTAAGGATTATCGCGTCGGATTTCACGGGCGGAGAGATGGAGATATGCGAGGTCGAGGTCTACAAGGACGACGGCGGCATTCCCGAAACGGAGATAATAACGGCCGTGAAAACGCAGCCGCGAGGCGAAAACGTGGTCAAATACACCGCCGGGAAGAGCGTTTCCAAGGGCAAGAGCGTGATTGTCTCAACTTATCCCGCTGGCCAGGACTACAAGAGCTGGGGCTGGTGGCCGGACTATTTGACCGACGGCGACCTCAAGAGGGGCTGGACATCCAACGTTAAGATCCACATGGACGACGAGAATTCCACCGAGTTCGCGATTGTCGACCTGGGGGACTACTTCAATATCGACAAGATCGAGGTGTCGCCCAACGGCTGCTGGCCGAAGGACTTCGAGATTCTGCTTTCCGACGACATGCAGAACTGGGAGACGCTGGCGTCCGAGACGAATTCCTCCGCGCCTAAGAAGACCTACGACGTGGAAGTTGGCGGCGCGAAGCACGGCAGGTACGTCATGCTCAAGGCCACGAAGTTGAGGAGAACCGACGCGGACGGGTACATGCTGCAGCTCGGCGAGATCAACGTCACCGGCACGCCCTGGAAGAACGCGGAAGAGGCGGAGCAGTTTATAAAAGAGTACACTGACGCAGGCGGGAACGCGGAATCCGCAACCGTGAAGGAGGTGCGGTCCATTCTCGCGGACGCCAGCGCCACCCAGTCGCAACTGGACGCCGCGATGCTGAAGATGCTGGCGGAGGTCGGGAAGACGCTGCCTCAGGCGGGCGACAACGTCGAGCGGGCGGTCTATAAATTCACGGTCGTGGAGGACCCGATGGGCACGAAGCAGACGGAAGACACTCCGGTGCCCACGATGGTTCCCGACGGCGGAGACGATGAAAAGGATGCGGAGAAGACCGGCACCGGCAAGATTCTGCTGATTGCCGGAATCGCGCTGGCTGTTGTTCTGGTCGCGGCTGCGGTGGTCGCGGCGGTGGTCGTTTCGCGCAAAAAGAAAAAAGACGCGACTTTAACTAATGATTGATTTTACCTAAAAATAGAACGAATTTGAATTGACCGGAGGTTTTATGAGAATTACAGACGATGTATTTTACGTAGGCGTTAACGATTACGACATCGACCTTTTCGAGGGTCACTACATTGTGCCTGAGGGCATGGCGTACAACTCGTATCTCATTCGCGACGAGAAGGTGGCGGTGATGGACTCGGTGGACGCCGCGTTCACGCACGAGTGGCTTGACAATATTTCCGAGGCGCTCGGTGGAAGAAAGCCGGACTATCTTGTGGTTCAGCATATGGAGCCCGACCACTCGGCGAATATTGTGAACTTCATGCAGGCGTACCCGGAGGCGACTGTCGTGTCGTCCGTGAAGGCGTTTCAGATGATGAAGAACTTTTTCGGGAAGGAGTTTGAGGACCGCCGGATCGTGGTCGGGGAGGGGTCAAAGCTTGAGCTGGGCCGCCACACGCTGACGTTCGTGACGGCGCCGATGGTTCACTGGCCCGAGGTAATCGTGACCTACGACGACGCGGACGGAATTCTTTTCAGCGCGGACGGTTTCGGCAAGTTCGGGGCGCTCAAGAAGGACGTCACCGACACCGACGAGGAGGGCGAAGGCTGGGACTGCGAGGCCCGCAGGTACTACTTCGGGATTGTCGGGAAATACGGCGTGCAAGTGCAGGCGCTTCTCAGAAAGGCCGAGGCCCTCGACATCAGGATGATCTGCCCGCTTCACGGCCCGGTTCTCAACAAGAACGTCGGCTACTACGTCAACAAGTACAATATCTGGTCGTCCTACGGCGTCGAATCCGACGGCATCGTCATCGCGTATACGTCCGTTTACGGCCACACGAAGGATGCGGTGAACCTTCTCGCCGACAAGTTGCGCGCGAAGGGCTGCCCGAAGGTGGCGGTTCACGACCTGGCGAGGAGCGACATGGCCGAGGCGGTGGAGGACGCTTTCCGCTACGGGAAGATCGTTCTCGCGACGACCACCTACAACGCCGGCATATTCCCGTACATGCGCGAATTCATCAACTCGCTGACCGAGAGAAATTTCTGCAACCGGACAGTCGCGTTCATCGAGAACGGCTCCTGGGCGCCCAACGCCGCCAAGACGATGAAGACCATGCTCGAGGGCTGCAAGAATCTGATTTTTGCCGAAAACTCGGTAAAAATTATGTCTGCCGCCGACGACGCCGCGAAGCAGAAAATCGAGGCGCTGGCCGACGAACTCTGCGGCGAGTACCTGGCGAGAATGGACGCCACGGCCAACAAGAACGACCTTCGCGCGCTCTTCAAGATCGGTTACGGCCTCTACGTGATCACCTCCCGCGACGGCGACAAGGACAACGGCTTTATCTGCAACACCGTGTCGCAGGTCACCAGCACTCCCAACCGCGTGGCGGTCTGCGTCAACAAGCAGAATTACTCCCACCACCTGATCAAAAAGACCGGCGTCATGAACGTGAACTGCCTCTCGGTCGACGCCCCCTTCGAGGTGTTCAAGTCCTTTGGTTTCAGGAGCGGCAGAACCTGCGACAAGTTCGAGGGCATGAACGAGCCGCGGTCGGACAACGGCCTGATCTTCCTGTCGAAGTACATCAACGCGTTTATGTCGCTGAAGGTCGAGCAGTACGTCGACCTGGGCACGCACGGAATGTTCATCTGCGAGGTGACCGAGGCGCGGGTGATTTCGGACAGGGAGACGATGACCTACACGTACTACCAGGCGAACGTGAAGCCGAAGCCGGAGCCCAAGGGCAGGAAGGGGTTCGTCTGCAAGATATGCGGGTACGTTTATGAAGGGGACGAGCTGCCGGAGGACTTTATCTGCCCGTTGTGCAAGCATCCTGCCTCCGATTTTGAACCGTTGGAGCGTTAGGATTTCGGTTCTTTACGCAGTTCGCCGTACTCAATTAAGAATAAGGTGTCTTGCGACGATTGCTGGCGAACTGCTTTAACGGAGTGAACCTCTCGCAGTATCTTCATACAGCTTCGGATTCACGCCGTTAAAAATAACTTGAAACCTAACACTCCAAAAATTACCTGAGCAATAATTAGCGGCCCTTTACGCAATTCGCTCGTTTTTAAGATACGACAAGGTGCCTGCGGCAATTGCTGAGCGAATTGCTTTGCTTGGACGGACCTCTCGAAGTACATTTGTACATCTTCGGATCCGTACAAGCAAAAATAGCTCGCAACTTATTGCTCAGGTGAGGAGCAAAATTTATACATATAAAAACAAAAAGCGCGCAGCCGCCGGCTGCGCGCTTTCCCACTATTTTTAGGCTAAAACTTTACACGATGCTGCGCAGCGCGGACAGGGTGGAGCAAAGCTCTTCGGCGTCCTTCTGCGTGCGCATGATGACGAGAATTGTGTCGTCGCCGGCAATCGTGCCGAGCATGCCTTCCCACTGCATCGAGTCCATTGAGGCGCAGACGGCGCCGGCCATGCCGCTGTAGGTCTTGATGACAACCTGGTTGAGAGCGGTGTCGATCTTCGTGACCGAGGTGCGGAAGAGGATCCGGAACTGGTTGGAAATGACGGTTTCGTCGCGGATCTTGCTCTCCTCGAATCGGTGGCCGCCGCCGGGAAGGGCGACGCGGGTGAGCTTCAGGTCGCGAATGTCGCGTGAGACGGTGCCCTGGGTGACGTCGTAGCCTTCCTCGTTGAGCCGCTTGAGAAGTTCCTGCTGGCTGCCGATCTGCTCCTCCATGATAATGCGCTTAATCGCCTCAAATCTGACCGAGCGGATGTTCTTTTCGTTTCCCGCGTATGCTTTTTTAGCCATTTAAGTGTCTCCTTTAAATTCATTCCGGGCGGGTTCACGAACGCTGCCCGCATTCACGATTGTATCAAATTCGCGCAAAAATCTCAACGAAATTCGCATTATTATTTAAAATAACTCATATTTCTGAGAGTGAATCACTCGATTACGTAGGGAACCGCGCCTTCGGGAATGGGGCTTTGCTGTTCCTCGAATTCGATCCGCTCGCCGAACTCTTCGCGGGCCGCCTGAAGGATCGAGGGGGTCTCGAAAAGGGTGATCGCGGCATCGGAAAGGACCTTCGCGGCGTAAATCGCTCCCTTGTCGCCGACCGTGGAGCAACCGCAGGAAACGTTCTGCCAGGAGTGGCCGGGCGCGTGGGCCGGGAATGTGACCGCGGTGAATTCGGCGGTGGGTGTCTGGCGGCTGACGTCGCCTACGTCGGTGGAGCCGGGCGAGAACTCGTTACCGCTGTAGAAGGGCATTATGAAGTCGTTGACAAACTTCGTGCCGCTTGCGGAGAGGCGGGCGGCTTCGCGCTTGATCGAAAGGTCGTACTTAGCGCCGTGGCCGGGAATAAGGCAGGTCTGCGGGCAGGTGAGGTCCAGCGCCTCAAGGTAGGCGAGCTCCTCTCCGGTGTAGGAGGGGAGCGGGATTTTCGCGAGGCTGTCGTGAAGGAGCTTTTCGAGAACGGTGTTCGGGAGGGTGTTCGAGGTGCCGTCGACGAAAATGCGGTTCACTGTGGTGCCGGTCATCAGCGCCGCGCCTTCCGCGCAGGCGTCCACGCGCTTTTCAAGGGCGAGGGTGTCGCTTACTTTGCAGGCGCGGATCATGTAGAGAACGGAGGCGTGGGGCTGGACCACATTCGGGGAGAGACCGCCGCCGTCGACCATTGCGTAGTGAACGCTGCAGTCGTGCTTCATGTGCTCGCGAAGGTAGTTCACGCCCACGTTCATGAGCTCCACGGCGTCGAGTGCGGAGCGGCCCTGTTCGGGATTGCCGGCGGCGTGGGCCGCGACACCGGTGAACTCGTAAAGAATCTGGACGCAGGAGTTGTTGGTGCCGGTGGTGACTTCGTTGGTGTGGCCGGGATGCCAGGTGAGGGCGGCGTCAAGGTGCTTCCAGACGCCGTCGCGGGCCATGAACGCCTTGGAGGCGCCGCCTTCCTCGCCGGGGCAGCCGAAAAAGATTACGGTGCCGTCCGCGCCGCTCTCCTCAAGGTACTTTTTGATGCCGAGAGCGGCGCCGAAGGCTGCGGCCCCCAGCATGTTGTGGCCGCAGCCGTGGCCGGAGCCGTTTTTGACGAGTTCTTCTTTAACGGCGGAGGCCGCCTTCTGAGACAGCCCGGAGAGGGCGTCAAACTCGCCCAGGATGCCTATGACAGGCTTGCCGGTGCCTGACGAGAACTCGCCCGAGAACGCGGTCGCGATTCCCGAAAGGCCTTTCTTCACGGCGAAACCCGCCGCCTCAAGCTTCTCGACAAAAAGCGCCGCCGACTTGAACTCCTTCAGCGAAAGCTCGGCATATTCCCAGATTTTGTGCGAAATCTCGAGAATTTCAGCGGTTTTCGACTCTATTTCGTTTAAATGATACGTTGAAGTCGCCATTTTTCACCATTTATATAAGGGATGCCACGGCACCGCATGTCAGAGAACCTTGCTTAAAAAGTCTTTCAGCCGCGGGTTTTTCGGGTCGCGGAAGATCTGCTCGGGCGTGCCTTCCTCTTTAATGTAGCCCTCGTCGACGAAGAGGACGCGGTCGGACACCTCGCGCGCGAAGCCCATTTCATGCGTAACGATAACCATAGTCATGCCGCTGTCCGCCAGTTCCTTCATCAGGTCCAGAACCTCGCCGATCATCTCGGGGTCGAGGGCGGAGGTGGGCTCGTCGAAGAGCATTACGTCCGGGTTCATTGCGAGCGAGCGGATGATCGCGATACGCTGCTTCTGGCCGCCGGAGAGGGTGGAGGGGTAGACGTTTGCCTTTTCCTCGAGGCCGATGCGCTTCAAAAGCGTCATGGCGCGTTCGGTGACTTCCTCCTTGACCTCTTTCATGTTTTTCGCGTGGTGGTACTTCGCGGTCTCGATCGGCGCGAGCGTGATGTTGTCGAGGACGCTCTTGTTGTTGAAGAGGTTGAACTGCTGGAAGACCATGCTCATTTTGCGGCGGCCTTCGTTCACATCGATGCGGTTCTTTTCGTAAAGCTCCTTCATGAGCTTTTTGTAGGCAGCGCCTTCGCGGGAATGCTTTTCCTTGAGAAGGTCCTCCTCCTTGATCTTGCGGACGGCGTCGTCGGCGCTCATTCCGGAAACGGTCAGCTTCGCGAACGTATTGGACGCTTCGATGACTTCGCGGTGGAGGTAGGGGTCGACCGGGGTCATCAGCTTGCCCTCGATCCAGACCTCGCCGAACGTGGGCTGTTCAAGAAGGTTCATGCAGCGGAGAAGGGTGGATTTTCCGGAGCCGGATACACCGATTATCGAGATTACCTCGCCCTTGTCGACGTGAGTCGTCACGCCGCGCAGAACTTTGAGAGAACCGAAATTTTTGTAGATGTTGTTAACTTCAAGCACGTTTCTTCATCCTCCTTTCGAAAACGCCGAGCAGCTTCGAGAGGCTGAACGTGAGCAAAAAATAGAAGATAGCCATGTCGAAAAGGACCGGAATCGTCTGGAATGTGACGCCGTTGATGACTTTGTAGGTGGTCATCAGGTCGCCGACGAAAAACGTGGAGGCGAGGGAGGTCTCTTTTATAACGGTGATGAATTCGTTTCCGAGGGCGGGAAGAATGTTCTTGACGGCCTGGGGAAGAACGATTTTCAGCATCGTGGTCTTGCCGGTGAGTCCGAGGGCGCGGGCGGCTTCTGTCTGGCCCTTGTCGACGGCTTCGATTCCCGAACGGATGATCTCGGAAACGTAGGCCGCGGAGTTGAGCGACATTGCTATCGCCACGCTCGTGAACGGCGAGAGACCGGGCACTTTCAGAAGCATCGGAATGATGAAATACGCGACGTAGAGCTGGAGCAGGAGAGGGGTCCCGCGCAGGATCTCAACGAATGCGGTGATGACGAAAATGAGCGGCTTGAAGCGCGTGCGCTTGCCGAGCGCCATCAGCGAGCCGAGTATCGCGCCGGCGAGAACCGTGATTGCGGAGAGCAGCAACGTGTAGCCGATGCCCGACCACAACAGGCCCGCTCCGATATAGTATTTGATGAATATGTCCCACATGTTCTGCAGGATTTCCGTTACGGTCATAAAGAAAGGCCCTCTTGATTTTTAGAATTCTTGAATGCGTGCGAGGCTTTCGCAAGCGCAGATTGATTGAAGGTTGGTTTTTGCCTAAGAATGGGTAAATACGCGGGCGGGACTTCCGCCTTCCGGACCGCCGTTTCCGCTTTTAAACGCTTTCGCGATGGAAGACGCGTCCGGACGGGAAGCCCCGCGTTGCCGGTCTGTTAAGCCGGTGTTTCAGAACCTTTGAAGATCCTACTCGGTGATCTTGTTTCCGTTCTCGTCGTAGCCGAGTTCGTCGATCGTCTTGATCTCCGCCAGCAGCTGGCAGGCCTCGTACCAGGTGTCGTAGACGCCTTCGGCCTTTGCCTTCGCGAGAACCGTGTTGACCTTCGCACCGAGTTCTGTGTTGTTCTTGTTGAGCAGGATGACGTTGTTCTTGTAGAGATCGTCGACCGTGAACTCAAAGCCCGTGAACACAATCTTGTCACCGTTCGCGGAGATGAACGACTCGCCGTTTCCGTAGGCCACCGCGAGGGCGTCAATCTTGCCGGTCAGCAGCGCCGTGCAGGCGTCGTTGAGGTTCTCGTAGAGCTCGATCTGGGCGTCGGGAAGCTGCTCCTCGCAAAGGATCTTCTGGAGGGAGGCGCCCTGGGCGCCGACCTTCACGCCTTTGTAATCGGCCGCGGTCTTGAATTTGTCCTTGTTGGCCGCGAGGGTGATGGTGACCTGCTGGGTCTCGTTCTTGCCTGCCTCGTACCAGTCGGTGATGAAGTAGTTCTCGGCGCGCTCGGCCGTCCAGCTGAAGCCGGCGAGACCGAGGTCGACTGTCCCTGTCTGAACTGCCGCCTGCACCGCGTCGAAGGACATCGGCTTAATGACGAGTTTCATGTTGAGCTCCTTGGCGATGTACTTCGAGAGAATGATGTCAAAACCGACGTACTGGTCGGTCCCGCTTCTCGAGAGGTCGACGAATTCCATCGGGGCGAAGTCGGGCGAGGTGGCCACGGTGAGTTCCGGAAGACCGGAGTCGTCGTATTCGAGACCCTTCAGGATCTTGTTGTAAGCTGCCGCTTTGGCGGAGTCAGCGTCGTTTTTGCACGCCGCCATTGCGAGAACGCAGGCAAAGCTCAATACCAGTGCGATAATAGTTTTAAAGGTTTTCATGGTTTTCTCCTCTCTTTGTACGCCGCCGTTTCCGTGTGCGGCGCTCTTCAAAGGTGTTACAGGCGATATTATATTCATAAAAATTCGGTTGTCAAGCGGGTTTTTGAATAAAATTGAAAAATTCCTGAATAATTCGCGAAAATTTGCATATTACGGCGGTTATGAATTAAATTATGCAAAAACAGGGGAGGAGAAGGCAGCCCGGAGGGGAGCCGGAGGGGATTTCATTCCCTATTCATCATCACACATTTCGATTGACTTGTCGTTCCCTCTTTTGTATACTTAAAAATTACTTATTTCCGCGCACGGAAAAACGCGCGCGGGAATAGAATAAACAGTAAATCAGGCCGCACGCGCGGACGGCGCGCAATTTTAAAAGCAAAAAACGGCCTTTGGAGGTTAAAAATGATAGTTGCGCTTAAACCAAACGTTTCGCCGGAAAAGCAGGAGAGACTCGTCGAGTGGTTCAAGGAAATGGGCCTCGGCGTTCACGTTTCGACCGGTGCTTATCAGACGGTTTTGGGACTTATCGGCGACACGACCAAGGTGGACATGGACCTTGTCGGAAGCCTTGACATTGTTGAAAAAGTCAGCCGCGTCACGGAGACGTTCAAGTGCTGCAACCGGAAATTCCATCCGGACGACACGGTTATAGACGTGAACGGCGTCAAGATCGGCGGCGGGAACTTCTGCATCATCGCGGGCCCGTGCTCGGTGGAGTCGGAGGAGCAGATCGTCGGCATCGCGAAGGCGGTAAAAGAAGCCGGTGCGGGAATGCTTCGCGGAGGCGCGTTCAAGCCCCGTACCTCGCCCTACGATTTTCAGGGGCTTAGGGCGCTCGGACTCGAGTACCTAAAGGCCGCGCGCCGCGAGACGGGACTTCCCATCGTGACCGAAATTATGAGCGCGACCGATCTTCCGCTTTTCGAGGACGTGGACGTGCTCCAGGTCGGCGCCAGAAACATGCAGAACTTCGACCTTCTCCGCGAGCTCGGCCGCACCGACAAGCCGATCCTCCTCAAGAGGGGCCTCGCGAACACGCTGAAGGAGCTTCTCATGAGCGCCGAGTACATTATGGCCAGCGGCAACGAGAAGGTCATTCTCTGCGAGCGCGGCATCAGAACGTTCAGCGACTACCTCAGAAACACGCTGGACCTTTCGGCCGTGCCGATGCTTCACGACCTTTCGCACCTTCCTGTGGTGGTCGATCCGAGCCACGCTACGGGAATCGCAAAACTCGTTCCTCCGATGGCGCTCGCGGCAACCGCATGCGGCTGCGACGGACTCCTCATTGAAGTCCACAACGACCCGGTTCACGCTCTCAGCGACGGCGCACAGTCGATCAAGCCCGACGAATTCGCGGTGCTCGCCAAGAGGATTAAGGCGGTCAGAGAGGCGTCGCTATGAAGGTCGGAATCGTAGGGCTGGGACTGATAGGCGGCTCGTTCGCGAAGGCCTACTCGGCAGCTGGGCACGAGGTGTACGCATTCAACAGAAGCCGGCAGACGCTTGATTTCGCGATCATGAGCGGCGCCGTGAAGGACGTTCTGACCGATGAGGTCATTCCCGAATGCGACATTCTCATTCTGTGCACGTACCCGCAGGCCGCGATAGACTTCCTGGCGCAGAAAGGCCCTATAATTGGGAAAAAACCGGTGGTCATCGACTCCTGCGGAACCAAGCGGCACGTCGTGAAGGAGTGCTCGGCAATCGCGGAGAAGTACGGATTTTTGTTCGTGGGCGGACACCCGATGGCGGGCACGCAGTACTCCGGTTTCAGATACTCGAAGGAGAACATGTTCAAGGGCGCGCCGATGGTCATCGTGCCGCCGGTTTTCGACGACATCGAGCTGCTGGACAGGGTCAAGACGCTGCTGAAGCCCTGCGGTTTCGGGCGGATCTCGGTGACGACGGCCGAAAAACACGACGAGATGATCGCGTTCACGTCCCAGCTGGCGCACGTGGTCTCGAACGCGTACATAAAGAGTCCGACGGCGGCGAAGCACAAGGGCTTTTCGGCCGGCAGCTACAAGGATATGACGCGCGTGGCGTGGCTGAATCCGGAGATGTGGGCGGAACTCTTTCTCGACGACAGGGACAACCTTATAAAAGAAATCGACATTCTCACCGCCAGTCTCGGTGAGTACAGGGACGCGCTGGCTGACGGCGACCGTGAACGGCTGACGAAGCTGCTGGCGGAAGGCAAGGCGCGCAAGGAGGAGGTGGACGGCTGATGAAAGTCATCTCCGTCAAAACTTCAACCGAATATAACGTGTATATCGGGAGCGGGCTCGCGGGAAGAGTCGGCGAAATGCTGGCTGAGACCACTTCGCCCTGCACCGCGTTCGTAATTTCCGACGAAAACGTTTTCCGGCTCTACGGGGAACGGGTGCTGGCCAGTCTCGCGAATGCGGGTTTCAGGACCGGGACGTTCGTTTTCGAGCCGGGCGAGCAGTCGAAAAACATCGAAACCTACGGGAAAATCGTCGAAAAAATGGCGCGCGAAAAGCTGACCAGAAGCGACGTCGTGATCGCTCTGGGCGGCGGCGTGACCGGGGACATTTCAGGGTTCGCGGCGGCGACGTTCCTGCGCGGGATAAAGTACGTGCAGGTGCCTACGACTCTTTTGGCGGCGGTGGACTCGTCGGTGGGCGGCAAGACCGCAATTGACCTGAACGCAGGGAAAAATCTGCTGGGCGCATTTTGGCAGCCGGCGGCGGTTTTCTGCGACACGGACACGTTCTCGACGCTTCCGGAGGCTGAGTACCTCAATGGGTGCGCGGAGATAATCAAGTACGGGATGCTGGGAAGCGAGGAGCTTTTCGAGTCGGTGGCGGCGCTGCCGGTGTCGCTTCATTACGATGCTGTGGTGGCGAAATGCGTCGATATGAAGCGGGAAATCGTGGAAAACGACGAATTTGACAGGGGCGGCCGAATGGTCCTCAACCTGGGCCACACGGTGGGCCACGCAATTGAGAACAAGAGCGGCTACATGGTCCCCCACGGTATGGCCGTGGCTGCGGGAATGTGCGTCATCACGCGGGCGGCGGAGAACCTGGCGTTTGCGGAAAAGGGCACGGCGGAGAGGCTTCTTAGAGTCATCCGCGAGTACGGACTTCCCGACGGAACTTCCGCGCCGGCCGGGTTCCCGGAGGAGGAACTTGCCGGTTTTTCGGCGGAGTCGCTTTTCGAGGCGGCCATGAACGACAAAAAAGCGAGCGGCTCAAAGCTGACTCTCGCGGTTCCGAAACGCGTCGGTGAGTGTGCGCTTCTTACGATTGAAAAGAGTGAATTTATCGACTGGCTGAGAGCGGGAGGTCTCAAGTGAACGCGGTGATCGCGCCGGGTGCGCGCACGGGAACAGTCACTCCGCCCGCTTCGAAGTCCCACGCGCACAGGCTTTTCATCGCGGCGGCGTTTTCGGACGGCCCGAAGACGGTCGTTTGCCGCGAGACGTCGAAGGACATCGAAGCCACGATCGGGTGCCTGGAGGCGCTGGGGGCGGAGATTGTTGACAAGGGCGACGGTTTGTTTTCGGTGCTGCCTGCCGGTTTACGTGCTTTTTCCGGAAGCGGACGGCCCTGCGTCGCGGACCTCTACTGCGGCGAGAGCGGCTCCACACAGCGGTTCATGCTCCCTCTGGCGGGAATCACGGGCCGGCCCTGCGTTTTTTACATGGAGGGAAGGCTTCCCGAGCGGCCGCTGGACGTTTTCGCGGACGTACTTCGGGCCCGCGGGATGCACATTGCGCGCGAGAAAGACACGCTTCTGGTGAGCGGAAAACTCACCGCCGGCGACTATGAGCTTCCCGGGAACGTCTCGTCCCAGTTCATTTCCGGCCTGCTTCTGGCGCTGCCGCTCATTAAAAAAGAGAAGGAAGAGGCCGTGAGCCGCGTTCTGGTGCGCGGGAAGATCGAGTCGGGAAGCTACATCGGCATCACAGAGAGCGTTCTGCTTAAGGGCGGGATCCGCTTCACGAGGACGGATACGGACGGCCTCAGGGTTTACGAGATCCCCGCGGGGCAGACGTACCGCCTTCCGGACGTCAGTGAAGTCGAGAAGGACTGGTCCGGCGCCGCATACTTTCTGGCGGCCGGCGCGTTCTCGAAAAAGGGCGTCACGGTGAAGGGGCTCGACCCCGGTTCACCCCAGGGCGACCGGAGAATAATTGATATTTTGAAGAGGTTCGGGGCTTCCGTGACCGTGAAAAAGCGGCGCGGAGGAACTGCCGATTTTACCGTAAAAAAGGGAAAATTGAAGGGCGTCGAGGTTGACGCGTCCGACATTCCCGATCTGGTGCCGCTGATCTGCGCAGTCGCCGCCGGCGCGCAGGGAGACACCGTGATCACGAACGCGGGACGGCTGAGACTGAAAGAGTCCGACCGCATCAAAACCACGGCGGCGTTAGTCAATTCACTGGGTGGAAACGCGGAGGAGACGGCGGACGGCCTCGTGATCCACGGGGAAGGGTTCTTGAAAGGCGGACCGTTCCCGACCGCGGACGACCACAGAATCGCGATGGCGGGTGCGCTGGCGGCGTCGATTGCCAAAGAGAGCGTTTACGCGGAATCCGCTTCCTGCACAGGCAAATCCTATCCCGGATTCTGGGACGACTTATTTTCACTTAAAACCGGAGGCTGACCGATGGGCGGAACGTACGGCGAAAATCTAATCATTTCAATTTTCGGAAGCTCCCACGGCGAGTGCGTAGGCGTGACGGCCGAAGGGTTCCCGAAGGGCGCAAAAATCGACACAGAGAGGCTGCAGGCGTTTTTGGAGAGGCGCGCCCCGGGCAGGAACAGCTGGTCGACGGCGAGAAAAGAGCCGGACGTGCCCGAGTTTCAGTCAGGCCTTGAGAACGGGGTGCTGACAGGCGAAACGCTCACCGCGGTCATCAGGAACACGAACCGTAGATCGGGCGACTACGAGGACGTTCTGTACGTGCCGAGGCCGGGTCACGCGGACTACACGTCGTTCGTGAAATACGGTGACAGCGCGGACAGGCGCGGCGGCGGGGCGTTTTCGGGAAGGATGACAGCTCCTCTCTGCATTGCCGGCGGCATCGCGCTCCAGCTGCTCGAAAAAGAGGGCGCGGAGGTTTGCGCGAGAATTCTCTCGATCGGGAACGTTCGCGACCGCGGTGGAGTCGAAAAGCTCACGGCGGCGGTAAAAGAGAAGGAATTTCCGACCGTTTCTGACGCTCAAGGTGCGAAAATGCAGGCGTTGATCGCAGAAAAAAAGGCGGCGGGCGACTCAGTCGGAGGCGTTGTCGAGTGCGTCGTGCGGGGACTTCCCGCGGGCCTTGGCGGACCGCTTTTTGAGGGAATGGAGGGCCGGATCGCGGAGATCGTTTTCGCGATACCCGCCGTAAAAGGAATTGAATTCGGCGCCGGATTTTCGGCGGCGAGGCTTTCCGGCAGCGAAAATAACGATGGTTTTTGCCTGAAAGAAGGCAAAATCGAGACTTTGACAAACAACGCGGGAGGCATTCTCGGGGGAATCACCGACGGCATGCCGCTCGTGTTCAGGGCGGCCTTCAAGCCGACGCCTTCGATCGCGCTTCCCCAGAGAAGCGTCGACCTGAGAACGATGACCGAGACCGAGATCGCCGTGAAGGGCAGGCACGACCCGTGCGTGGTCCCCAGGGCGGTGCCGGTGGTGGAAGCGGCCGCGGCGCTTGCAATTTACGACGCGCTACTTTCCTTTAGAAGCGACAGGATTTAACCGGAAGAGGAACTGAAAATGGACAAAAACCCCGACAGCCTCAAAGAGTGCAGAAATAAAATTGACGAAATCGACGACAAAATCGTCGATCTTTTCGCACGGCGCATGGACGTCGCGGCAGAGATCGCCGCAGTCAAAAAAGCGGAGAATCTTCCGGTTTTCGACCCGCGCCGCGAGCGTGAAAAACTCAAAGACGTGATCTCGAAAACACCGGACGGACTGAAGGACGACATTGCCGTCCTCTATCCGCTCATTTTCGAACTGAGCAGGAACCACCAGCGGCGCGTCAGCGGCGAACGTTCGGAGCTCGCGGAAAAGATTGAAAAAGCGGTGGCGGAGACGCCCGCGCTCTTCCCGGAGAACGCCGTGGTGGCATGCCAGGGAACGGAAGGCTCCAACTCGCAGACCGCCTGCGACAGGCTTTTCAGGCGCGCCGACATAATGTTCTTTTCGACGTTCGAGGCGGTGTTCAGGGCGATCGAGACCGGTTTTTGCCGCTACGGCGTCATTCCCGTCGAGAACAGTACGGCCGGCTCGGTGAACTCGGTTTACGACCTGATGATGAACCACCGGTTCACGGTCTCGAGAAGCGTCCGGATCAAGGTCGACCACAATCTGCTGGCCGTTCCCGGCACGAAAATAGAAAATATCAAGGAGATCTACTCCCACGAGCAGGCGATTAACCAGTGTTCGGAGTTCCTGTCGGAGTTTGCGGGCGTCAATGTCAAGATCATTCCCTGCGAAAACACCGCCGTCGCCGCGAAAATGGTGGCGGAATCGGGTCGCAGGGACGTCGCTGCGCTCGCTTCCAGAAGCTGCGTGAAGCTCTACGGTCTGGAGTGCCTCAGAGAGTCGGTCCAGAACGCGGACAACAACTACACCAGGTTCGTGTGTATTTCCCGGAATCTGGAGATTTTTCCCGGCGCCGACAGAACGAGCGTCATGCTCACGCTTCCCCACGAGGCGGGCTCGCTCTACAAGCTCATGTCGAAATTCTACGCGCTGGGCATCAACCTCACCAAGCTCGAGAGCCGTCCGCTTCCCGGCCGCGACTTCGAGTTCATGTTCTACTTTGACTTCGAAACGCCGGTCTATTCGCCGCGCCTTCTCAGGCTTCTGGGCGAGCTTCCGGACGCGTGCGAGAGCTTTACGTATCTCGGCAGCTACAGCGAGGTGGTCTAAGTGATCTCGTGCGGTCTTATCGGCGCGAAACTGGGGCACAGCTACTCGCCTCAGATTCACCGGCTTTTCGGCGACTACCCGTACGTTCTGTACGAGCTCCGCGAGGAGGAGGTCGGCCCGTTCCTGAAGAATAACGGGGAATGGACGGCGCTCAACGTGACGATTCCCTACAAGAAGACGGTGCTGCCTTTCATGGACGAGGTGAGTGAGACTGTCGCGCGCACCGGGAGCGTGAACACGGTCGTGAAGAGGCCGGACGGCACACTTTTCGGCGACAACACCGACGTTTACGGCTTCCTCGACACGGTCAGGCGGTCGGGAATTGACGTGGCGGGAAGGAAAACGCTGGTGCTCGGCAGCGGCGGCGCGTCGGTGGCGGTCAGGGAGGCGCTCAGGGTTCTGGGGGCTGAAACCGTCGTCATCAGCAGGAGCGGCGCCGACAACTACACAAATTTGTACAGGCACGCGGACGCGGAGATCATCGTTAATACGACGCCTCTCGGGATGTTCCCGAACAACGGCGAAGCGGCGGTGAGCATTCGCGATTTTCCCCTGGTTAAAGGCGTTTTCGACCTCATCTACAACCCTGCGAAAACAGAGCTTCTGCTGGAGTGCGAGGCGGCCGGGATACCGTCGTTCAACGGGCTTCACATGCTGGTGGCCCAGGCGAAAAGGAGCTCGGAACTCTTCACGGGGCGGACGATTCCCGACGCGGAGATCGACAGGGTACGCGACGCGGTAGCCGCAGGAATGCGCAACATCGTGCTGATAGGAATGCCGGGCTGCGGCAAGAGCACGGTGGCGGCAAAGGTCGGAAAACTCACGGGGCGCACCGTCGTCGACACGGACGCCGAGATCGTGAAAAGAACGGGCCGGACGCCGGCGGACATCATCAGAAACGACGGCGAAGAGGCTTTCCGCAGGGTCGAGAGCGACATTCTGCGGGAACTCGGGAAGCAGTCGGGGCTCGTCATTTCCGCAGGCGGCGGCGTCGTGACGCGGGAGGAGAACTATAAATATATCAGGCAGAACTCCTTCACGGTGCGCATCAAAAGGCCCCTCGAGCTGCTGCCGGTAAAAGGCCGGCCGCTGTCCCAGGGAAGGCCCCTCGGGGAGCTGGCGGCGGAGCGCGAGCCTCTTTACAGACGGTTTGCGGACGCGGAGGTCGAAAACGTGACGACTCCGGGAGAGGCGGCCGAAAATGTCGTAAGGATTGCGGGGCTTTGCTGACGGCATTTTCCGGAATGACAACATTTGCGAAAACGCAGTGCGTTTCACTCACGCGGGGCTTTGCAAACCCCGGTTTCCGGCGGCGGAATCAGCCGGAATTCCCGCGAATTTGATTGACGGACGCCGGTTTTCGTATTAAAATAACGATTTTATTAAACCCCGGTTCCCGCGAAACGGGAAGGGCGTTAGACTTTCAGACCCGGAGACAGAAATGAAATTCCTCGTCATCAACGGACCGAACATCAACATGTTGGGGATTCGTGAACCGGATATCTACGGAAGGCAGGACTACAAGGCGCTTGTCGCGTTCATCGGGCAGGCGGCGGAGGAGGCCGGCGTTTCCGCGGAGGTTTTTCAGTCTAACTGCGAAGGCGAGATCGTGACCGCGATCCAAAAGGCGCTCGGGAATTTCGACGGCATCGTCATCAACCCGGCCGCGTACACCCACACGAGCATTGCGATTCTGGACGCGCTCAAGGCGGTCGGACTTCCCGCGGTCGAGGTGCATCTCACCGACATCGCGGCGAGAGAGCCTTTCCGGCAGCTTTCGTATACGGGAATGTACTGCGTCAAAACTTTCAAGGGGCTCGGATTCGAGGGCTACAGGCAGGCGATATTCTTCCTGAGGGACTACGTCGCGGTCACGCTCTCGGAGGATCCGGACGAGGTTCCGTGGCGCTGAAGCGCCGGATATTTCAGCCTTTTCTTCACACCGCATTTCCGCATGATTTCATTCATGAAAGCCGGCCGTTCGCTGCCGGAGCGGGAATTTTGCGGCATTCACAGGTAAACAAACGACTGACTATTACATTTTGACATTCATGACATTTATTTGCCGCCTTAAAGGAAGGCGTCGCATACCCACAGAGGAGTTTGATTAAAATGAAAAAAACGAACGAAGTACCTTATAAAATTTACCTCGAAGAACATGAAATGCCGACCGCGTGGTACAACCTTCGCGCCGATATGAAGAACAAGCCGGCGCCGCTGCTCAACCCGGGCACAAAGAAGCCGGTCACGGCCGAGGATCTCGCTCCGGTCTTCTGCGAGGAACTCATCAAGCAGGAACTCGACGACACCACCGCGTACTTCCCGATTCCCGAGGACGTTTTCAACTTCTACAAAATGTACCGCCCGTCGCCGCTCGTCCGCGCCTACTGCCTGGAAGAAAAGCTGCAGACACCGGCGAAGATCTATTATAAATTTGAGGGAAATAATACCTCCGGAAGCCACAAGCTCAATTCCGCGAT
>DBXM01000015.1 GCA_002309655.1 Mageeibacillus sp. UBA1212
GAAAGAGTAACGGGCGTGCTTGAAGATTATCCGAAAGGGCATACAATGTACTGCATGGAAAAGTCCCTCTGAAAAAACATCGGCAAATTCCGGTTTGCCGAGATGATTCGCCACTTTAGCGGAACAAGCTTATTGCTTGTTGCGAGCTTTTAATTATCTGCACAACTGTGCGCAATTACAAATGAAAGAGCAGTTGCCCGCTAAATCTCGGGCGGCAAAGGCAAAGAAAAAATATGAAGCTGACACAAAATACGATTGACCTTCTTGAAGATATAGAGCGGAGGATCGACCCGGAGACAGAGGAAGACTTTCTTGATCAGTGGCGGGACTTCCTGTTTGACCGGTTCGAAGGGGATATTTTCGCTCCGAAACGCAAAAAACTGACGTTGACGACGGTCGAGCGGAAAGGCATGATGATCAACGACGCCATGACCGACTACGACAGCATGCTTTATTCACAACTGCTCGGAGTGTCGTACGCCCTTGACGACAACGACAACAACCGGGCAAGATCCATGAACCTCGCAATCCGGGCCAATTACGGATCGTGCATCGGCACTTCGCTGTTCGGCGCCGAAGTGTACATCATGCCATACAAAACCAATACGTTGCCCATTACGCGCACGCTTACCGGCGAAGGGGCAATGCAAAAGCTCCTCGACAGAGGCGTTCCCGACAACCGTTCGGGGCTGGGTGCGAAAGTGTTCGGCTTTGGCGAATTCGTGAAGGAAGTTTTCGCTCACTACCCTAAAATATCCGCATACGTTCAGGTCTACCACCCGGACATTCAGGGGCCGATTGACAACTGCGAACTGCTGTTCGGCGAAGAAATGTTCTACCAGATGGCAGACGAACCTGAAACCGTTCACGACGTGCTTGGGCTTTTGACCCGGTCCTACATCAGCTTTATGGAGGAGTGGCAGAAGCTTTACCCGCCGCGGCCGGACATGAACCCACACTGGGGCAACGTTTGGCACAAGGGCAGCATCATGCTTCGCTGTGACAACGCAAACAATCTCTCGCCGAAGCTGTACGACGAATTCTGCGTCCCCTACGACCGGATGCTGCTGGACCGTTTCGGCGGAGGAGGAATGCATTTCTGCGGAAGGGGCGATCACTATATCAAATCGATGTGCGAGGCGCCTTCGCTGTCGGTGGTCAACATGTCCCAGCCTCACCTTAACGATATGGAGATTATTTATCAGAATACGGTGGACAAAGGCATCAAGCTGGTGGGTTTTGACGCCCGGCGCGCCCGCGACGACCTGGCAAGAGGCTTTAACCACTGCATGGCAATCTGAAGCCCGGTTTTCATTAACGTTCGTAGTTTTTCTCTTAGCGTTTCTTCCCGGCGCTTAAAATCGCTGATTATTTAACCGTTTAATCTGTTTTGTCTTCACACCGTGGCTGCGGGGCCGGAATCAACCGTTCCGGTCCCGGTTCCTGTTTAAAAGCAATGTCCGATGTGGTATAATCATACCGGCAAGCCGGGAATTGTCGCGATGATTGATTTTGGCAGGAGAGAAAGATGAAACTCTTATTAGAACTGTTTTTGACTTTTTTGAAAATCGGGTTGTTTACTTTCGGCGGCGGTTATGCCATGATTCCTTTGATCGAGCGCACCTGCGTGGTCGAAAAAGAGTGGATCACAGACGAGGAAATGGCGGATATCACTGTGATTGCCGAATCAACACCCGGGCCAATCGCAATCAACTGCGCCACATATGTCGGGCTTAAGAAAAAAGGCTTCTTAGGCGCCGTCGTGGCTACTCTTGGCGTTATTCTTCCGTCTTTCCTCATCATTCTCCTCATCTCGTTTTTTCTTGACCGGTTTCTTGAAATCAAATGGGTTGCAAGCGCGTTTAAAGGAATCAAGATTGCAGTGGGCTTATTGATTCTCGACGCGGCGGTTAAGATGATTGTTAAAATGAAAAAGAAGCTGCTTCCGGTCATTATTCTCTCGGCTGCCTTTATCGCTATGACTCTTATAAACATCTTCGCTTTGCGCATCTCTACCGTTGTTTTGATGCTTGCGGCAGCGTTTGCCGGTCTTTCTGCTTATCTGACAGAGCGTTATGTACGTAAGGAGGCGTTAAAATGATCCTCCTTGAGTTGCTCGCCGGATTTCTTGAAATCGGCTGTTTTTCGTTTGGCGGCGCGTACGGAGCAATTCCGCTGATTCGCGAGGTAGTGCTCTCGTACGGTTGGATTGAGGAAGAAAAGTTGTCTTATATGATAGCTGTCAGTGAAAGCACGCCGGGACCTATCATGGTTAATTTGGCAACGTATATAGGGAGCACAACCGGCGGCGTTCCCGGAGCTGTCATTGCTACCGTTGCTGTTATTCTACCGGCGTTTCTGATCGTTATGGTTTTGATGCTTCTTTTGAGGAAACTGATTAAGAACGGAGTCTTTCAGTCGATGCTGAGCGCTCTGAAAGCATGCGTTACCGGCATTGTCCTCGCCACAGGCGTTTATTTGATTATTACGAACTGCATAGGCGGGTTCACGGTTGTCTCCGCGGATATTCCCGCGATAATACTGACGGTTGCTCTTTGCGTTTTGTATTTTGGATCGAAAAAAATCATAAAAAACGGAATGTCTCCGATTCTCCTGATTTGCATTGCGGGAATCGCGGGGGTATTCATATACGGATGGTAAGCAATAGAGAATTATTCCGGTTTGCCGGAACATTTGCATTTCCAATAAACCGGAAATTGCGTCGTGAGGTCAAAAATGAAGCACATTATCACGGTTCAGCATACTCAGTCTGTTCACCACACGAACGGGATGGTGGGCTCCCGGACGGATTGGGACCTTACAGGGCTTGGAAGGATTCAGGCGGACCGTATCGGGAAAAAACTGAAAGAAGAGCTCGCGGGCAAGGACGCGGTAATGTATTCCTCGGATCTGAAGCGCGCGAAGCAGACGGCGGAAGAAATCGCAAAACACCTGGAAATCGAGCCGGTTTTCAGGGAGGAACTGCGGGAGCGGAACCTCGGAAGATGCTGCGGGAAGTCCGTTCAATGGCTTCGTGAAAACAAGGAATGTGATGAAATAACGGTTGACGACAAGATGTTCCCGGACGGGGAGAGCAGGCGCGAAGCCTGGAACCGGCTTTTGCCGTTCTTTGAGAAAGTGATGGAAAGCGGCGACGAAACCGTTATCATCGTCTCGCACGGCGATATTCTGAGCATGTGGAACGCGATGTTCCTGGGGCTGGACGTGGAGGCTTGCTGCCGCGTGGAAATACACGGGCAGGCCGGGGGAGTGTCTCACATGTTCGTCGGCGACGACGGGAAGCGCTTAGTGAGGCGAATCGGCGACATGTCCTACGTACTGCAGGGGCAAGCATAGTTGATTAATCACGGACTCTGCGGAACGGCCGCCGGGTCTGATTTGTTTTTAATGAATTATATTTCAGTGAAAATTGATTCACTAAAAAACGCGGCGGCGAAATATCGCGGTTTGCGGGAATGTAATTTTGCGGTTGTAACAAAGAAAGCAAAAATGTAACAAAAAACGCGGCGCGAAAGTGGTAGAATAGAGTTGACAGGAAGCATATTATTCGAAATCCGGCCGTGAAAGGCCGGAAACCGTCAAAATTCAACGAAAGATTCGAGGGATACTGAGATGGAAGATAAGAGATTTGAAGACATCGCGGAGACAGGAGCGGGCGCGGGACAGAACACCGCGGGAAGCGGTCAGGGCGGAACGAGTCCGTCGCAAAAGCGCAAAAAGGGCGTCGCAAGGATCGTGGCGCTTGTGGTTGCCGCGGCGGTCCTCCTGACGGCGCTGCCCATAGGAGGCATTATAATGCTCTTGAGTAAAAAGAAGAACAACAGCAATGTGGTTCCCGACACGGATCCGATTGTTTTCTCGGGCGGCAAATACTCGGGGAATAACCCGACGCTGCCTCCTGAGCTTTCAACGGTGAAGGTCACGGCTGACGGCGTCGACTCGAAGGTCATTCCGATCGACGGCGCGTTCATTGTTGAGACGGCAGGGGAGACGGACGCGGAGACGCTGGCAGGATACTTGACGATGACGCCGGCAATTCCCACTTCGGTGACGAAGCTCGCATCTTCCAAATTCAGGATCGCGCCTGCGTCAGGCAGTCTCGCACCCGGGCAGATATACAAGCTGACCCTCGGCGACCCGCAGAACCCGGTTGCCTCTTTCGCGTTCCAGACCGAGAACAACATGGTCGTCACGTCGATGTTCCCGGCTGACAAAACGCTCAACGTTCCCGTGAACACCGGAATCGAGGTGACCTTCTCGGACGCCGTGGTGATGGACGGAAACAGCGAACCGTTCACGGTGAGCCCCAAGGTCAAGGGCAAATTCTCGCTCTATCCGGACGGCAGAACGGTGCTTTTCCTTCCCGACGAGAATCTTTCCTACGACACCGTCTATACGGTAACGGTTAACGAAGGGGTGACGGGACGCTCGGGAAAGACGTTCACCGGCGAGAAGTCCGCGGCGTTCAGAACTTACACCAAAGAATACGAAAAACAGGCCGTTTCCGGCAGCAGCAACCATTACGTCAGGATCAATCTGCCGAATTCTCAGGACAGAATATATTCGCCGGGTAGCGACGCGGGATTCGACTTCAGCGCGTACTCCACGTTTAAGGGAACCGTCAGCGTCACCTGCGACCTTTACATGTTCGGGTCCGCGAAGCAGGCCGCGGAGCTCATCGTCGACTCCGAAAAACGGGCAGGGGATGAGAGTTTCCCGCAGCTCGACCTGACGCGGCTTACAAAAATCGGGTCTTTCTCGCCGCAGCAGAATGAGTCGAACCGGAACGCCTATTCGGTGGATTTCGGCAACGGCCTGGCGGCGGGCATTTA
Organism: Mageeibacillus sp. UBA1212; assembly: GCA_002309655.1. Classification (GTDB taxonomy): domain Bacteria; phylum Bacillota; class Clostridia; order UBA1212; family UBA1212; genus UBA1212. The sequence goes on from DBXM01000015.1 coordinate 4,854, forward strand.
CCTGGCTGTCGTCAATGCCTCCGGCTCTCCGTCCTTCGGGAAGACGGTAAGCGACACCAGGTCCGTGATCGTTCAGGTTTCGGATCTGAGGCCTTACACGGTGTCCTCGGACGGCAAGACTTACCTCTGGCTGAACGCGACGGGAACGGGTCCTGTGGCAGGCGCGGATCTCTCGGTGACGCTTTTTGACAGGTACGACGGCTGGAACGCGGAGACTGACGGCGAGACGAAGAGCGTCAGGACCGACGCTTCGGGAATTGCCGTGTTCGACAACGGCGGCCGCAACTCCGCTGTCGTGTATGTCGAGAAAGGAAGCGACGCGGTCGTCATCTGTGCCTCGACGCAGGCTCAGGACACCTACGACTACTATATGAGCTATATATTCACCGACAGGGAAACGTATTTCTCCGACGACACGGTGAATTTCAGCGGGTACATTGCGCCTTCCTTCGGCGGGACCGTTCCCGGCTACCTCTACCTGCAGACCGGTCTTTCCACAACGAAAACGCGGATCGAGGTTGACGAAACCGGCTTTTTCACCGGGTCTTTGACGTATTCACGCTGCGAGGCAGGCTATTTCACGCTCAGATTCAGCGACGGCGACGGCCGGTTCATTGTCGCAAAATCCTTCCGGATCACCGAGGAGGAGAAGCCGCAGTACACCGCTTCCGCAAGCTTCGACAAGCTGTTCTACAGACGTGGCGAGAAGATCACCGTGACGGTGAAGGCCTCGTTCTTCGACGGAACTCCCGCGGAGGGACTTGTATTCCTGTGCAGCCTGAGCTACTTCGGCGACAATACAAAGACCGTGAAGACGGACAAGAACGGCGAGGCGAAGCTCACATACACGCCCAGAAAGCTCAATAGCGGCGAGGTTTACGGCACGGACCCGGCGACCCTGTATTTCTACGCAGAGCTTACGAACTTCGAGACCCAGACGCTGATGACCTCGGCGTACACGTACTACTTCCATTCCGACTACGTAGTCGGGACGCTGCAGGACGCGAACTCGTCGATTATGACGCTCAACAGGCGCGACACGTCGGCTCTCAAGACCGCAGAAGACTTCTCATGGCAGGTATTTCCGGAAAATACCAAGGGCGAGCCGCTGTCCGCGAAAGACGTACTCACGTACACCCTTTATAAAGTAGAGATAATCAAGACCGAAACGAAGGTCTACAACAGCTACACGAGACGGTACGAAAAACAGTACAAGTACTCGATCAACGAGCAGCAGGTGGCGTACGGTAAAAAGTCGTTCACCGACGGCTCCGTCTCGTTCCCGCTCAGAGAGGTTAAAGGATTCGACGGCTATTACTGGTACAAGGTTGAGTTCTACGACGACACGAGCGAAAACGTTTTCCACTACTCGCTGAACGGCACCGCAGGAAGGTGGAACTACAACGAGAGAAACTATTACGACGACGCGGAGGTTACGCTTAACGCCGCCAACTTCGCCGTGAACGACAAGGTGGTCGCACAATTCAAAGCCGCCTGCGGCGCGGAAAAGGCGCTGTTCGTGACTGTGGCGAATGGAATCGCGGACGTGAAGTACGCCGACAAGGTTGGCTTTACATATACCGCGGACATGATCGCCGGCGGTAGAGTATACGCGGTGGTATTCGACAAGGAATACGGCACGTACGTGCAGGCGTTCCAGAGGCTTGCGTACGATACGGAACGCGCGTCGCTGACGCCGGTAATTACCGCTTCATCGGACACTTACAAACCGGGCGACACTGCCACGGTCACGGTGAAGGTTCCCGGGGCGGACGGCGGATTCGCGGTAATCAGCGTGGTCGACGAGGCCTGCTTCGCGCTGGGCAATCAGAAGCTCACGCCCGCGTCTTTCTTCAGCAGCTCGAGCAGAACCGGAAGCGACTACTACAGCTACAGATTCTATGACCACTACAGCTACAGATTCTATGACTACTACTACGGCTACTACGGAGGGTACGGCGCGAGTCCTGCCGTGTCGTTCAACTCAAGGTTTATTCCCGCAATCACGTACTCCGTTTCGGATACGCGCGACGGAAGCGGCGGCTACGGCATGAAAAACGGCAGCCTCGCGGACGAAGTCGCGGAGATGCCCGAGGCGAATCCCGCTCCGGGTGACAACGGCGGCGACGGATCCGACGGCGGCTGGTACATAAGACAGTACTTCGCGGACAACCCGGTCTTCAAGGTGGTCGAACTTGACGCCGACGGCTGCGGCACGCTGACGTTCACCGTTCCCGACAACATCACGTCGTGGAGAATCACCGCGCTGGCTCTTTCCGGAGCGGGCCGCGGAAACGGTGAGTTTAAGATTGGCGCTTCGGTCTCCGACGTGGTATGCACCCAGCCGTTCTTCGTGAATCTGGGCGTCTGCCAGCAGTACATCGTTGGCGACACGATTTCGATCAGCGCCAGGTCCTACGGTACCGCTGCTGACGGGAATGTCAAATACTCGGCGGTTCTGACTGACCTTCTCGGAAACAAGAAGGGCGAGGCGAACGGCGCGGCCGATTCCAAATCCAGGTGCTGGCTCAAGTTTGATCTTACCGAGCCGGGACAGTATATCGTGACGGTCTACGCGGAGTGCGGTGAATACCGAGACGCGGTGACCGCGAAATTCAGCATTGTTCCTACGGCGGTGGCTTCGGACGTTTCGAAGACGATCACGGTTGCGGAGCTTAAAGACATCAACCCGGTCTACTACCCGGTGAGGATCGTGTTCACGAACAGAACCGGGTCCTACTCGCTTTACGAACGCGTCATGTGGCTGCTTGCCTATGACCGCGGCAGCGGCAGAACTGACGAATACGCGGCGCTGTACGCTTCGGAGGAGGCGAGGGAGACTCTCTACGGCTTCAAATCTGAGGAAGTTCTCGAGAATCTGCTCAGACAGCTCGAAGAAAACTTCTCGGCAGCGGACGGCAAATTCAGGCTGTTCCCGTACTCCGAGCCCGATGCAAGGCTGACCGCTTCTCTGCTGACCCTCGGACTGCCTCTGGACAACAATACAAAGACCCTGATTGCCAACGCCGCAAGGAAGAGCGTCGCGAAGAAGGATCAGACGTCACCCGAGGATCTGCTGGCGAACATCGTCTGCCTGGCGGCACTTGACGAGCCTGTTCTCGACACGCTTTACGCCGTCGCGGACACCGCGGCCAACTTCTCGAACGAGGCTAAACTCTGGCTGGCGCTCGGGTTCGCACTCTGCGGTGACTACCCGGCCGCCTACGACGTCTACTCGCAGGTCAAGGACGCTATCGGCAACGAAAACAGTGAATTCGGCACGCTGAAGTTTGAAGGCGAAGTGTTCGACACCACCGTTTCGCTGTCCTGCCTCGCCCTTATGAGCGCCTCGAGGATCGCCCGTGACGACGCCTCCAAGATCGCTCTGTGGCTCTGCGAGAACAGGTCGGACGCCTCCTCCAACCAGATTGCTCTGGCCGGATACCTCAAGTACTTCCTGCCGGCGGAGAAGGCTGAACCGCTGGAATTCACATATTCCATCGGCGAAAACGAGGAGAGCGTCACACTCGAATCGGGAAGAAGCTTCATGCTTACGCTCTCGAAGCCCGAACTTGAAGCGCTCAAGCTCTCGCTTCCCGACGACGCGAAGGTGGGCGTTTACTACCGCGGCAACACGGACGAGGCCCTTTACGGAGAACCCGCGGCCGACGAAAGAGTCAAGATCGAGAAGAAGATGACCGTCGACTCGCGCGGCAACTGCGTTGTGGAGCTTCACATCAGCGGAAAATCTACCAGAGTCTGCGAGAGCTTCGAACTCTACGACCTCATTCCTTCGGGCGCCAGGTTCCTGTCGCTCGAGAGCGGCGGATACTCCAGACGGATCGTCGGGACTGTCGATACCTGGGCCTGCATCTACAACCGCAGCGGCCAGAACATGTCGGGCTGCGTCGGCGTGTACAATTCGATCTACAGGGACGTCAGACAGTACGACAGGATCGAGTGCCCCGAGTACTCCTTCGACATCACCGTCAGCTACGTGATCCGCGGCGCCGTTGAGGGCCACTTCATCGCGGAGAGCGCATACGTGAAGAACTGGCGCACAGGCGCGTTCAGCGTCTCCGGCAGAATAGGCGTCGACATCAAGGAGAACGGCGGCTGGAAGTTCAAGGCGGAGTGACGACTTGGGCTGTGATTGCTCCTGTGGAACCGCTTTATTTGATAAATAATTAAAGGGAAGGCCGCGCCTGCCGTGGTAATAAAAAGCAGGCGCGGCCGTTTTTTGTGCCGCAAAGGGATTTGTAACGCGAAAGGAAACGAAACGCGCCGTTACGTTTTCGCGGCGATTTCTCGCCTGAGCTTCCTGTACTCGCTGGCGCTGGTGCCGGTGATGCTTTTAAAGAGGCGCGCGAAGTACAGTTGATCGCGGAATCCTACGGCGGAGGCGATCTCGGCGATCGGGAGGTCCGTCTCGAGAAGCATGTCCTGAGAGTGGCTTATGCGGAGGTTGTTGACGTATCTGACCGGAGTCTCGCCCATAACCTCTTTAAAGCGTGAATACATCGCGGACCTGGAGCAACACATGATGCCGCACAGTTCCGCGGCGGAGACGTTGCCGGCGTAGTTTTCCTCCATGTAGTTTTTCAGCTTTGACGTAAGCGCGTTCTTGCTCTCAACAGGTGTTCCGATCTCAAGCAGGATGTTGACCATCCTTACGAGGAAGGGCATTTTCGAGGGGAGGTCCTTCGCGGCGCGAGCGTTCTCGATAATCGAGAAGACCTCGTCGTTGTAGCGTGCGGGCATCAGCAGCGGGAAAGAGTAGATCTCGTCGAGTTTGTGGCTCTTGTTGATCTCAACGTCGAAGAAGATCCAGTGGGACAGCATCGTGCCGTCGGCCCCCGGAAATTCGTTTATGTGCTGCGTCAGGTTGGCGGGCGCGATAAAAACTCCGAGTTCGCCGGTTTCGACAGGTCCTGTGTTCTCGACTGAAACGCGGTACGAACCCCTGACGCTCTGAACTACCGAGAGAGTCGGGAGGGACTTCACGATATTGATCTCGGGGTGGACGGCCGACTCGAAGCCGTGAACGAACACTTTTCCGATTCCGATCGAATTAATTTCCATAAAACCTCCCGCTGAAAGCTTTCCGTTCCATATAATAGCACACCGGGAGCCGCCAAACAATCCCGCAAAGCCGTCATGGCGGACTATTGTCCATATCTTTTGTACTAAAATTAATTGAGAACTTTGCGAATCGGTGGTATACTAAAATAAAAGTACAACCCGGAAAAGGAGTGTCTGACATGAAAAGATACAACACCCGTTTTTGGAAAATAACGCTTGCGTTGCTGGTTTCGGCAGCTTTGACCGTTTCGGCGTTTGCCCCCGCGTTCGCGGAAGGCGCGGCAGGGAACGGAAACGGTGAAAATATTCTTCACTACTGGTCCTTTGACGGCAACCTTGACGACGCCTCCGGCTCGCTCGGGCTGACCGCGGACGACGCCTACTTCGATAACGAAGGAAAGCACGGGAAAGCGCTTGACGTCATCAACGGCTCGCCGGCTTCCTCGGCAACCATTCCCCATGGAACGGTGAACGGATTCACGATGGGCGCCTGGTTCTCGCTGAACAGCGGCGCCACCGAGTGGAGCATTATAATGTCAAAGGGCGACACCTCCGACACGAGGGCCGACAGATTCCAGGTGCACATAGGGCACGCTTCGGAAGACGTTGGCGGCGGCTACCTTCTGGTGTACGTTCCCGCGGTGGGGCCTACAATGTCCCACGAGGAGGACGGACAGTTCGTTCCTTACGACACGTGGACGCACGTCGCGGTGACGTTCAACGGAGCGTCTCTCAAAATGTACATCAACGGCGAGCTTGCGATCGAGAAAGAGGCGGTCGGACAGCTTGACGAGAGTTCCCGCAGCATGAACACGGTCACGGTCGGCGCGCTCAACCACGACGGAAGGTCGCTGGCGTTTGACGGTCTGATTGACGACGCGTTCTACGCCAACTATCCGATGACCGCGGAGGACATCAAAGCCGCTTTCGCCGGCACGGACGACCTGAACGCATGGGCAAAAGGCGAAAAGACGATAGTTCCGGGTGAAGTTGTAAGGCCCGAGGAGCCCACGGAAGCTCCCTCGGAAGCGACGCCGGAACCTGCATCTTCGGAGCCGGGAGAGGCGAAAGGGCAGATTTTCTTCTGGCCCTTTGAATACACGACCGAGGATATGTCGCATTTACGCCTGAATATCGACACGGAAGAGAGCGTAGACACTTACGTGGACGGCAAGGCGGGAAAGGCAATCGAGGCGGATTGCACGCTCATTAGCGACTTGCTTCCCGAGGGCTTCAGCATGACCGAGTTCACGGTGGCGCTCTGGCTGAAATGGTCCGAGAACAGCAACGGCACCTACACCGTTCCGTTCGCGGTCTCCGGAAAAGAGACGGCGCACCACTTTGAAATCTATTATACGATCGACGACGACAACGGAAAGCTCGCGTTTTACGGCACGGCCAACGGCCTGAACGTCGAGAAAATCGCGGACGTAGTGCGGGACGAGTACTTCCACGTGGCTGCGGTCAACGGTCCGGACGGCTTCAGGCTCTACCTGAACGGCGAAGAGGTCTACAAGACGAAGCAGCGGATTCTGATGAACGGTCTCGGCGACGCGGAGGACTTCATTTCGCTCTGCGGCTTGAACGACAGGTCGCTGACCTGCGCGGGCGAGTATGACGAACTGGTCGTGGCCTGCTATGCCATGGACGCGGGAATGATCCAAAAGCTCTACTCGGATCCGGCGGGCGCCCGCGAGGACATCATGAAGCTTGTGGAATCGCAGTATCCGGAAGGATACGTGGCGCCGACGGCGGTTCCCGAACCGACAGCGACACCCACTGCGGCGCCGGCAACCGCGACCCCCGAACCGGCGCCGACCGACGTTCCCGCCGAGACTGAAGCAGGGGAGCAGACCGATTCCACGGCGGACCCCGGAAAAGACGGCGGAAAAACTGACGGCAAGAAGGCGAACAAGTGGGTCGTTCTGGCAGTGATTTCGGGCGTTGTCATCGCGGGTTGCGCGGTGGCGGCGGTGCTGCTGCTCAAAAAGAAGAAATAAACCGGAGTTTTGACTGATTCAGTGCTCGAAGAGACGCGAACGGGCGGAGATGATAAGATGAAAAAGACAACCAGGAACATTCTCGCGATAGTACTTACTGCGGGTATTCTCGTCTCGCTCGGGGCGGGAATCGCATACGCGAAAAGCATGGCGGACGCGGAGCGGCTCAGCTACATGAAGACCGACTCGCCGATGGACGGCGAACCGGAGACAGTGACCGTGTCAAAAGGCGCGAACGAAGCTGCCGGCGCGGGTCAGACGGCGGGATATTCACTGCTTCTCGACGGAGACGACTGGCTCCTTACCGACAAAGAGGACTCGAAGCGGTGGTCGAAGGCATATAAAGTGACCGTTCCTTCCAGCATTAGCGGGGCGCTTTACGCAGCCGGCGCGATCAAAAATCCCACGGTGGGCAGGAACGATGCCGCCGCGAAGGAGCTCGGAACCCGCGACTGGTATTACAGAAAGGTTTTCAACTATTCCGGCAGCGGCAAAAACGTGTACCTCTGCTTCGACGGCGTTGCGGACCGCATGGAGGTGACTCTCAACGGGAGGTACATCGGCTACCATCAGGGAATGTTCGGCGGCCCTTATTTCGACGTCACGGATCTGATCAAAACCGGCGAGAACGAGCTTGTGGTGCGCTTAAAGCCGGTGATCAACTACACCCAGACGGTGGTCTTCAACTGTTCCTACGCCTGGCACTACGCGGACCTTCCGCCGATAGGAATCTGGAATTCGGTGCGCGTGGAGGACAGGGCTGCGGCAGCTCTTGACAGCCCGTTCATTACGACCGTTTCGCACGAGACCGGAACGATGGACCTCTGCGTGGACATCGCGGACACGGAGGGAAGCGGCGCGAAAATAGGCGGAACGCTTTACTGCACCGTGAAACCGAAGAATTTTGACGGTTCCGCGTACTCGTTTTCTTATAAGCTTCCCGAGGCGGAGGCGGGCGGCGCCAGGAGGATAAGGCTCCGGTTCGACCTTCCCGAGTTCAAGCTCTGGTGGCCCAACGGCTACGGCGAGCAGAACCTCTACACGCTCGAGACGCTTTTCGTGGACGGGAAGGGCGGCCGCTCCTACGACACTTCAACCTTCGGCGTCAGAACGCTGGACCTCATCGCCACCGGCCGGAAAGAGTCCGCGAACATGTACAACAGGACCGCGGTTTTCAACGGAAAAACGGTCTTCCTTAAAGGAGCCGACTGGTGTACCATCGACGCGGTGATGAATTTCACGCGCGAAGACTACGACAGGATACTCTGCCGCGCCTACGACCAGGGGCTCAACGTGTTCAGGTCCTGGGGCGGCGGCATGTGCGAGACTGACGACTTCTACGACCTCTGCGACGAGTACGGTCTGTGCGTCTACCAGGAATGGCCCTGCTGCTGGGACAGCCAGCAGACGCAGCCGGCGGACGTTCTTTACGAGACCGTAATTCTCAATACCAAGCGCATCCGCAACAGAGCGAGCCTTTTGGTCTACGGCGGCGGCAACGAGGGCGAGGCGCCCACCTCCGACTCGATAATGAACCACATCGGAAAGCTGACGTATCAGTACGACGGCACGAGGGACTTCTGGAGGCAGGACGGCGGCGTCGGCGCTAACGGAATCAGGCACGACCACATTCACTGGGGCGGCGAGGATCCGGAACACTACGCGGACGTCTACTATGACTTCACATCCAACCTTCACGAATACGGTCTCGACTCGATGATGAACCTTGAGTCGATTGCGAAGTTCGCGACCGCAAAGGAGATGACGCAGTGGCCGATCGACCAGCAGGGAACGATCGCGTACCACACAGCCACGTTCAACGGCATGAAGGGCTGGCAGCAGACGCCTTACGGCTACGATATCGACACGTTCATTCACTACGCAAGCCAGTTCGTGGAGGTGAACAGCCTGGAGAGTCTTGTCATGGGCTCGCAGATCGCTCAGACGATGGCGGACGTGCCGGCGGCTTTTAACTCGCGCGTGAATTTCCCGTACCAGTCGATGGTCATGTACTACAAGTTCAACGACGTCTACCCGGGCGCTTCCTGGAGCGTCGTCGACTACTACGGCGCGCCGAAAATGGCCTACTGGTTCCTGCAGGACGCCTACGCGCCGCTCACTGCCGGCGTCAAGACTGACCGCTACGACACCTACAACAAGACCGACCGCTCGCTGTCGCTTCCCGTCTATATTCTGGACGACGCCGACGAGCTGAAAAACGCAGGCTGGGAAGTCACCGTGACGGCCTACAACGGCTCGCTCAAGACCGTGAAGCAGGAACGCTATACCGGCAGCGGGTCGATCGACATGAAGCAGAAGCTCGGGCAGTTCACGCTCACCGAAAAGGAGACAGACACCGCGCCGCTTTTCATTGTGACGACGCTTTACAAAAACGGAACGCTCGCGGCGCGAACGTATATGTTCATGAACGCCGGCAAAGACCCGGGGTGCCTCTTCTCGATTCCCGCTGCAGACGTCCAATACACGGTCAGCGGCAACACCGTCACGTTCGTCAACAACAGCGACATTCCCGCGGCGGCGGTCAGGTTTGACGTGGGTTCCGATTTGGACACTTTCAGACCCTCCGACAACTGGTTCTGGCTCGAACCGGGCGAATCGTACGCGGTCACCGTCAACGACGCCTCCGTTATTAAAGGAATCACCGGCTTCAACGTGATTGACGCCAGCGACAAAAAAGCGCCTTCCGCGCCGAAAAACGTGAAGGTCAAGTCCGAGTCGCACGATTCGCTGACAGTCAGCTGGGACAAGCCGAAGAACTCCGGCGACGTGCGCTACTATGAGATTTATCTGAACGGCGAGTTCCTGACCACGGCGAAGGGAACCGCAACGGAGTATAAAATCGAAGGACTCACGGAACTCACTTCCTACGACGTCGAGGTAGTTGCGGTGGACGAGGGCATGAACAGATCTGCGGCGTCCAAAAAAGTGACCGCCGAAACGGTGGCGGACAACGTTGCCGCCTTCGTGAAGAATCTGGTTCTGACAGGTCCGAATTCGGCGACAGTGTATTTCAGCAGGAAGATCGAACCGGCTTCGGCGTCGAATACGGACTGCTACCTTCTCAACCTCGGCGGAAAGGTCGTTAAAGCGGAGCCCTCCGCGGAAGGCATGAGCGCCGACCTGACGTTTGAGGGCGTCGACGGCAATTTCGCGGGGAGAACTCTCACCGTGGTGGGGCTGCGCGACACATCCAGAAGCGCCAACCCGTCGAAGCGGAGCTATTTCAGACTGGACGGAATTACCGTCGGCAGGTGGACCTTCGACACGGAGTCGGAGGTTCTTGAAGACGAATCGGGCTACCACCTGATTCCGGGTTCGGCCGTCGGCGCTTCCTACGAGGCGGGCTGGTCGGGGCTCGGCATCAGGCCGGTCAAGAACACGCTTCTGCTCACCCAGACGGACCTCACCCTCGAGAACACGGTCATTTCATTTATGTACAAGGGCGGCTCCTACGCCGGCTTCAACGTGCTGCTCAGCAAGGGCGAGAAGGTCTCCGGACACTTCGAGATCTACGCGAACGAGGGGCAGCTGAAGCTCTACTGCCCGGATATCTGCGACAGTTCCTTTGGTGTGAGCCTCAAAAAGTACTCGGGTAAGTGGGTCAGGATGTGCTTCTACTACGACGGCTCGGGTCTGGTGTGCATGATTGAAGGCAAGGTTGCGGGTACGGCGAAAATGAAGAACGACGTCCCGGCGGCAGACTTCGAGCTCGTGCTGGGATCGCTGCCGGGCGGGCAGATGAGAACGGACGCGCTTTTCGACGATTTGTTGATCGTGAAGACCGAGAACTGCGAGGCGGTGGCGAAGGCAATCTACGAGGGAACGTTCTTCGACGAGCTGAAGTTCGAGAAGGCGTCATACAGGCTGAAACCGGAAACCTCCGTGAAGATCAACGCGACTTCCGACAACGCCTCCGCTTTAGAGGGACTTGTCTGGACGAGTTCTGACGAGAGCGTCGCGACCGTTGACGCGGAAGGGAACGTCACCGCGGTGGCGGACGGAAGCGCCTTTATAACGGCGGTCAGCCCGGACGGCAGGTACGCGGAACGGTGCCTCGTCGAAGTGGGCGACTTCAAGGAAGAGAAAAAGCCGGGGAACGGACCGGACGCGTTCATGATTGTGGCAATCGCGCTGGCGGCTGTGGCGGTGCTGGCGGTGGTCGCCGTAGTTGTTATCGTTATCAAAAGAAGGAAAACTTCATGATTGAATAATTGCGGAATGCAGCGGCGCGCCCCGGCTCACGAAACGGCTCCGGGGCGCGTTTTTTTGCTTTACAAACAGCAGCTGCAATGGTAAAATAATCTTTTAGCGGAAGGGCGGGACGCACCGTTTTGGCGGACGTTCACGCAGCCGGATGGTTGACGTTTAGCGCACCCGGAAAGATGGCCGTATAAAGGAAAATTTGTTGGAGGATTCCTGCATATGAGAGAAAAACTCGCTGAAATAAAAAAGGCTTTCGAAGAGAAGATCGAACAGGCAAAGACACAGGACGGCATTGAGAACCTTCGTGTGGAATTTTTGGGCAAAAAGGGCCTGATCACAGGCGTCATGAAGCTCATGGGCGGACTCAGCCCTGAGGAGAGGCCGGCCGCCGGACAGGCAGCCAACGACGTCAGGGCTTTTGTCGAGAGCAGGATCGCCGAGAGAAAGAAAGAGCTCCGGCAGCTCGAGCTTGAGAGATCGCTGGAAAAGGAAGTCATCGACGTGACGATGCCGGCGACTCCCGCCGCGCAGGGAAGCCTTCACCCCCTCAACAAGGTCACCGAGGAGATGAAGAGGCTTTTCATCGGCATGGGCTACGAGGTTGCTGAAGGCCCCGAGGTCGAGTACGACTACTACAACTTCGAGGCGCTCAACCTTCCCGAAGGGCATCCCGCCAGGGACACGCAGGACACCTTCTATATCACCGACAAGATCCTTCTCAGAACGCAGACGTCCAGCGTTCAGATTCACGTCATGGAGCACAAAAAGCCTCCGATCAGGATAATCAGTCCGGGAAAGGTCTACCGCGCCGATAACCTCGACGCGACGCACTCGCCGATCTTCCACCAGCTTGAGGGCCTCGTTGTCGACAAGGGCGTCACGATGGGCGACCTGAAGGGAACGCTTGAAGTTTACGCGAAGGCGATGTTCGGCGAGAACACCAAGATCAGGCTGAGGCCGCACCACTTCCCGTTCACCGAACCGAGCGCGGAAGTCGACGTCACCTGCTGGGGCTGCGGCGGAAAAGGCTGCAGGATCTGCAAGGGCGAGGGCTGGGTCGAGGTTCTCGGCTGCGGAATGGTGCACCCGGACGTTTTGAGACGCTGCGACATTGACCCCGAGGTCTACTCGGGATTCGCTTTCGGAATCGGTATCGAGAGAACCGCGCTCGCGAGGTACGGAGTTTCCGACCTCCGCCAGTTCTTCGAGAACGACGTGAGATTCCTGGGGCAGTTCTGACAAATCGGGAGGGTTGAAAAATGAAAGCACCTTTAAAGTGGTTACTTGCGTATACGGATATAAAGTATGAGGACACGAAGGAGTTCGCGGAGAACGTCGCCAGCCTCATGACGCTCAGCGGCTCGAAGGTCGAGACCGTCGACAGGCTCGAGAGCAAAATTCACAGAGTCGTCGTCGGAAAGTGCGTCGAGATCGTAAGGCATCAGAACTCCGACCACATGTTCGTGTGTCAGATGGACGTGGGGGAAGAGAACGGCGGCGTCACGCAGATCGTCACCGGCGCGCAGAACGTCAAATTGGGCGACCACATTCCCGTGGCGCTCGACAATTCCGTCATCTCCGGCGGCCGCGAAATCAAAGCGGGCAAGCTCCGCGGTGAAATCTCGAACGGTATGATGTGTTCCTTTGAAGAGCTCGGCCTCGATTTCAAGAACTACGAGGGCGGCATCGACGACGGCGTCATGGTTCTGGAAGACCTGGCGATGTTCAAGGGGAGCGACTTCGACGCATTCATCGGAAAAGACATAATGGAAGTGCTCGGCGTCTGCTACAAGGACTACGTCATCGACTTTGAGATCACCTCCAACAGAGCGGACTGCTTCAGCGTCACGGGTCTTTCGAGAGAGGCCGCGGTAACGCTCGGCGGAAAGTTAGAAATGCCCGAAATAAAGGTAAAAGAAGAGGCCGCGGGCGAGGCGAAGGACTCGGTTTCGGTGTTCGTTTCCGACGAGAATCTCTGCCCCGCGTATTTCGCGAGAACGGTCAGAAACGTTAAAATCGAACCCTCTCCGAAGTGGATGCGCGAGAGACTCGAGGCGGCCGGCGTGCGCTCGATCAACAATATTGTCGACATCACAAACTACGTGATGCTTGAGCTCGGCCAGCCGATGCACGCGTTCGACAAGCGCACGGTAAGGGGCGGCAAGATTATCGTCAGAAGAGCCGGCGAGGGCGAGATTTTCAGAACGCTTGACGGCATCGACAGAACTCTCAACGCGAACATGCTCGTCATTTCCGACACGGTCGGTCCGATCGGCATCGCGGGCGTTATGGGCGGCGAGAACTCGGAGATCAGACCCGACACGACGGATATCATTTTCGAGAGCGCCACGTTCGACGCTGTGACTGTAAGGCGCGGCGCGAAGAGCGTGGGCCTCAGAACCGAATCTTCTTCCAGATTCGAGAAGGGCCTCGACCCGAAGCTGGCCTACTGCGCGATCAACAGGGCGGCTCAGCTCGTTGAGGAACTGGGCGCGGGCGAAGTCGAGAAGGGCATCGTGGCGTTCACGAGAGAGGACGCGTTTGCGGAGCGTGAAGTTCCTTTTGACTGGGAGAAGATCAACGCGTTCCTGGGCACGGACATTCCGCTTGAAAAGCAGACTGAAATTCTCGAAAACCTCGAGTGCCGCGTAGACGCCGCGAGAAAAGTTATCGTTCCGCCTTATTTTAGGCACGATCTGATTTGCCTCGCCGACGTTGCGGAGGAGGTCGCGAGATTCTACGGCTACAACAACATCAAGTCGACTCTTCTCGCCAACTGCGAGATGACGCTCGGCTCCAGAACGAAGCTCCAGCGCGTGAGGGATATCATCCGCACGAGAATGGCCGACAGCGGCTACAACGAGATGCTCACGTACTCGTTCGAGAGCCCCTCGGTTCACGACAAGCTGAACCTTCCCGCCGACGACCCGCACCGCGACTTCGTCAAGATACTCAATCCTCTCGGAGAGGACTACAGCGCGATGAGAACTTCGATGGTTCCCACCGTTTTAAAGACACTCGCGTTCAACTACGCGCAGCGCAATAAGAAGGTCCGCCTTTTCGAGATCGCGTTCGTGTATCTGAAGAACGGCAGCGATACGGAGCTTCCGGAACACCGCGAACAGCTCGCGGTCGGCGCCTACGGAGAGACCGATTTCTTCGCTTTGAAGGGAGCAATCGAGGCGGTCGTCGCGGAGCTGAAGGCCGGGGAACTTGAGTACAAAGCCAATAAAGAGCTTCCGTTCATGCATCCGGGCCGCACCGCCGACGTGTTCCTCGCGGGGAAGAAGATCGGTTTCATGGGGCAGATTCATCCCACGGTCGCCGAGAGTTTCGAGTGCCCGAGAGAGTCGTTCGTGGCGGTGCTCGATTTGAGACCCCTCTGCGACGCGGCGGTTGAGATTCCGAAGAGCAAAGAGCTTCCGAAGTTCCCGGGCATTACCAGAGACATCGCGGTGGTCGTTCCGAAGAGCGTCTCCCAGGGCGAGGTCGCGGCGATCATCAGGCAGCGCGGCGGGAAGCTTCTCGAGAGCTGCGAACTGTTTGACTGCTACGAGGGCATCCAGCTCGGACTCGACAAAAAGAGCCTGGCCTACAGCCTGATGTTCAGGAATCCGGACTGCACGCTTAAAGACGAGGACGTCGAGAAGCCGATGAAGAAGATCCTGAACGGACTCGAAAGCATCGGCGCTGAGCTTCGCTGATTCTTGACGAAACTTTAACGGGGGGGACCTTCGCGTGAGGTCCCCTTTGCAAAATAGAGGGCTGCCCGGTTAATGATTGTGGCTGTCCGGACGATTATTTAAAAGGAATCTGAAATGAAAAAGAGTATCTATTCCCGAATCAAAAACGCCGCCGGCGAGGACGGAGTTCTGCCGGAGAGCTTCAACATTCTTCTGCCGTACGAAGAACCGGAGGGCGGAGAGGCCGGTGTGACCGAAGAACCGAAAACGCCTAAAAAAAGGAAAAAAACACGCAAGGCCGCAGCGGTTTCCGACGGCGACCCCATGCCTAAACAGGGCGAATTCGACGCGGTCATGGTGAGAATTCCCGGCCGGATGAAGCATAACGTTTTCGTGAACTTCTACATTGCGGCGCGGCTGAAGTCCGCGATTGAAGCGTACTACGATCTCAGAGTTGAGGGCAGCTCGTACAAGACGTCGAAGGTCGAGAGAATCGAACGCAAGATTAACAACGTCATCCGCCTCATCGACAGGTACGAGCCCGTTTCCGTCATCGACCCGGTGCTCTCGCAGCTTGTGGCGCTCAAAACTGAACGCGACAAGGCTGCGGTTTTCGGTGAGTATCTCGCGACCGGGGGAGTGACCGTTCAGCAGGTCAAGACCGGCATCGCGCTTTTGGGAACGTTCGGCGACGAAACGGTGACGGAACTTCTCGCCGAGCTGGGAATGAGCGAGGAACTGGCGTTTTTCGCGGTGAAGGCGCTCAGGACTATTCTTAAGGATGACTGCGATTTCGTGAAGGCGGCGTGGAAGCTTGCTTCCGGGCTGAGAGGCTGGGGCAAGGTCGCGGCGATTCTCGAGATGCCGGACAAAATCGACGACGAAGAGGTCAGACGCTGGATTCTCGCCCACGGCGCGCAGAACGAGCTCGGGTTGTACATTTCCGCATGCGAGTGCGCGATAAAAGGCGATTTGAAGGGCTACATGACGTCGCTTGACGACACGAACGAGCTTGTCGACAAGGAACTCGGCGACGGCATCTGCGACATTTTCGACGGCCTGTTCCAGGCGGAAAGCGTCAAGAACGCCGACAGCTTCTCGGAGGTTCCGGACATTTACCTGGCGATTGCCTCGTTCAAGGCGGCCGAGGACAGGGGTTGCTTCGCGCTCTGCCGCGAGGCGCCGCGTATTGTTGAAAAGCTGAAGGCGCGGAAGATCTGAGTTGTACAAAAGTTTTTCCGGAAAATTTCCCGGAAATTTATTTCAGATAAAAACGGAGGGTATTCTTGATGAAAACCGGCATTGTGAGCGGTGCATACATCGGCAGATATGGCTGGGAGGCCGGCCCGGAGCGGATGAAGCGCCACGGCTACGATACGATCGATTTTGATATGGCAGACACGGAACACAATCCCGTGTACACTCTTTCGGGAGCCGAACTTTCCCGATATTTAGGCGAAAAGTCGAAGATTGTGAAAAACAGCGGACTCGAGATTTTCCAGACTCACGGACCGTGGCGCTGGCCGCCGCAGGACGNNCTCCGCGAGACGGTACCGCGGAGGAACGGACGGAGCGTTTTGAAAAGATGGCGCTCGGAATCAAAGCGACCGCGGCGCTCGACTGCAGGTACTTCGTGATCCACCCGGTCATGCCTTTCGGGGACAACCAGAACCCGCACCCGGAGGAGTTCCACAAGATAAACTTCGAGTTCATGAACCGCCTCACCGACGTCGCGGAAAAAGAGGGCGTCGTTATCTGCTTCGAGAACATGCCGATGCCNNNNCTGACGCTTGCGACGCCCGCGCAGATTCTGGGCTTCGTGAAGGAGATCGGCCGGCCGAGCTTCAAGGTCTGTCTCGACACCGGGCACTGCGCGGTCTGCGGAGTAAAGGCCGGGGACGCGGTCCGAGAGACCGGGAAGGAGTACCTGGCGGTGCTGCACGTTCACGACAACAACGGCCGTGGCGACTTCCACTGGCTGCCTTACTTCGGGGTCATCGACTGGAGGGATTTCACGGCGGCGCTCAAGGACATCGGCTACGATGGAAGTCTCTCGCTGGAGACCAACGTGCCGGGCGGCGTGCCGGAGGCGGCAAGGGAGCCGATGGAGCTGGCGCTGGCGAAGATGGCGGCAGTTCTCGCGGGAAACCTGCAGGAATAGTTGAATATGATTGAGGAGTGGACCGCGAGCCGTTACAATTTGAGGCGAGCGGGCCCTTTTTCATGAAAAAACGTTGAGAGGGCGTTGCGGTGCGGCG
>DBXM01000010.1:0-34032 GCA_002309655.1 Mageeibacillus sp. UBA1212
TCCGGAGAGGCGCCGGCGGAGGCGGCAGGCTGACCCGGGTTGCGGCAGGCTGCCTAAGGATGCGGCAGGCTGAAAACCTGTCATAAATAATAACTCATAAACGGAACGGGAAACCAAAGGCCTTCAAGCGGGCGCCGGCGGTTTCCCGTTTTTGCGCGGATGTATCTTGCGCCGCCGGCGGCCTGCGGCGTTAACGCTTTTTCGCAGCACGTCCAAAAGCCTGGGAAGCGGTTTGAAAAAACGGGGGCCGGACGGCATTTGAGAAAAAAACATATTGAAAAACATATTGAAAAAGGCTGAAAAAGTTAAAAAAACCGCTTGCAAAGCAAATCCGAATGTGTTACAATGGTCGGCGTGTGGCCTGACAGACGAGGAAGTTTGAGATTGCTGCATCGATAATCAGACATCGCCAAAGCGCTTTTATCCGATCAATAAACGGTGCGGAGGCGGCGGAAGAAAGTCGTTTTGCAGGTAACTCAGACGGAGAATGTCCGGTTCAGAGAAACCGGGCGGCGTGTCACTGTATTAGCGAAATGAGTTTTGTTCATGCAGTAAAACCAGGTTGAAATCTTCCATGAGGTAGATAATTCAATTTGGATTTTTTATGCGGCAAGAGTTAAACGCACGGTAGCGTGTACAAGTGTCGAGGTTGCCAAAGAATGTCATCATGTAAGGAGATTTAAAAATGGCTAAACAGAAATTGAGAATTAAGTTAAAATCGTACGATTTCCAGCTGCTCGACCAGTCTGCTCAGAAGATCGTGGATACCGCCCGCAGGACCGGCTCACAGGTTTCCGGACCCATCCCGCTTCCCACCGAGAAAGAGGTAGTGACGATCCTCCGTGCCGTTCACAAGTACAAGGACGCCAGAGAGCAGTTCGAACTTAGGACTCACAAAAGACTTATCGACGTTATCATGCCTTCGAAGGCGACTGTCGACGCTCTTATGAAGCTCGACATTCCCGCGGGCATTGAGATCGAGATGAGCGTTAAGCACTGATTCACGGGGCTTAACAGCATTTAATGCCCGAGGTTGAAATTCCCAAGTTCAGCTGAAGGCGGCATTTGCCGGTCCCCAAAGGGACGGCAGGTCATGTTCGGCACGCGGCCGAACCAATAACCACAGGAGGTAATATAATGGAGAAATTTGTTTTGGGGACAAAAGTCGGTATGACTCAGATCTTCTCGCCCGACGGCGTCTGCACACCGGTAACGGTCGTCCTCGCAGGCCCCTGCAAGGTCATCCAGAAGAAGACTGTCGAGTCCGACGGCTACAACGCTGTCAAGATCGGTTTTGAAGAGCGCGACCTTAAGAAGCTCAACAAGCCCGAGGCAGGCGTTTTCAAAAAGATCAGCCTTGAACACGGCTATAAGTATCTCTGCGAGTTCAAGCCCGAGAATATCGACGGCTACGAAGTCGGCAGCGATATCAACGTCAGCGTTTTCTCGGACGGAGACGCGGTGGACGTTAGCGGTACCTCAAAAGGCAAGGGCTTCGCGGGCGCCATCAAGCGCCACGGTCAGAAGATAGGCCCCAAGAGCCACGGTTCGAAATATCACCGCGGCGTCGGTTCCATGGGCCCCAACTCCGACCCCGGACGCGTTCTGCCCGGCAAGAATATGCCCGGACACATGGGCAGCGAGAGAGTAACTGTGCAGAACCTTACGGTCGTTAAGGTCGACGCCGAGAGAAATCTCCTCCTCATCAAGGGCGCCGTTCCCGGCCCCAAGGGCAGTCTTCTTGAGATAACGGATTCCGTTAAGGCTTGATAGGAGGTAGAATCATGGCAACTGCTAAAGTTTACAACATGTCCGGTGAGTTCATCGAAGAAATCACCCTCGACGAGAACGTTTTCGGCATCGAGCCTAACACTGCCGCCGTTCACACAGTCGTAGTCAACACTCTGGCCAACAGACGCCAGGGCACCCAGTCCGCGAAGACGAAGAGCGAAGTCAGCGGCGGCGGCAAGAAGCCCTACAGACAGAAGGGCACCGGCCGCGCACGTCAGGGTTCGATCAGGTCCGCACAGTGGATCCACGGCGGAATCATTTTCGCGCCGAAGCCGAGAAGCTACAGATTCACGGTCAACAAGAAAGTCAGACGCCTCGCGATGCTTTCCGTGCTCTCTTCCAGAGCGGCCGAAGAGTCGATCGTCGTTCTCGACAAGCTCGAACTGGATGAAATCAAGACCAAGAAGATCGTCTCGCTCTGCAAGGCGCTCAAGCTTGACACAAGCGCGCTTCTCGTAACCGCGGATCCGGACCTCACCGTTGTCAAATCGGCGAGAAACATTCCCGGCGTCGACGCGACGTTCGTCGGAACGATCAACGTTTACGACATTCTGCGCCACGAGAAACTCGTCCTCACCAGGGACGCGCTCGGTAAATTATCGGAGGTGTACGCATGAAAGACTATGAAGTTATAATCCGTCCGCACGTTACTGAAAAGACCAGCGCGGAAGCGGCTGAAGGCAAGTACACGTTCATCGTTGCCGAGAAAGCCACGAAAATCGATATTAAAAAGGCTGTCGAGAACCTTTTCAGCGTGAAAGTCCTCTCCGTCAACACGATCCGTTACGACGGCAAGAAGAAGACCCGCAGACAGAACTCCGGCGCCGTTGTGGGATACACCGCGAGCTACAAGAAAGCGATCGTCACGATCGACAGAGACCCCGCGGACGTCACCTACATGGGCAAGGGCGGAAAGGTCGTCAAGGCAGACAAGAAACTCAAGAACTCCATCGAAGAGTTCGGCGTGCAATAATGCAGGAGGGAATGAATAATGGGTATTAAAAAATACAATCCTACAACTCCGGGCAGAAGAGGAATGACCGTTTCCGATTTTTCCGAAATCACCGGAAAGAGCAGCGTCAAGTCCCTGCTCGCCCCCGTTAAGAAGCATGCCGGCCGCAACTCTTACGGCAAGATCACCGTCAGGCATCACGGCGGCGGCGCCAAGAGGAAGTACAGAATCATCGACTTCAAGCGCAACAAGGACGGAATGCCCGCGAACGTTATCGCGATCGAGTACGACCCGAACAGAAGCGCAAACATCGCTCTTCTCGCTTACCAGGACGGCACCAAGACCTACATCCTTCAGCCGGAAGGCCTGAAGGTGGGCGACACGGTCTTCTCCGGCGCGCAGGCCGACATCAAACCCGGCAACGCGCTCCCGCTCGAGAACATCCCGCTCGGTACTCTGGTTCACAACGTCGAGATGAAGCCCGGCAAGGGCGGTCAGCTCGCGAGGTCCGCAGGCGTCTACGCACAGCTCATGGCGAAAGAGAACGGCTTTGCCCAGCTGAGACTCGGCTCCGGCGAAGTCAGAATGATCCCGCTCAACTGCAAGGCGACCATCGGAACCGTTGGAAATGCCGAACACGAGAACATCAAGATCGGCAAGGCCGGCCGCAAGAGATGGATGGGCGTTAGACCCACGGTCCGCGGCGTCGTTATGAACCCCTGCGATCACCCGCACGGCGGCGGCGAAGGCAAGTCTCCTGTCGGTATGCCGAGCCCTGTTACCCCTTGGGGTAAGCCGGCTCTCGGTTACAAGACCAGGAAGAAGAACAAGGCTTCCAACAAGTACATTGTTAGAAGAAGAAACGCGAAGTAATCATGGAGGACTGAATCATGGGTAGATCATTGAAAAAAGGACCGTTCGTCGACCAGAAGCTGCTCGCCAGAATCAAGGCCATGAACGAGAAAAACGAAAAGGTTGTTATCAAGACCTGGTCCAGAGCTTCCACGATTTTCCCCGATATGGTGGGACATACGATCGCCGTTCACGACGGAAGGAAGCACGTTCCGGTCTATATCAACGAGGAAATGGTTGGCCACAAGCTCGGTGAGTTTGCGATAACCAGAACGTTCCGCGGACACGCCAAGAGCGAGAAGTCCAGCGGCGTCAAGAAGTAATGAAGGGAGGCAATTTTCGTGGGAAGAAAGAAATTCACTGAAGAAGAGCTTCTCGCAAAGCGCGACGAGCTCATCGAGATGTACTCGACACAGACCCCGAAGAGCCGCAAGCCCTTCGTGCTCACCAAGAGAGAGCGCAAGCTGCTCGGTATCGGAAGAGACCAGGGCAAGGCCACTCTCAGATTCGCGGGTGTAGCCCCCAGGAAGGTCAAGATCGTTCTCGACCTCATCAAGGGCAAGCCCATTGACGAAGCCTACGCTATCGTCCGTTACACTCCGAAGGCCGCTTCCGAGATCATCTACAAACTGCTCAGATCCGCGGAAGCCAACGCCGTCAACAACTTCGGACTCAACCCCGACAAGCTCTACGTCGCGGAAGCGTTCGCGAACTCCGGTTCGATCCTTAAGAGAATGCAGCCCGTTTCCCGCGGCCGCGGCAACAGGATCAACAAGAGAACGAGCCACATTACCGTAGTTGTCAAAGAGAAGAGTGAAGAGGAGGCATAATTATGGGACAGAAAGTTAATCCTCACGGACTTAGAGTCGGCATCATCAAAGACTGGGATTCCAAGTGGTATGCCAACAAGAAAGAATATTCCACATTCCTCGTAGAGGACAATAAGGTAAGAAAGTTCGTCAAGACGAAGTACTATGACGCCGGCGTCTCCAGGATCAGACTTGAGAGGCAGAACAACAAGCTTACCGTCAACATCGACGTGGCGAAGCCCGGCATGGTCATCGGCCAGAAGGGCGCCAACAAGGCGATCCTCGTTGACGAGCTCAAGAAACTCACCGGACGCGACATCGTGGTTAACGTTTTCGAAGTCAAGCAGAGAGACCTCAGCGCGCAGCTCTGTGCGGAGGACATCGCCCTCCAGCTCGAGAAGCGCATTGCCTTCAGGAGAGCCATGAAGCAGGTCATGAGCAGAGCAATGAAATCCGGCGCTCTGGGCATCAAGACCGCCTGCTCCGGACGTCTCGGCGGCGCTGAGATCGCCCGCACGGAGCACTATCACGAGGGCACCATCCCGCTGCAGACACTCAGAGCCGACATCGACTACGGCTTTGCCGAGGCCAAAACGACCTACGGCAGAATCGGTGTCAAGGTCTGGATCTACAAGGGCGAGGTTCTTCCCGCTCCGAAGAAAACAGAAGGAGGCGCTAACTAATGTTACTTCCGAAGAGAGTTAAACACAGAAAACAGCAGAGAGGCAGAATGACCGGCAGAGCCTACCGCGGAAACAAGGTTTCCTACGGCGAGTACGGACTTCAGGCTGTCGAATGCGGATGGATAACAGGAAATCAGATCGAGGCCGCGCGTATCGCGATCAACCGTTTCATCAAGAGAGGCGGTAAGGTCTGGATCAAGATTTTCCCCGACAAGCCGATCACGAAGAAACCGGCCGAGACCCGAATGGGTTCCGGTAAGGGTTCCCCGGAGTACTGGGTAGCGGTCGTCAAGCCGGACAGGGTTATCTTCGAGATAGCCGGCGTTGATGAAGAGACTGCCCGCGAGGCGCTCAGACTGGCGTCGTACAAGCTTCCGATCAAGTGCAAGTTCATCGCACGCGAGACCGAAGCCGCTGAAAGTGCTGAAAGTGAGGTATGATCATGAAGGCGAAAGAATATAACGAGAAACTGGCCGGAATGTCCCTCGAGGAACTCAAGGCAGAGGAAGAGAGCCTCAAGACCCAGCTCTTCAAGCTCCGCTTCCAGCAGGCAACAACTTACATGGACAACCCGCTTCAGCTCAGACTTATCAAGCGCGACATCGCGAGAGTGAAGACGGCAATTTCCGCCAAGAGCAACAAGGCTTAATAAAGGAGGTAGATGATTTTGTCAGACAGAAATTTGAGAAAGACACGCGTCGGCAAAGTAGTGAGCGACAAGATGGATAAGACGATCGTAGTCGCGGTAGTCGACAGCGTAAAGCATCCTCTTTATAAGAAGATCGTCAAGACCACCTATAAGCTTAAGGCTCATGACGAGAAGAACGAAGCAGGCATCGGTGATACCGTTCTGGTTATGGAAACCAGGCCTCTCAGCAAGGACAAGCGCTGGAGACTGGTCGAAATCATCGAGAAGGCGAAGTAATCTAAGGAGGGTTCGTAATGATTCAGGTACAAACAAGACTTAAGGTTGCTGACAACACCGGCGCGAAAGAACTGATGTGCATTAAGGTCATCGGCGGCAGCAGAAGAAGATACGCCAACATCGGCGACACCATCGTCTGCTCCGTTAAGAATGCCGCCCCCGGCGGAATGGTCAAGAAGGGCGATGTCGTGAAGTGCGTCGTCGTTCGCACGAAGAGAGGCGTCAGGAGAGCCGACGGCACGTATATCCGCTTTGACGAGAACGCTGCCGTGCTCATCAAGGACGATCTCACTCCCCGCGGAACGCGTATCTTTGGGCCTGTCGCAAGAGAGCTCAGAGACAAAGACTTCATGAAGATCGTTTCGCTTGCCCCTGAGGTTCTGTAATGTGGAGGTATTGAAATGGCAAACTTAAACATCAAAAAAGGTGACAACGTAATGATCATCACCGGCGAAGACGCTGGCAAGAAGGGCAAGGTCCTCACGGTTCTTCCCGACGCCGAGCGCGTTGTCGTCGAAGGCAGAAACAAAGTAACCAAGCACCAGAAGCCGCGCAACCAGAGAGACGCCGGCGGTATCGTCGAGCGCGAGGCTTCCATTCACGTGTCGAACGTGATGGTCATTTGCCCGAAGTGCGGCAAACCGACCAAAACGGCTATCAAGCTGGTCGACGGCAAGTCGAAGAAGGTCCGCGTCTGCAAGAAGTGCGGCGCCGAGATCCCGACTGTCGACGGAACGAAGTAATGCATTTACGGAGGTATAGATAATGTTAAGACTTAAAGAAAAATACATTAACGAAGTAGCTCCCGCGATGCAGGAGAAATTCGGATACAAGAACGTCATGGAGATTCCGAAGCTCGTCAAGATCGTGGTCAACATGGGCCTCGGCGAGACCAAGGAGAACCCGAAGGCAGTCGAGTCCGCGGTCGCGGACCTCAAGGCGATCACCGGCCAGGCTCCGATCGTCACGAAAGCGAAGAGAAACATCGCCGCTTTCAAGCTCAGAGTCGGCATGCAGATCGGCTGCAAGGTCACGCTCCGCGAGGACAGAATGTACGCTTTCGCCGACAAACTGTTCAACATCGCGCTCCCGCGTATCAGAGACTTCCACGGCGTTCCCGCCAACTCGTTTGACGGACGCGGCAACTACGCTCTCGGTATTCGCGAACAGCTCATCTTCCCCGAGATCGAATACGATAAAATCGATCGCGTCAGAGGCATGGACATCGTTTTCGTAACGACGGCCAAGACCGATGAAGAGGCTAAAGAACTGCTCAGACTCATGGGCATTCCCTTTGAGAAGTAAGGAGGTTGACAAAAATGGCAAAGACTTCAATGAAAATCAAACAGCAGAGAGAGCCTAAGTTCAGCACAAGAGCTTACACGAGATGCCAGATTTGCGGCCGCCCGCACTCTTACATGAGAAAATACGGTATCTGCCGTATCTGCTTCAGAGAGCTTGCTTACAAGGGACAGATTCCCGGCGTCAAGAAAGCCAGCTGGTAATAACAGAAGGAGGAATGAACAATGCAAATTACAGATGTAGTAGCCGATATGCTTACCCGCATTAGAAATGCCGGTTCTGCAAAGCACGCTTCCGTAGACATTCCTGCTTCGAATGTTAAGAGCGCTATTGCGGACATTCTGCTCAGCGAAGGTTACGTCAGCAACGTCGAGAGAATCGACGACGGAAAACAGGGCGTCATCAGGATAGGCCTCAAGTATACCGCCAACAAGAGATTCGCCATCTCCGGTATCAAGAGAATTTCCAAGCCCGGTCTCCGCGTTTACGCATCCAAGGATGAGCTGCCGAAGGTTCTCAACGGACTCGGAATCGCGATCATTTCCACTTCCAAGGGAATCATGACCGACAAAAAGGCCAGAGAGATCGGCCTTGGCGGCGAGGTCATGGCGTTTGTCTGGTAAAACAGGGATAGGCCGGCCGCCCCTTAAATAAGGGGTCGTCAATCAGGCGCCGCTTTTATGAGCGGGGCGGCCGGGAAATTATCTGAAAAGGACCGCGGTCCGGTGCGTGAATGACCGGCGTTAACGCACGGAGGCGCATGAGGCGTTCCGGCAGCAGGATCATTCACGGACACACGGACACGGTTCGGAATTTTAAGATACAGGAGGAAAAATTAATTATGTCCAGAATCGGAAAAAAACCGGTTGCGATTCCCGTCGGCGTGACAGTCAAAGTCGAAGACGGAAACGTTGTAACGGTTAAGGGACCCAACGGCGAGCTCACAGAGAAGTTCAGCCCGCGCCTTACAATTAAGGTGGAAGGCCCGACCGTCGTTGTTGAGAGAAGCTCGGACGACAAGTTCGACAGAAGCCTTCACGGCCTCACCCGCTCGCTCATCCAGAACATGGTTGACGGCGTCACGAAGGGATTCCAGAAGAGTCTCGAGATCAACGGTGTAGGTTACAGGGCGGCCAAATCCGGCAACACGCTGGTGCTCCACGTGGGTTATTCCCACCAGGTTGAGATGCCCGAGCCTGCCGGAATCACGGTCGAGGTTCCCGCTCAGAACAAGATCATCGTCAAGGGTGCCGACAAACAGGCAGTCGGCGAATTTGCGGCCAAGATCCGCGCAGTCCGTAAACCCGAGCCTTACAAGGGCAAAGGAATCAAGTACGACTACGAGGTTGTCAGACGCAAAGAAGGCAAGACAGGTGCCAAGAAGTAAGGAAGGGAGTGTGGCTTAAATGATTAAAAAGTTGGATAAGAACGCAGTACGTCAGAGAAGACACATCCGCGTCAGGAAAAAAGTCATTGGAACAAGCGAACGCCCGAGACTTAACGTCTACAGAAGCACCGCCAACATCTATGCCCAGATTATTGACGACTCGGTCGGCAACACCCTCGTGTCCGCCTCCACGCTTGACAAGGCTGTCAAAGCGGAGTGCGAGTACGGCGGCAACATCGAGGCGGCTAAACTCGTAGGCAAACTCGTTGCCGAGAGAGCGCTCGAAAAAGGCATTAAAGAAGTTGTATTTGACCGCGGCGGTTATCCGTACCACGGTCGCGTTCAGGCTCTTGCGGACGCAGCCCGCGAAGCAGGCCTTGATTTCTGATACCGAAGGAGAAACTGAAATGGAACGTAAAGAACGTAACAATGAAGCTAATAAGAGCGAGTATACAGAGAAGCTCGTACACCTCGGCAAAGTAACCAAGGTTGTCAAGGGCGGTAAGAACATGAGATGGAATGCTCTGGTTGTTGTCGGTGACGAGAACGGTCACGTCGGCGCAGGCATGGGCAAGGCCGCCGAAGTTCCGGACGCCGTCAGGAAAGCCGTCGCGGCTGCGAAGAAGAACATGATCACCGTCCCGATGGTGGGAACGACCATTCCCCACGAGATCATCGGCACGTACGGCGCAGGCGAAGTTCTTCTGAAGCCCGCCGGAAAAGGTACCGGCGTTATCGCGGGCGGCGCGGCGCGTGCCGTTGTCGAGCTCGCGGGCATCAAGGATATCAGAACGAAATCTCTGAGATCCAACAACCCCGGCAACGTCGTTATGGCTACGATGGAAGCGCTCCGCAACCTCGTTACCGTTGAGTCGGTGGCGGCGGTCCGCGGCAAGAGCACGGATGAGATCCTTTGATGGGAGGTTGCGGAAATGTTTAAGATTACTCTCACAAGAAGCATCTACGGCATCAAAGACAAGCAGCGCGCCACAATCAAGGCCCTCGGCCTCAGAAAGATCGGCCAGAGCGTTGAAAAGCCCGACAACGAGCAGGTCCGCGGCATGCTCAACGTTGTGAATCACCTCGTCAAGGTGGAAGAAAAGTAAGGAGGACAGAACATGAAGCTTAATGATTTAAGTCCTGTTGAGGGCTCCAAGAAGGCGCCTTTCAGAAAAGGCCAGGGACACGGCAGCGGAAACGGCAAGACGGCCGGCCGCGGACACAAAGGCCAGAAGGCTCGCTCCGGCGGAAACATCAGACCGGGATTCGAAGGCGGTCAGACTCCTCTTTACAGAAGAATGCCTAAGAGAGGTTTCAACAACAAGATCTTCGCGGTCAAGTATGCCGAAGTCAACGTCGGCAGCCTGAACCGTTTCGAGGACGGTGCAACGGTGGACGCCGTCGCCCTGATCGAAGCGGGTATCATCAAGAATTCACTCGACGGTGTCAGCATCCTCGGCAGCGGAAAGCTCGAGAAGAAGCTCACCGTAAAGGCTTCCAGATTCTCCAAGTCTGCGCAGGCTAAGATTGAAGACTTGGGAGGAAAGGCCGAGGTGATCTGATGGGACTGTGGAATGTCATCGTTAAATCCTTCAAAGAGCCTTCCATAAGAAAGAAGATACTGATGACGCTCCTGCTCATCCTCATCTTCAGAATTGGATGCTTCATTCCGGTTCCGGGACTTGCCAGCGGCGCGCTGAACGGTCTCGCCGGAACAGGCCTCTTCAGTTTTATGGACCTCATCGGCGGCGGCGCGATGTCGAACGTTTCGTTGTTTGCAATGGGTATCTCCCCTTACATCAACGCATCGATTATCATCCAGCTGCTCACCGTTGCCATTCCCGCATTTGAGAAGTGGCAGAAAGAGGGCCCCGAAGGCAGGAAGAAACTCTCCAAGATCACAAAGTACACCGCCGCGGGCCTCGCGCTCTTCCAGGCGATTATGCTTTACATCAACATGAACACCTCGGGAAATTACTTCGTTACCGACTTCGGCAGCGGATTCTTCGCGAAAGCGTTCCTGTTCCTCATCATAGTGCTCTCGTTCGTCGCGGGTACGAGCTTCCTCACCTGGCTCGGTGACAAGATCACCGAAGTCGGAATCGGCAACGGCATTTCGATGCTGATCTTCGCGGGTATCATCGCGAGGGCGCCTGTGTGGATCTCCCAGATCATCTCGATCGCGGCGACCGGCAGCTACGAAGGAACCGAAGTCGCGAAGGCACTCTACCTGAGGATCCCGCTGGTAATCATGGTCGTGCTCGTATTCCTCGCGGTTATCATCGCGGTTGTCTGGATGGAATCCGGCGAGAGAAGACTCGGCGTCGTCTATTCGCAGAGAGTCGTCGGACGCAAGATCATGGGTGGCCAGAAGAGCTACATTCCGCTCAAGGTCAACTCCGCCGGCGTTCTCCCGATCATCTTCGCGATGTCGCTGCTCCAGTTCCCTGTAACGATCGCTTCGCTGATCAACAGCAAGGGCAAAGTCGCGAGCGCGCTGACGAACTTCAACAACACCTGGTGGTACATTCTGCTCTACGCCGTTCTGATCGTCGGCTTCACCTTCTTCTACAACATGGTCTACTTCGACCCGAAGGAATATGCCAACAACATCATTAACAACGGCGGACAGCTGACAGAGATCAAGACCAACAACAGAAAGGCTACCGCTCAGTACATCGGGAAGATCCAGAACCGCCTCACCTGGTTCGGTTCGCTCTTCCTCGCCATCCTGGCGGTGCTGCCCAGCGTGCTCGGTAAGATCTGCGATCTTATCCCCGGCATCAACGCGAGCTCCCTCGACCTCTGGCTCGGAGGTACGTCCATCCTGATCATGGTCGGCGTTGCCCTCGAGACGATCAAGACGCTCGAAGCTCAGCTGATGCTCAGGCACTACAAGAGCGGCAAGGGCGGATTCCTCGGATAATGCCTTGTTTCCCTTGACGGCTTCGTCAGGGAACAATTGTCCGGGACCCGGGGTCTCCTTTGAGGGGACCTGTGCGGGAACGGCCGCGGGCATGGCTCGCTCATGCCCGCGGACCGGGAATACTGTGGCGCCGTCCGGCGGACCGTGAAGAGGCGGTTTTTCGGACGACGCCATCTTTGGGCCTTTAAGGGGCCCGCTTTCCGGGCGGCGAAAAGCCCTGAAAAGGACCGCCGCCCGCAAACAGCCGCTTGCCCGACAGAGGCTGAGCGGCACCCGAATTTGCAAACCGGCGGCAGCGTGCACGGACGGGAGAACCCCTCCCGGAATGAGACGGCCGCTGCCGAGGCGATAGATTTTTTACCGCGCCGCGCCCGGAATAATAATGCGGCTCCGGGCGCGGCGGTTCCAAGCGAAAATAGCGACAGGCTATCATAGGAGGAAACACACAATGCTTAACATGATGCTTTTGGGTGCGCCCGGAGCGGGGAAGGGCACTCAGGCTGTCCGCCTCGCGGAGATCCTGGGAATTCCCCACATCTCCACCGGAGACATTTTCAGAGCAAACATTAAGAACGGCACCGAGCTTGGCAAGCTTGCCGAATCGTACACCTCGAAGGGGCTGCTCGTTCCCGACGACGTGACGATCAGGATCGTTGAGGACAGGCTGATGCAGCCGGACTGCGCGGAAGGGTGCATTCTTGACGGATTCCCGAGAACGATTCCGCAGGCCGAGAAACTGGACGAGTTCCTGGAGGCCCACGGCAGAAAGCTCGACATCGTCGTGAACATCGTTATCGACGAAGAGGACGTGATCAAGAGGCTTTCCAGAAGGCGCGTATGTCCCGAGTGCAAGGCGACCTACCATCTCGACTACATGCCGCCCGCCGACGGAAAGTGCACGCAGTGCGGCAGCGAAGTCGTGCAGAGGCCGGATGACGCCAGGGACGTGATTGAGAGAAGACTTCACGAGTACCACCTCCAGACCGAGCCCCTCGTCGAGTACTACAAGGCCAAAGGCGTGCTCAGAGATTCGGTCAGCTGCAATGACAAAGACAGGGCGCTCGAGAACACGATCAGAGTCCTTGTTATGAGGTAAAAATGCTTTACACGAAGTCAAAATACGAAATAGAGTTGATGAAGGCCGCCGGGGAGATCCTCGCGGTGCTTCTGAACACGCTCCCGGAAAAAATTAAGCCCGGAGTTACGACAAAAGAGCTTGACAAATTTTCTGAGAGTGTTATAATGAAAAATGGTGCGCTCCCGTCCTTTAAGGGCCAGCCCGGGTTTCTTGGAGCCCCTGATTTCCCCGCAAGTGTGTGTGCGTCGGTGAATGATGAGGTCATCCACGGGATACCGGGAAACCGTGTTTTACACAACGGCGACATCGTTTCGATCGATGTCGGGTGTTCCTATAAAGGTTATCAGGGAGACGCGGCCCGTACTTATGTTGTGGGCGAGTGCAGCGAAGAAGCGTCGCGGCTGGTCCGCGTGACGCGGGAATGCTTTTTTGAAGGTATCAAAAACGCCGTTCCCGGCAAGCGCGTGATTGACGTCTCCGGAGCTGTGCAAGACCACGCTGAGTCAAATGGTTACTCTGTCGTCCGTGAATTCACCGGTCACGGAATAGGAAGAGAACTCCACGAAGATCCCGAGGTACCGAATTACAGAACGAACAGGCGCGGAATAATGTTTATTCCGGGCATTGCCATCGCTGTAGAGCCCATGATCTGCGAGGGGGATTTCAGGACGAAGACCGACAGGAACGGGTGGACCGTGAGAACTGCCGACGGCAAGCTCTCGGCTCATTACGAGAACACAGTCATTGTCACTGACGGGGAACCCATCATCACCACTTTGATATGAGGAGGAAGAAGTTTGGCAAGAGGAGATTTTATTGAACTTGAAGGAACAGTCACAGAAGTGCTTCCTAATTGCGTTTTCAAAGTAACCCTGGAAAACGGGCACGTCGTGACCGCTCACATTTCCGGCAAACTGCGGACGAATTATATCAAGATTCTGGCGGGCGACAAGGTGAAAGTTCAGCTTTCCCCATACGATCTCGACCGCGGCAGAATCACATGGCGTAAGTAATTCAGATTTTCATGCAGGCAGAAAAGTATGAAGTGAAAGCCTGCAAAAACGAGGAGGACTATTATGAAGGTTAGACCGTCGGTTAAACCGATTTGCGACAAATGCAAAATCATAAAGAGACACGGCAAAGTAATGGTTATCTGCGACGCTTATCCCAAGCATAAGCAGAAGCAGGGCTGACCCGCGACCCGCCGTAATGCGATTCCCGATTTATTTGTTGCAAAAACAATGTTTTTAAGACCAACTGGAGGTGTTTAAGCTAATGGCAC
This sequence comes from Mageeibacillus sp. UBA1212, assembly GCA_002309655.1. GTDB lineage: Bacteria > Bacillota > Clostridia > UBA1212 > UBA1212 > UBA1212. Next base: position 13,988 of record DBXM01000010.1, read on the forward strand.
GTATAGCAGGTGTTGATTTGCCGAGAGAAAAGCGTGTTGAAATCGGACTTACATACATCTATGGCATAGGCAATACGAAAGCGAAGGAGATCCTTGCCAAGACCGGTGTTAATCCCGATACAAGAGTAAAAGATTTAACGGATGAAGAGGTCAATGCGATCAGAGACGTTATTGACCGTGATTATGTTGTTGAAGGCGACGTCAGAAGAGAAGTCAGCCTCAACATTAAGCGTTTGATGGAGAACGGCTCGTACAGGGGCAGAAGGCACAAGGCCAAGCTTCCCGTCCGCGGCCAGAGAACCAAGACGAACGCCAGAACGAGAAAAGGTCCCAGCAAGACTGTGGCCGGTAAGAAGAAATAACGGGGAGGGTTTGACTAATGGCTGCTAAGACTAAAAGAGTAGTTAGAGGTAAGCGTAAAGAACGTAAGAATATCGAACACGGTCAGGCTCATATCCGTTCCAGCTTCAACAATACTATCGTAACGATTACGGACCTTGCCGGAAACGCGATTTCCTGGGCAAGCGCCGGCGGACTCGGTTTCCGCGGATCCAAGAAGAGCACTCCTTTCGCCGCTCAGTCTGCTTCCGAGCAGGCCGCTAAAGCCGCGATGGAGCACGGCCTCAAGGACGTCGAAGTTTACGTCAGAGGACCCGGACAGGGCCGCGAAGCCGCCATCAGAGCGCTGTCTACAGCGGGACTTCAGGTCATTCTCATCAAAGACGAGACTCCCGTTCCGCACAACGGCTGCAGACCGCCCAAGAGAAGACGTGTATAACGGAGGTGTAGAAAATGGCTAGATATACAGATGCATCATGCCGCCTCTGCAGGAGAGAAGGCTGCAAGCTTTTCCTGAAGGGCGAAAAGTGTTATTCCACAAACTGCCCGTATGAGAAGAGAAATACCGCCCCCGGACAGCACGGCGTTATTCAGGGCAAGAAGAAAACTTCCGAGTACGGTGTTCAGATCAGAGAGAAACAGAAGGTCAAGAGGTATTACGGAGTCCTTGAGAAGCAGTTCAGAAATTATTTCGAACTCGCCAGCAAGAAGAAGGGCGTTACCGGTGAAAACCTCCTCATCCTCCTCGAGAGCAGACTCGACAACGTAGTTTACCGTATGGGTCTCGGCGCCTCCAGAGCGGAAGCGAGACAGCTTGTAAGACACGGTCACTTTACAGTCAACGGCAAGAAGGTCAACATTCCTTCTTTCAGAGTTTCCGAGGGAGACGTCGTTGAGCTGGCAAGCAAGAGCCGCGACATCAAGTGCCTGGACGACATTCTTTCCGCAACGAGCGGACGTCTTGCTCCTTCCTGGCTTGAGTGCGACAGAGATCAGTATTCCGCGAAGGTCGTCTGCGCTCCGAAGCGTGAAGATATTGACTTTGAGATTAAAGAGCATTTGATCGTCGAGCTGTACAGCAAATAAGCTTAGGGTCACAGGAGGTTTATTATGGTTGATAATGAGAAGCCGAGATTGGAATGTGTTAAAACTTCCGAAGACGGACGCCAAGCAACGTTTGTGGTCGAGCCTCTCGCCAAGGGCCTCGGCATTACGGTCGGCACCTCGCTGAGAAGAATAATGCTCTCCCAGCTGGAAGGCGCCGCTGCCACCTCGATTGAGGTTGACGGCGTAATGCACGAATTTTCCACGATTGACGGCGTTGTTGAAGACGTGACCGAGATTGTGCTCAATCTTAAGAGCGTCAACTTTAAACTTCGCACGGACTCGACTCAGATTGTTCTGCGCAAGGAAGGCGCCGGCATTGTTACCGCTGCCGACATCGAGCTCAATTCCGACGTTGAGATCCTTAATCCCGAACAGTATATTTGCACTACGAACGATGACGCGAAACTCGATATTTTGATCACCGTTAAGAGAGGAAAAGGCTGGAGAGTTGCCGAAAAGAACAAAGAAGCGGGCATGCCCCTCGGCGTTATTTTCATCGACTCCATCTTCTCCCCCATCGTAAAGGTCAACACGACCGTCGAGAACACGCTCGTCGGCAACTCGACCGATTACGAGAAGCTCACCATTGACATTGTGACGAACGGCGCCATCACCCCCGAGGAAGCCCTCGTGGAAGCGGCACAGATTCTGATCAACAAGTTCTCGCTTTTCGTAAACGGCGGAGAGATGCCTTCGGACGAAGACGAGACGAAGCCCGTTGCCGAAAACGTTATTTCCAGCGACGTTCTCAACACGCCTATCGATGAGCTCGAGCTCAACCAGAGGCCGCTCAACGCGCTGAAGAGAGCGAACGTTAACACGGTCGGCGAACTCGTCCGCATGGCTCCCGAGGAAGTCAAGAAACTTCACAACGTTGGCGCGAAGTCCATTGACGACATCAAGGAGAAGCTCAAGAAGCTCGGCATCAACTACGGTGAAACTATCGAAGACTGAATGCGATCTAATGGAGGTTAGTTTAAAATGAGTTACAGAAAATTGGGTCGCACCGGCGGCCAGAGAAAGGCTATGCTGAGAGGTCTTGTTACCGCTCTTCTTGCCAACGGCAAGATCGTGACAACCGAGACGAGAGCCAAGGAAGTTCAGAGCATCGCCGAGAAAATTATTTCGTCTGCCATCAGAGAGGCTGACAATTTCGAGTCCAAGCAGGTTACCTTCAGCAAGGCGAAGGTCAACTCCAAGGGCAAGTTCGTGACGATCACCAAGAAGTCCAAGAACGGCCGCGACTACGCCGTTCGCGAGCGCGAGACGAAGACGGAGCTCCGCAGAGTCGACAAGCCCTCCAGGCTTGCCGCGAGAAGAAGAGCCATCGCCTACGTTTACCCCGTTAAGGATTCCGAAGGCAACAACCTGAAAGTCGTCAACAAGCTCTTCGACGAGATCGCTCCCAAGTACAAGGAGCGCAAGGGCGGCTACACCAGGATCACGAAGCTCGGCGCACGCCGCGGCGACGCTGCCCCGATGGCGATCCTCGAGCTGGCCTGATACCTGCCGGTTGAACTAAACGGATAATATTAGCGAAAGCTAAGAGAAGGCCGGCCGCCCCGGATTTATTAAAGTTCAGGGCGGCCGGATGTTTTTTTGTTTGCTTGGGCGGCCGGCGGTTTTTAAGCGCGGCCGGTTTTGTGCGAACGGCTGTCTGCGGCTTAGGTGGCTGTCGCTTTGGCGATCCGGGCGGCTGCTTGGGAGTTCCGGGGCGGCTTTTTCTTGACAACGCGGCGCCGTTTGAAATACAATACCCGTTGGACAATCGGAAACGGGCGGCGGCTTGATTCACGCCCGGGGAGGAAAGATATGCTGAAACGTAAAAAGGTCGGTCTGATAGTATGGGGCGTCATTCTGAGCGCGATCGGAGGGGTCCTGATGCCGTTAATGATGATGAGCGCGCCCGATTTTTTCTCGGATTCCGGGAACCGGTCGTCGCTGGTGTTCTGGATCGTGACCGCGGTTATGCTGGCTATAGGCGGAACGCTGATGCTCGTTTTCGGGATCGTCAACGCGGTCAAAGTTTCGCGCTACAACAACCGGATTTTGTCCGAGACAAAAGACCTGATCTACATCGCGACCTGCTTCAACTGCGGCTATCAGATCAGCGCGAAGTACATGGACTTCACGCCGCACTCCAGATATCCTGAGGGGTTCGTCTACTGCCCGGTCTGCAAGAAGCCCTGTAGCAGGAATATTTTCCGCGCGTTCAGGCAGGATGCGGGAACGACGTACATGGGTTGAGAGCGGCGGTTTTAAGGAGTTTATAATGCTTTTTAGAAGTAGAAAAGGCTACATAATATGGGGGATTGTCCTGATTGCCGTCGGGTGTATTTCCCGCGTGTATATAAGACGGTTAAAGTCATTATATGATTCTCTTGGTGGAAGTCCCTCGCAAACGGTGTATTCTGTGCTCTACGTTCTTTTGGGCATTGTGGCGTTTGCCGGACTTCTGATTCTGGTTGGCGGTATTATCTATAACATATACGTCACAGGACACAACAACCGTGTTTTGGACGAAAACGAAGGCGTTGAGTATCTGGCAACATGCGTTCATTGCGGAAACAATATTATCGCAAGTCTTGGCAATTTACGGTTTGGGAAAAACTACCCGGAGGGGTACGTTATCTGCCCGTTTTGCAAGGAACTGTGCAGTTGGAATCTTTTCGATGAGGTAACCGGGGAGGATTGCGATTCTGAGGAAGAACCGGATCCGGAAGAAAACGAAGAATAAAACCAAGAACAGTTTTTCACTATTTAGAGGCAAAAATGAAACTACCCGAAGAGTTCCTTGAGAATATGAAGAGAATACTTCCCGAGGAGGAGTTCCCGGCGTTCGCGGCGTCGTTCGACAGCGAGGAATGGTATTCCGGCATTCGCGCAAATACGCTGAAAACGGACGCGGATTCGTTGCCGGAGCTCACGAAATCGTTTTTGAAGACCGGCGAAAGGGTTCCCTGGTGCGAAAACGGGTTTTACTACACGGACGGCCAGCCCGGACGTAGCGCGCTCTACCACGCGGGAGTTTACTACATTCAGGAGCCCAGCGCGATGTACCCTGCCGCGAACGTGCCGCTTCCCGAAAACGCACGGGTGCTTGACGTTTGCGCCGCGCCGGGTGGGAAGTCGACGCAGCTCGCCGCGAGGATGGCGGGGAAGGGGCTTCTTGTCGCGAACGACATCAGCGAGGAGCGGACGAAGGCGCTGGTGAAGAACCTGCAGATGGCGGGAGTCGTGAACGCGGTCGTGACCAACGAGACTCCGGAAAAGCTCGCCGGGAAGTTCGCGGACTATTTTGACGTGGTCGTTGTCGACGCGCCGTGTTCGGGCGAGGGCATGTTCAGGAAGGACGAGGAGGCGGTCCGCCAGTGGGAGAGCTACCGGTCGGACAGGTGCCGGAAAATGCAGGACGGAATTCTGGAGAGCGTTCATCTGATGCTGAAGGACGGCGGCGTGCTGTCGTATTCCACGTGCACGTTTAACCGCCACGAGAACGAGGATACGCTGGCAGGTTTTATGGGCAGGCACCCGGAGTACCACCTGATAGAGGCGCCGAAAAAGGGAGGCGTCGCGGGAGGGCTGGAAACGGACGCCGACGGGAACGCTTATCCCGCGGATTTCGGGAAGGCTTCGAGACTCTGGCCTCACAGATTGCACGGAGAGGGCCATTTTACGGCCTTTTTGAGAAAAGGTGAAATTACTTGTCCAGAGGCGGGAAATGCCGGGAAATCGCCGGAAAACGCCTTAGACGACATTTCCGCCCCCGCGGGAAATATTTCCCTGCAGGAACGGGAAATAAATGATATTTCCGGGAAATATCCGGATGAGATTTCCGGAAAATATGCCGGCCGGAAAAACGGGAAATATTCCGACTTCGCTGACGGTCGCAAAAAAGAAAAACGCGGCAAGAACGTCAAAAAAGAGCGCTACAGGAGTTTCCGCCACTTCGACAGGCCGCCTCAGGAGCTCGCGGAGTTTTTCGAGTTCTACATGACGTGCGAGCCGCCGCAGGGGTGCTACTTCTACATGGGCGACAACCTTTATTACCTTCCCGAAGTGCCGCCGGACATCGACGGGCTGAAGGTGAAAATGGCGGGCGTGTACTGCGGCGAGCTTAAGGGCGGCGAGTTCAAGATGTCGCACAGGCTTGCGCTGACGCTCAGGCCGGAGGATTTCGTTTACTGCGTGGAGCTCGCGAACGGAAGCGACGCGTTGGAACGCTACCTGCGCGGGGAGACGGTTATTATAGAGGGCGGAACTGTTGTCAACGGCGGAACCGAACAAGGGCGTGTGCCCGAGGTGCGCGTGAAGGCGTACGGCGAGTACGTCAGGAACGCCGCGGTGGCTGAGGAAAGGCTTTCGGCGCCGTGCTGCGTTGCGGTGAGCGAGTCGGGAAGGAGCTTCGTGCTGGGACTCGGCGGCATTTCCGGCGGCACGGTCAAAAACCTGTACCCGAAGGGATGGAGGCGGTTCGCCTGATGAGACTGGACAGGCTGCTTGCGAATATGGGCGCCGGCTCAAGGAAGGACGTCCGGAAGCTGATCGCGCAGGGGGCCGTTCGCGTCAACGGGGCGGTGGTCAGGGACTGCGGCTTTGACGTGAACGAGGCGGCCGACAAGGTGGAGGCCGCCGGCAAAGAGATTGTGTACCGGGAGTTTGTGTACCTGATGATGAACAAGCCCGCGGGGGTTCTTTCGTGCGGTGACGGCGTTCCCGGGGTCAAGGAGGCGAAGGACCTTGTCGGCGATGATTTCGGCTTTTACGACCTCTCGCCGGCGGGAAGGCTCGACGCGGATTCGGAGGGGTTCCTGATCCTCACGAACGACGGGAATTTCATTCACTCCATCATTTCGCCTTCCCGGAACGTGAGCAAGGAGTATTATATAAGGACGGAGGGCGTTCTCGACGAAGCCGACTGCGAGGCGTTCGCGAACGGGGTGGTGCTCGGCGACGGCTACAAGTGCCTCGGGGCGCACCTTGAAATTCTGAAGGCGGACCAGGCGGGCGGCGTGTCCGAAGCGGTCGTGACGGTTCACGAGGGGAAGTTCCACCAGGTCAAACGGATGGCGCTGGCGCGGGGCAAAAAAGTGACTTATCTGAAACGGATCTCGGTCGGGGGCGTGGCGCTCGACCCTTCGCTTGAACCGGGCGAATACAGGGAACTGACGCGCGAGGAGCTTGCGAAGCTCGGGGCGTTTTAAAATTTATAAACTTGGTTTTGTAAAGCGGATTTTTGGCTAAAACGAGGTAAAAATGAAGAAACAGATCATTGACAGGGCGCGCTTTATGATCGAGTCGTGCATGTCGCGGCTTGAAGGCGGCGAGGACTTTTTCGAGTCGGTTGAGGTGCAGTTCAAGGCGGGGGCGAAGAGCTTCCCGCTGAGGGCGACGCTCGCGGACGGCGAAGAAAGCGAGAAAGGCGCTCCTAAACTCTTTTTTATTTTCAACGGCGAGAAGAAAACGCTCGGCGTGCAGGATTTTTGCGGTTTTGTCGCGGACGAGATGGAAAAATACGACGCGATGGTGCTCGTTTACAATGAACGCGGGCGCAGGGTTTCCGTGACTTGCGACGGAAAAGACGTGAAGCTGACCAACGCCGAGGTGCGGGCGGACAGTTTTTCCGGCGGGAATGTCAGGAGCGGCGCCGCGAGAATCAGCTGCGACGTGTGTCAGGTTCCCGGTTCAGGTTCAGGCGACTCGGACAACGTTTTCGACTCGGAATTCGACGCGTTCGGCGCATCCTCTGGCGGCCCGGTTCTCGGCACCGGCGGTTCGGTGCTCGGCAACCGCGAGTATCTGATCAAGGCCGGAAGCGCCGCGAAGCTCCTTCAGGTCATCGGAATCATGGGCAAGAACGGCAAGATCCGCAACGACCGCATCCGCAAATACAACCAGATCGACCACTTCGTGGAGCTGATCGTTCCCATTCTCGAGTCCCTCGCAGCCAAAAACGGCGGCGCGAAGCCGGTCCGCATCATCGACTGCGCCTGCGGCAAATCCTACCTCTCGTTCGTGCTGAACTATTATATTAAAGAGGTCATGGGCCGCCGCTGCTACTTCACCGGCCTCGACTACAACCCGGTCGTCATCGAGGGCTCTCGCAAAATGGCGGAGGAGCTCGGCTACAGGAACATGAAGTTCGTCCAGACCGACATCATGAACTACGAACCGGAGGAGGATTTCGACCTCCTGCTCACGCTTCACGCCTGCGACACCGCCACCGACAAAGCGCTCAATTTCGCCGTGAATCACGGAATCACCCACATCGTGTGCGTGCCGTGCTGCCACCGGGAAATGAACTCCGGCTACAACCTTCCCGGGTTCGAGCCTGTTCTAAAATACGGTATCCTCAAGGCAAGAATCGCCGACGCGCTCACCGACGGTCTGCGCGCGAACTACCTGGAGGCGATGGGCTACGACGTCTCCGTGGCCGAGTACATTTCGCCCCTCGACACCCCCAAGAACCTGATGATCCGCGCCGAAAAGAAGACAGGCGTGAATCCCGAGGCGCTCGAACGGTTCGACAAGATGGTCAAATCGCTCTCCACGCACCTGTCAATCGGTTCGTAATTTTCCGCAATGCATAAAAAATCCCGTCCTTGCCCCGTTTTTTAAGGGGTTTGGACGGGTTTTTGTTATTTCCGGGAAATATTCTCCAACGTTCGAAGTTCCGGTTATTTCCGGGAAATATTCTCCAACGATCGAAGTTCCGGTTATTTCCGGGAAATGTTTCCGATTGCGGCATGCGCTTCCGCCATCTTCTCGAACGTGTAGTCTTTAATGATCTTAATTGCGTTTTCGCCCATTTTCGCGAGAACTTCGCCGGGAAGGTCGCGGAACAGAACGAGCGATTCGCGAAGCGTGTTCACGTCCGACGGCTTGATGATGACGCCGGTCATGCTGCCGTTATTATCCTGATTTTCCTCGTTAAAGCTCAATTTTCCGCCGTTTTCCTGCATTTTCCGGACGGTATCATCAAAACTGTCTTTAATCAAAGTGACACCCGCAACGCACATATCGGTCGTGATGACCGGAAGTCCGGCGGCCATCGCCTCGTTTATGACCAGCCCCCAGACGTCGCTCTTGGTCGGATGAACGAAAAAGTCGCAGGCGCGGTACATCTTCTTGAGCGTCTCTTTTGACGAAAAGCCCGCAAAACGCACGTTGTGAACGTTCTTTTCGGCCATGATTTTGAGATATTCCGCAGTCGGCTCTCCGCCGGCGATAACGACCGTGAGCCCGGGAACGCCGGAAGCGGCGGAAATCAGTTCTTCGTACCCTTTGCCCGGGATGAACCTGCCGCACGCAAAAGCGATCCTGCCGTCAATGGGAAGACCAAACTCCTCTCGAAGGACCTTCTTTTCCTCGGGTGAAGCGGGGCGCTCGCAGATGTCGCCCTCAAAGAGCGACGTGAACGGGTACCTGACGATCTTCTCCGGGTCGGCGCCGTAGTGGATGAAATACCTGTCGGCGGGTTCGGAGGGGGAGAGGTACTTTTCCGCGCCTTTTATGAAATGCTTCTTGATCGCGAACCTGACGCCGCGTCCGCTGTCCTTGATGATCCCGCCGTCCGCGCTCAGAATATAGGGCCTCCGGTGCGACCTCAGAACCGAAATCGCGCGCATTTCCGCGGGGGAACTGTAGCCGCTGACGATAATCTTGTCAAAATCGGGCCGCAGAACGAGCTTTTTGACGCCGGCCGAGAGCGCCTTGTCCTCCCCGAGCGGGATCCCGCGCAGGTATTTATAGGCAAAAAGCGGCTTCGAGCGACCGAACCAGCTTCCCGAGCGGCCCCTTGCGGACTTCCTCTCGAAGCTGACGACCGTCAGTTCGGATTTGGCGAGTTCGTTGTAGAAATCGACTCTGTAGGGGCTCGGAACGTTCGTCAGGTGAAGGCAGCGGATGCCGGTCAGGCGTGAAAGCGCGCTGACAAGGCCTTCGGAAACGCTTTCCGGCGAGTGGTTTCGGAGAGCGAGAATGCGGTTGTTTTCGCCCATTTCCCTGCATTTTCCGCGGTTTTCCGCCAAAAACAACACTTTTTCCGCGAGTTCGTCGCTGTCGCCCGGCTTAAATTTGAGCCCGCCGACGCCGTCCGTGACATACTCGGATATTTCCGGGAAATCTGAAATAATAACGGGTTTTCCCGCCGCGCCCGCCTCAAAAACCGGCCTTGCCTGGTGGGGCGACACGATCGGAACCGCAACAACATCCGCTGCGTCATAAAGCGGCTTCATATTTTCCGCAAGCCCGAGGTACTCGACGCTGCACGAAACGCCTTGAAAATACGCAGCGACTTTTTCTTCAGGGTCTCCCGCAACCAGCAGTCTGAACTCAGGCGGGAACTTCCCGGCGGCGCGGCCCATCACCTCGACGCCTTTAATTGTATTCGCACCGCCTGTGTAAAGCACCGTGAACGGTTTCCCGGAAATATTTCCGCCATTTTCCGGCTCCGCGAAAAACTCCTCCGGCACGGAATTCCTTATAATATGGTTCTCGGCGGATGTTATTTTCCAGAAATCTCTGTCAAATCCGGAAATATAAAAAACCGCGCACGCCTCGCCGAGCAGCCGCCTGTACTTCGCCAGCATCGCCTTCGAGCCGCCGTGCGGGAACGTCTCGCGCACGAAAATGCCGGTCTTCACGCCCAGCTTTACCGCCTTGGGAACAAGGAACGAGAGAGTCAGCGAGTTGAAAACGCAGGCATCCGGCTGCTCGCTTTTCAGAATTTTTTTAATATAAGAGGCAAAAGCGGGCCGGTTCAGCGCCTGTTTGAGGTACGTTCTGCCGAAAAGGCGCGGTCCGCCGCTGTAGTATTCGACGCTGCCTACCGGGACGGTGTAGGGAATGACCTCGAGCCCGTTTTCCCGGAGCAGGTTCTCAACGGGTGTGCCGGCGGGAACGCAGGCCTTTACATCGAACGCTTCCGCCGCCATTTTCATTGTTCTCAAGAGGCTTATTCCGGCGCCGCCGAGGTCGCCGCAGTGGTGGATGAAAAGAATTTTCTTCACGTCACGTCACCTCACATTCCGTCGAAAAGCGCGATCAGCTTCGCCGCCTGCTTTGCGGGACTTTTTTCCGCCATTACAAATTCCGCCGCCGCTTCGCCTTTTTTCCGGAGAATGTCGCAGGGAAGATTCAGGGCCTCCCTTAGCGCCTCCGCCAGCGATTTTTCATCCTCCGCGGCGGGAATTATCATGAATTCTCTGTATTCTTCGGGAATTCCGGGCAGCATATAGGCAAGAACGGGCGTTCCCGACGACATATACTCAATGTTTTTTGAGGGGAAGGAGTAGGCGGTGAACTCCCCGGCCGGCCTGGGATTGACGAGAAGCGTCACTTTTTTCTCTGCCGCCCGCACCTTTGAATTGGGAACGACGCCCGCGTAAACCACCGAACCGTCTTCCGCCGCAATCCTTTCGATCTCGTCCGCCAGCGTTCCCGCGCCGCAAATAATAAGGCGCGAATCGGGAACCGCCGCCTCTTTGAACGCGAAAACGAGCGTCATAATACCGTATTCGTGCTCGAGCCCGCCCGCGTAAAGAACCGTTTTTCCGGAAAAATCGATATTTTCCGGCGCTTCTGCGTCCGCGGATATATTTTCCGGACTCGCAATGCCCTCTATAACGGTGAACGGTTTTCCGCCTGCGTCCGTTTCCGGTAGAAGCTTTGCGGCCGCCTGCTTTGTGACAGCGACTATTCCGCCGCACAGGCTGGCCGCCTTCGCAAACATTTTTCCGTAAAGTCGGGAAGAGGGCGCCCCGGCCAGAAACGACGGCAGATCCGTCACAACTCCGGCGATTTTCACACCTGCCTTTCGCGCCGCCTTCAGAACGCCCAGAGACGCAGAAAGCGACAGCAGGTCGCACGACACGCGGATATTCTCCGCCCCGTATTCTTTTACAAGCTTTTTGATTGCCTTTTTCCCCTGAAAATAGGCAAAAACATTCTTGATTACAGGAACGTTCAGAACCTCGAAAAAGCGGTACTCGAGACCGTTTTCGGTTGAGCCGGGAAGACTTGTTTTTTTGAAAAAACGGACGCTTCGCGGGATAGGGGGCACCGACAGGACGCACGTCTCGTTCCCGAGGTCCGCAAGACCTTTCGCGAGAAGTTTATTGTACCGCTGCGCCTGCTGACCCGGCGAATTTTTACCGAATCCGAAGAGGTCGCCGTATTCTTTTTCCGGCATCGCAGCCGACACGTGGAAGTATTTCATCGGAATCCCTTTCGCCGCCGCCGGATCGTGAATGCCGGCCATGCGGAGCGTTCTCTTTTTCCCTGTATATTTTACACGAAAAACGCAGCCAATTCAATAAACGGAGCGATTTTAAGGAGTTTTATAATCTCAAGAAAAAAGCGCGGGAAATATGCGGTTGATTTTGGAAATATGCGGCCGGTGGGGGAAATATGCGGCAGCTTGGAAAAAATGCGGTGAGTTTTGGAAAAATGCGGTAGCAGCGGGAAATATGCGGTGGCTTTTTCCGGAAATACCGGCCGGTATTTTCCAACGGCTTCATGTCATTTATTTCCCGGAAATGACCGGAAATAATCTGCGATTTACTCGAAAAAATCCGGAAAATCCGAAAAAAGGTGTTGACAGGATGTTTGAAGCGTAGTAAAATACCCTTGAACACTTGAACAACTGCTCAAATGTTCAATAAACGAGACACGAAAACATCGCCGGACAGCCAAATTAAAAGAACTGTTTCCGGCGCAAAAGAGGGGAGAACAATATGGTTTTAATGAACGGACTTGAAATTTGCGACAGCGAGATCAAAAACGCCGACCTCGAACAGAAGGTTCGCGACCTCATGCCGTCGGAGGAGAGCCTGTTTTCGCTGGCGGACTTTTTCCGCGTTTTCGGCGACAGCACCCGAATCAAGATTCTTTACGCGCTTTTCGAGAGCGAGCTCTGCGTGTGCGACATCGCGGGCACTCTCAACATGACGGTTTCGGCGGTCTCCCACCAGCTCAAGACCCTGAAGCAGGCGAGACTCGTCTCTTCGAAGCGCAACGGAAAATCCGTCATCTATTTTCTGGCGGACGACCACGTGAAAACGGTTATAGACCAGGCGGTCGAACATCTCAACGAAGACCATTTCCCGGGAATCTGAAAAGCCGGAAAATAAAGGAAAATGCGGTAAAACAACCGGAAAATGAAGCAATCAAAGAAAGAAAAGAGGTAAAGCTATGAAAAAGTACATCAAAATCGAAGATCTCTGCTGCGCGCACTGCGCATCCAAAATCGAAAAGGCGGCGTCCGCAATCGAGGGCGTGAACAGCTGCAAAGTCAGCTTCATGGCTGAAAAAATGATTGTCGAGTACGACGACGGCGCGGATTTCGACGCAATCTACAAGGAAATCGTCAAGATCTGCAAGAGGGTAGAGCCCGACTGCACGGTCAGCATCTAATAATAACAACAGGGCGGGAAGCGGAAAGTATTCCCGCCTAAAATATTTCCCGGCATTTCCGGGAAATATCAAACTGTTGGAGGTGTTTTATGGACACTGAGAACAAACTGAAACTGACAAAGAAACAAAAGAAGGAACTTATAAAACTGATCGTTTCCGCGGTGCTGCTGATCGCGGCGGCGGTGTTTTTTGCGATGGTTCCTCTGGACTACACCAACCCCGTTATTTTCGCGGCGAGAATTGCGGTTTTTGCCGGTATTTACCTTATAACCGGGTTCGATATTATAAAGAACGCGTTCCGGGGCATATTTTCCGGTGATTTTCTGGACGAACAGTTCCTGATGACCGTGGCCTCGGTTGCCGCGTTTTTCATCGGCGAGTACGTCGAGGGCGTCGCGATTATCGTTTTGTACGGAATCGGCGAGCTGTTCCAGAACATCGCGGTCGGCCGCAGCAGGAAGCGAATTTCAGCCATCGCGGCGCTCAGAACCGACGTGGCGCACGTTCTCGAAAACGGGGAAATAACGGACCTTGATCCCGAAGAAGTCGCCGTAGGCTCTATTATAGAAGTGCGGCCGGGCGAAAAGATCCCGATCGACGGCGTTGTGACCGAGGGCTTTGCGGGCGTTGACACGTCGAGTCTTACCGGCGAGTCGAATCCGGTGAGCGTCTCTCCGGGCGATACGGTCTTCGGAGGAACGATTTCCACCGACGGCAGGCTGGTTATAAAGACTACTAAGCCGCTTGCGGAGTCGAGTCAGGAAAAAGTCATCGCGCTCGTGGAAGAGGCGGCGATGAAAAAGTCGAAAACCGAGCGTTTTATTACAAAATTCGCGAGAATTTACACTCCATGCGTGGTTATCGCCGCGGTGCTCATTGCGCTGATTCCTTCGCTGATTACGGGAGATCCTGTGCGGTGGATACGCAGCGCGATCGTTTTTCTTGTTGTTTCCTGTCCGTGTGCGCTCGTAATTTCGATTCCGATGGCGTTTTTCGCGGGAGTCGGAAAGGCGTCGAAGAGCGGGGTTCTCGTCAAGGGCGCGGAGTATCTGGAACGGCTGGCAGACGCGAAAAACATTGTCATGGACAAGACGGGAACGATCACTTCGGGAACCTTCGAGGTCAAATCGGTGACCTGCGCGGAGGGCGTTTCAGAGGAGCGGCTGCTTAAGGCGGCATGCACGGCGGAGAGCGCTTCGAACCATCCGCTTGCGGCGGCAATCGCGGATTTTTGCGGAAAAAGAGGCATTTCCGCCGCTTCCGGGGATAAAATAGAATTCAGAGAGTACCCGGGAAAGGGTGTTACCGCGGTGTCGGGAGAAGACGTTCTCGCGGCGGGAAATATCGGATTTGCGCGGGAAATCGCGAAAAACGGCGGAGTTACAGAGCCGGAAGCATTTCCGGGAAATGAAAAAACGGCGGAAAATAACGTTTTTCCGGAAAATGCGTTATTTCCGGAAAATGTCGCCGGGACCGCGGTGTACGTTTTCGAGAACGGAAAATATCTCGGTCTGCTCACGCTCGGCGACACCGTGAAGCCGGGCTCGCGCGAGGCGGTTCTGAATTTCAAGAAGCTCGGCGTCGAGCGCGTCGTGATGCTGTCGGGAGACGCCGAGAGCGAGTGCGCGTCCGTTGCGGAGGAGTGCGGGCTGGACGATTATAAGTCGAGGCTTCTTCCCGGGGATAAGGTCACCGAGCTGGAAAATATCATCTCCGGCACCGGAAAAACGACGGTTTACGTCGGCGACGGCATCAACGACGCTCCGGTTTTGGCGCTGGCGGACGTCGGCGTGGCGATGGGCAGCATGGGGCAGGATGCGGCGGTCGAGGCGGCGGACTGCGTGATCATGAACGACGACCTGAGAAAGCTTGCCGAGGCGGTGGGCATTTCCCGGAAAACCGTCAGAATCGCGCGCCAGAACGTTATTCTTGCCATAGGCGTAAAGATGGCCGTTCTTGTCCTTGCGGCGTTCGGACTGAGCGCAATGTGGCCTGCCGTTTTCGCGGACGTGGGAGTGCTGGTTCTGGCGATACTGAATTCCATGCGCGTGATGAAATAGGCCGCGCTTTAAAAAGCGTGGTGCGGGAATTGATTCGCAGGCGCGTATATGATAATATACCGTTACAACGGATTGCCGCGAAAACAGAGCTGCAAATCAGAACAAACGCGCAAGGAGATTTTTAATATGATAGAGCTTACATTCCCGGGAATCACCGGCGAACAGTTTGAGGACGCTTTTAACGTGCTTCGCGAGTGCATTAATACTCCGAGCCACGGATTCATGTTCCCGTATATGGGACCGGGCGGCCAGTACGGCCACTGCTGGTGGGAACGGGACAGTTCCCTGACCCTGAACGGCTACTGCTGGCTTGATCAGAAATTCTGTGAAGACGCGCTTAAAAACTTCACGTACGTTCAGAAACCGAACGGCCGCATTCCTCTCTGGGGCAACGACCGCGTGGGAAATCTGGACGAACAGCTGAGCGCGATTCCCGTCATTTTCGACGTGGCGCGCCGCGTGGCGGGAAGAACCGGAGACCGCGAATATATAGAGAAGATCTACGGAATGCTTGCCGCGTATCTTGACTGGTGGCTCTCGCCCTGCAAACGCGACCGCGCGACCGGGCTTGTCTGCGGCATTATGGAGGAGACGGACCCCGCCGACCACGAGGAACAGCTGACCTTCGCGGAAGTGGACCTCAACGTCCAGGTGTGCGCCGGCGCCGACATATTGCGCGAATTCGCCGCATACTTAGGGCTGAAAGACGACGAACAGAAGTATTTCCGCATTTTCTGCGAGCTCCGCGACATCATCAACAGGCATCTTTACGACGAAGAAACCGGCTTTTATTACACGCGCAACGTTAAAGAGAACCGCCTCATGACGGAAAGGCCCTACAACTCCGCTTTTGACACGTTCAGGCGCGGAATAGTTCCAAAAGACCGCATTCCCGCGCTACTATCGGTTCTGAAAGACAATTCAAAGTACGGCTATAACAACAGGTACGGTATCACAACGGCGCCTTTTGACAGCCCCGAGTTCTGCGAGACCACGGGCGACTACAAGGGCTGGACAAGCTGGAGCGGCAACATCTGGACGCTCCGCAACGAAATTATCGCGAAGGGCCTTCACGAGTCGGGACTCCGCCGCGAGGCCGCCCACATAGCACACCAGACCGTAATGACGTTCAACGGCAACTACGCCGAATTCGTCAACCCTTCGGACGGAAGCGGGCAGGGCGTGCGCCGCTACGGCTGGACCGCGTCGGAGTACATAGAACTGATCATAGAGGAAATTTTCGGTATCAACTACGACGCGTGGACGGACACGCTGACTGTGACCCCGAACATTCCCGAAGAACTTTACGGCCACACGATCAGCATCAGGAACGTCTCCCTCGGCGACGGAAGAACGGTAGACGTCACTGTCGACTGCGCGGAAGAACCGCGGGTGGAATATATTGTGCGCGGGAAGAAAGCAGAGTAAGACCGCGGGAATAAAAAGACAGAATGCGAAAAACAGTTCCGCTGACCGGATTAATTCTAAACCGGCACGGGACTGTTTTTTCTTGTCAGAAATATAATTATAAAAAGCAGAGCGAAAAACGGAAACTATTCGATCAGACCGAGGTACTCGGTTTCGGCTTCGTCAAGAAGCGCCGCCGCGGTCTGCCGTTCGGAATACGCCTTTTCCACAAGTTCGAAATCCGCAGACTTTTCAGGGTCGGAGAGAATTTCGTCGCACGCGCGTAGAGTGTTCTCGAGTTCGGCGATCCGCGCTTCGAGGGCTGAAATCCGTTTCTCGAGCTTTTTTGCGTTGGCCCGGTCTTCCTTGGCTTTAAGAAAAGCTTCTTTTGAAGCGGAGAGCGGGGCGTTCTCGAGGGGGGAGGTGCTTTCGGAGGAGGGCGGGTTGCCGGCCGAGACCGCGTAGTCGTCCAAAGTCAGTACTTTCGCGCCTATCTTTTCCACAAAGTAGCGGTCGTGCGACACGCACAGAACCGTTCCCGGGAATGATCTGATCGCCTCTTCGAGCACTTCGCAGGTCCTTATATCGAGGTGGTTCGTCGGCTCGTCAAAAACCAGGAAATTTCCCTTGTTGTAGGTGAGTTTCAGCATCGCGAGACGCGCCTTCTCGCCGCCGGAGAGGAGGTTGTTGGGCCTGAAAACGGAGTCACCTGTGAACCCGAACGCCGCCAGCGCGTTCCTGACCGAGGCGATGTTGCGGAACTTGGGCAGCCCGCCGCCGTGGTAGTAGTCGTAGTTGGCGGTCATGAAAACTTCCTCAAAAGGCGTGCTCTCCGGGTCGATCTCGGCGAAATCCTGCGAGTAGTACGAGATATTTATATTGGCGCCGACCCTGACGGACCCTTGCGTGGGAGACAGAACGCCGGTTATTATCTTTAAAAGGGTGGACTTCCCGCCGCCGTTCCTGCCGCGAACGACGAGCCTGTCCCCGCGCCGCATCTCGAACGAAAGCCCGCGGAAAAGCTCGTTCCCCGGGAACCCGAAGCCCAAGTCTTTGACAGTAAGAACTTCATTCCCGCCGCGCTCGCCCGTTTCAAACTTTATGGCGACCGCGTCGTCGGGAACCGCGTCCGGATTCTCGCCAAGCTCAATGCGCGCAAGCTTTTTCTTCCAGTTTTCAATCGTGACGTAATTGTGTTCCTGGTTCCACTGCTTCTGCTGCGCGATTACTTCTTCTATGTGCGCGATCTCTTTTTTGCGGCGCGCGTACAGGCGCCTTTTATATTCTTCGTCCTGTTCGCGAAGCGCGAGATATTTACTGTAGGGCGCGTTGTAGAGCGTGCCGATTCCGTGGTCGATAAGCAGCGTCTTTTCGGTGACAGTGTCGAGAAAATGACGGTCGTGCGAGACCGCGAGAATCGTTCCTTTATACGCGCGCAGATTGTCTTCAAGAAAAACGATCGACTCTTCGTCAAGGTGGTTCGTCGGCTCGTCGAGAAGCAGCACGTCCGGCGACTTCAAAAGCAGCTCGCCAAGCGCCAGCCTGATCTTCTGTCCTCCGCTCAAACTCTTAATAGGAAGCTTCCGCGCAGTCTCGTCGAACCCGAGCCCGGTCAGCATTCCCGCCACGCGCGAACGGTACGTAAGCCCGCCTTTTTCGGTATATTTTTCGTAAAGCCCCGCAATTTTATCGGAAAGCGCGTGCGAGTCGCCGCCTTTTGCAAGCTCCGCCTCCGCCTTTTCTGTTTCTGCCTCTAAAACGGGAAGTTCCGCGAAAACGGACATAAAATCGTCGTAAACGGTTATTTCGCGCATGTCTTCGCCGGTGCGCTGCGAGAGGAACCCGACCGAGCCGCGCGACGCAACCGAAACGTACCCCGCAAAACTGAGCTCGTCCGTCCGCCCGGTCAGTATATTAAGAAGCGTCGTCTTGCCGCACCCGTTGTCGCCGATGATCCCCACCCGGTCGCCCGTATAAACAGTAAACGACACGTCTTCGAGCACCTTCACGGCCCCGAACTCGCACGACAGATTTTTTACATCAAAAACGGTTGCCAAGAAAACACCTCCTCCACAGTTCTTTTTAAGCCCTAACACTTAGCCCGGGTCTTTTAACGAAAAAACGCAACCTCCGGCGGGGTTGCGTTTTAGGCGTGGTGGGCCATCAGGGACTCGAACCCCGGACCGACCGGTTATGAGCCGGTTGCTCTAACCAACTGAGCTAGTGGCCCTCAATTGCGGATGATATTATACTACGCGCGCGGCGGCCGTGTCAACTGTTTTTTTCGAGAGTGTAAAGCTGTGAAGCGGCTAAAAACGGCGGAAACGCGGGAGCGCGGGCGAAAACGCAGGAGAAGTGAACCGGGCGCGAAAGCTGAAAATAAGCTGAAACATTCCCGCCGTGCGTGCGCGACCCGTTGACGAACACCGCCTGCTGTGGTATATTTCAAACAGAACCGGAGGAGAAAAACATGCCATTCAAAATCATTCGAAACGATATTTCAAAAGTCAAAGCCGACGCAATCGTAAACTCCGCAAACTCCGAACCTGTCGCGGGAAGCGGATGCGAAGGCGCAATATATGAAGCCGCGGGAAAGGAACTTCTGCTTGAAGCAAGGCGGAAGATAGGCAGAATTGAACAGGGCGGAGCGGCTGCGACGGCGGCGTTCGGACTTAACGCGAAATATATAATTCACACGGTCGGACCTGTCTGGATCGACGGAAAACACGGCGAGCGCGGTGTTCTTGAAGCGTGCTACGGGAACTCGCTGCGGCTCGCGGAGGAACTGGGCTGCGAAAGCGTGGCGTTTCCGCTGATTTCGGGCGGCAACTGCGGCTTCCCTAAGGGAACGGCTGTCGAAGCGGCCGTCGACGCGATCGGGCGGTTTTTGCGCGCCTCCGAAATGAAGGTGACCCTGGTCGTTCTAAGCAGAAAGGCGCTTGAGATCTCCGAGCGGCTGACAGCGGGCGTCGAGCGCTTTATTGACGAAAACGCCGCGGACGAGATTATCTCAAAAGAATACGCGCGAAATCTGAACTACCGGGCGGTTCTGGCAGGACGGCGGGAACGCGACGATTTTATTGCTTCTGAGAGCGATCCGCCTGTCGCGGGCACGCTTTATTCATTAAGCGGGAAGACTCTTGACGAAATCCTCGTGGACAAAGAAGACAGTTTTCGCGCGCGTCTTTTTAAACTGATGGACGAGAAGAAAATAGGCGACGTGGAGTTTTACAAAAAAGCCAACATCGACAGGAAGGTTTTTTCGCGCATGCGCGTGAAAGAAGATTACAAGCCGACCAAAATGACAGCCCTGGCGTCCGCCATTGCTCTCGAACTCGACCTTCCCGCAACCGCGGACCTCCTCGCAAGGGCGGGAATCGCGCTCTCCCCGAGCAGCAAGTTCGATCTGATCGTCTCTTATTTTATAATGCACGGCGACTACGATATTAATAAGATCAACATGGTTCTTTTTAAGTACGGGCAGCCGGCGATCGGTTGCTGAAAGCTTTTGCGGGTTTCCAGCCGTGTTGCGGGTTTCCCTGCGAATTCACGAAAAATCGAAAATCGCGAATTTGTCGCTTGGCAAACGACCACGAACGGTTCGAAATGGTGTACAATTGCAGCGTCGGGCGGAAGAGGCTGCGGCACGGCGGGGTTGATTTGCGGGGTTCCCTGCGAATTCACGAAAAATCGAAAATCGTGAATTTGTCGCTTGAC
>DBXM01000010.1:34172-52881 GCA_002309655.1 Mageeibacillus sp. UBA1212
ACTGCTCGAAATGGTGTACAATTGCACTGTCGGACGGGAAAGACCGCGGCAAGGGGCGAAAAACCGGATTCCGGACGAAATTCTGAAACGGAGGAAAAACTTATGTACGGCGCTATTTTAGGTGATATGATCGGTGCCCCCTATGAATTTGACAGGGGGAAGAAAACGAAGGACTTTTTAATGTTCAACGACGCGGTCGGATTTACGGACGACTCGGTGATGACAATCGCGGTCGCGGAGGCATTCCTGGACGAAATGGAAGGAAAAGCCGGTCGCGAAGAGGCGCTGATTGCTTCTATGAAAAAATGGGGGCACAGATACCCCGGCGCGGGCTACGGCGGCAGATTTTTAGGCTGGCTTTTCGGTCCGTCGTCCGAACCTTACAGAAGCCTCGGGAACGGTTCGGCGATGCGCGTTTCGTCTGCAGGATGGCTGTTTGAGACGATCGAAGAGACGAGAAAAGCGGCGCGTGACAGCGCGAAAGTGACCCACAACCACCCGGAGGGCATAAAAGAAGCGGAGGCGACCGCAAGCGCGATCTTTCTCGCCAGAACGGGCAAAAGCAAGGCGAAAATCAGGGAGTATGTCATTCGCGAATTCGGCTACGACCTTACGCGAACGTGCGACGAAATAAGGCCCGGATATCGCCACGTTGAGACGTGCATGGAGACTGTTCCGGAGGCAATAACCGCTTTCCTGGAGGGTGAGGATTTTGAGGACGTAATCAGAACCGCCGTTTCGCTCGGAGGCGACTGCGACACGCTTACCTGCATTGCGGGCAGCATTGCGGAAGCGTTTTACGGAGTGCCGGAGGAGATGGTTTCCGAGTGCAGGATGCGGCTTCCGTCCGACATGCTGGAAGTAATCGACAGATTTGACAAGGTCAGAATCAAGAGGAAAGAGCGCGTATAGTCTTGAGGGGTGAACGGTATGAGCCTTTTAAAAAAGTACAGAGTTGAATACAATACCGGAACGGACAGCTTCCTGGGGGCACGCACGCGGTACAGGGCGGGTCGCAGAGTGGTCATGTACTTTAAAAAGGAGTGCATCGGAACGGACACGGATTATATGTTCAAACTGGACGGAGAATGCCTCAACGCAATGTATAATCGCGGACTGGGCTACAAAATCTGCTTTAATATGCCCGCACACGACGTAAAACTTGAAGTGTACGCGGTGAATTCGATGAATGTTGCCGAAAGGGGTGATTAAGTTGAGAGATAGTATAGACGCCGTCGGAAAGCTGCTGGACGGGAACAGGCGATACCTTAGCAGAGCCGGCAACGCGGAGATCAAGAGACGCGTCAGGAACGCCGAAGAGGGTCAGCATCCGTATGCAATCGTCGTGACTTGCTCCGATTCGAGAGTGATACCGGAAAAGATCTTTTCGGCGGATTTGGGGGATCTGTTCGTGATACGGGTGGCGGGGAACGTCATCGGAGAGCACGAAGCGGGGTCCGCTGAATACGCGGCGGGACATCTTCACGTCAAACACGTGGTGGTATTAGGTCACACGCAATGTGGCGCCGTCGGAGCGGCGCTTGAAGGCGACGGTGAAGGGTTTGTAAGGTCCATTACGGACGAAATCAAAAAAGCGATAGGAGACGAAAAAGATTACGACGGCGCGGTTAGGCAAAATGTCAGATACGGCGTTAGAGTTCTCTCGGAAATCCTCTCAAAGAATCCGGAAACGGGAGACGTAAACGTATGCGGTGCGGTTTACGATGTGAAAAGCGGCTTAGTCACAATAATCGATCGGGATTAGAGATCTAGCCAAAAAAGTATAGGGCAGGGCCCGCGGCTTCAGATTTTCCGAAGAGCCGCGGGCCCTTATTCTTGCCTTTTATGCGCTTAGCCTGCTTCGCCGCCTGATTCCGGCGGGTCTGTGTCAGGAGCACCGGAGGGTTCCTCAACCGTCGCTTCGGGAGATTCATCGCCGGGAGTACCGGGTTCACAGGACTGTTCCAAACGCTTTTTCTTTCGCCTGCGTACCACAAGAACGGGAATCAGAATCGAGAGAAGGATGATGACGGCGAGAACGGCCGCGGCGATACCGATGATGAGCGGGAGATGTTCGATGCGGGAGCATTCACAGACAAGCACGTCGAAAACGCCGCCGTCGCTTGTGACGCCGCGGAGCGTGACAGTGTGCTTAAGCCCGCCGAGCGCCTCAAGATCGATGGCGCAGTTAAAGGCGTTGCAGTCGCGGCAGGTCGGGTAATCCCATCCGACGACATCCCACACGTCGCTGCGGAAATACGGACCGACTGGATACCAGAGTCCGTCGTCGACTTGGATCTCAAAACGGATAAGATTGTCGGCGGCGCACCAGCCGTTTACGGCCAGCGAATTAAAAACGGTGACTTCGGCGTGGTTCGTATTGTCCTGGGCAGTCGTCACGAACATCGATTCGATTCTGGAACTGAAATGGTGGATACCGGGATCTTCCGCAACAGTCAGCGAGGCGGTTTTCCGACGGCCGGAACTTGTCTTTGCGTAAACGTCTATCACGTCACCGGGGGCAAGACCGGAGACCGGAATGTTTCCGGAGTAGCGGTTGCGGCCGGATGATTCGTCCAGGTAGTTAAATCCAAACACAGGAGCGACGATGTCGGAACAGTATTCGGACGTGAGGGATTTCGCGCCTGAGCCGTTGATCTCGTATTCGAAACCGGTGGTTTTCTCACTGCTGAGTGACCAGCCTTCGAGACGAAAACTGTTTTGTGAGAAGTTGACGTACGCTTTTCCTTCGGCAACGTCACCGGTTTTCAGAACGGACGAAGGCTCGCTGACGCAGTTGACAACAGACGGAAGATAATCTTCGGCGCCTTCCATCAGCGCGACGTTGTCAATGTCCTTGTAGCGGCAGACGTAATATTTCCCGAGAGTGACCCTGTTCTGAAGGTCGGCCAGAGAACCGTTGGCGCCGCCTTTGCCGTACGATCTGATTACGATAATGTCGGGAGTTTGCTCAATCGTCACGACGCTGACTACCTTGCCGCCGCGGTGGCTGTAAACCACGTCGAGAACCATAATAACATGGCCGCCTTCGTGGGAGTTGATAAGATCGCCCGGATGCATATCCGATACTTCTTTGCCTATAACCGGGAAAAGATCGGGATCGGCTCCAATGGCGCTGGTGGTGTGACGCTTGATCCGCAGAGCCGCTGAAACGAAGCCGCTGCAGTCGTTGGAAAAGTACGGGGAGTATTTTATGTCGCCGCCAAGCTCTGTGTAGTACCAGGTGTTCTCACCGCGGGTGGTGTAGAGCGGACTGTCGGGATCGGCGACGGCGGAAATGAAATCGCTGAGCGGTTTGGCGGTACCGATGTAGCCGCCTTTATGCACAGGCTGGCCGTACGGAATGCCCCGGTAGGTGTGGCCCGCCATGAATTTTCCTGACGTGACCTCGCTTGTTCCCCACCTTGAGATATCCTTGAGGGGCGTCCAGAATGTGTTGTACATGCAGAGCGCGTTGAGAAGCGTGTTCTTGACTCCTTCGGAAAGGGGCTCGCGGTAGCCGCTCCAGAGCGATGTTGAAGACGTTATGCGGGCTGAGGACGGCGTCGGAGCGAAGCTTGTCACAAAAGCCAGAACAACTGCAAGCGCGATGAAGACTATTCTAATTCTCGGTTTTTTGGAAGCGTTCATTGTAATTACCTTTCGGGAAGGAGGCTGTCTGAAACAGGGGCTGCGATAGAGTTAAATCAGTATTTCGTAAAACCGTAGAGGCTCTCGGAAAGGCCTGCGAATTCCATGAATCTTCTGTAGGAATCGAGGTCGACGCCGTTTTCGAGGTTGCGGATGAAATGGTTGCGCCCGCAAAGCTCCCTGGCTTCAATCGAGCCGTTTTTAGAAGAGCCGCGCCATTCGATGACGCAGAACGCGGGCATATTCCCGCCGGTGGAAACGACCTTTTCGGAGGAATCGGCCGATGATACGGATTTCCCTGAAAGCACTGTTTCGCCTGTAAGAGCGTTTCTGAGAGAATACTCGAACTCGATCGGTGAAGCGTAGTCGTTCACCGAGAACAGGGCGATATTTCCGTCGGAATCAGGTTCGTCGCACATAAGGCAGAACATCCGCTGGGAGCGTTTAATATACTCGTAGGCGAGTTTTTTGACACCGTACCAGTCGACGACGGCGTCCGATATCTGAGGCCAGCCGTCAATGATGTTCCACCAGATGATGCCGCTCCTGTACCACTTTCCAATGCGGAAATGCTCAATAAAGAACTTCATGGCCTCCGCCTGTGAGATCTGGCTTTCGAGAGCGTACGTCTCAAGATCGGTTGAGGCTGTGCCGAAAAGCTGCTCGACCTGGCGCGTCATAAGAGGCACGCGGTAGGCGAAAGGCGCGTTGGGAGACGTCTCCATACTTGCGGAGTGAACGAGCCACTCGGGATTGGTGCAGATTCTGCCGTCGCCGCGGTTTCCGAGGGATTCTGCGGAGACGAACTTCTTGAGTGAAGCGGGTGAAGGGCAGCCGTGGTAGCCGATTTCGGAGGCGAAGTGGGCGACTGAATTCTTGTAGTAGTATTCGCCCTTGAAATAGTCGCGCGGGCCCCAGAGATGGTCTTCTGCGGGAAGACCGGCAGTTCTGAAAACTTCTTCGTCGATATACGGCGAACTCGGGATGTAGGGGCGGAAGCCGTCGTACCTGTCGGTGACCTCCGCGAGAACTTCGCGGGTCAGCTTGTTGAGGTTCGGGTCGCGCCGGTTAATCGGACGGCCGTTAACCGAACCGCCGCGGAAAGTGGCGAAAATGTCGTTTTCGTTGTCGCCCGACCACAGTACGAGCGAGGCGTGGTTGCGAAGCGATTTAACTACCGAAATACCCTCTTCGCGGATGAGCGCCATCGTACGTTCGTCGTCCGGATAGAGGCCGCAGGCCATCGAGAAATCCTGCCAGACCATAATGCCGTGTTCGTCGCAGTAGTCGAAAAGCACGTCGCCGGGATAGGGACCGCCGCCCCAGCAGCGGATCATATTGCAGCCCGCGTCGAGTGCGAGCTCAAGACCGCGAACGGTGTAGCTGTCGATTCGCGACGGGAACGTGTCGGCGGGGACCCAGTTGGTGCCGAGCACAAATATCTTCCGGTCGTTCACGCGGAAGAAGAACTTCCCATTCCTGCCGGCGAGGGATGTGCGTTCAAGCTCGACTGTGCGTATTCCGTGCCTGAAAGTGACGGTGTCGAGGGTTTCGCCCGGAACGTTGAAAAGCCTTTCTCCGTTCTCGTATTTTGTGCGCGAAAGAGTAATCTCAACGTCGTAAAGTGCCGGTTCTCCGTACCGGGCCGGCCACCAGAGCACCGCGTTTTCGACACGGAAGGAGAGCACCTGGTTGACTGAGAAGATCGTTGCGGAGCCGCCGAAAGAGGAGTCCGGTTTGCCGTCTGGTCCTTGATGGGTTCCGCGAACGGTAACGGTGAGATCGCGAAGGTCGTCCGCACTTGTATCGACGGAGAGCTTAAGCAGGAGCTCCGCGGAGTTCGTCGGTCCGCCGGTATTAAGGTGAAGCGTGGACAGGTAGAAGTCGCGAATCCTTTCGCGTGGCCGGTATTCCACGCTGACGGGGCGCCATAGGCCTCCCGAAATTGCGCGCGGCATAATGTCCCACCCGTACATGGCGGCGGGCTTTCTGACGAGAAGAGAATCCTGAGTGTATTTCATTGCCCAGGCTTTTGTCTGCAGGTCGAAACGGCGCGCGTAAACCGATACGGGAATGATGTGAACAAGAAGCTTGTGAATGCCGGATTTCACCTTGTTTAAGGGAAAAACGTGAGGAATGAGCATGTTCTCGGCAGTGCCGAGAAGAACTCCGTCGAGGTATATTTCCGACACGGTGTCGATGCCTTCAAAAATGAGAAAAACGTCGGGTCCGTCCACTGCGCTGACAGGCTCCGTTTCGAACTCCGTGAAATACCAGAGGTGCATGCACTCCAGGTCCTGAAGCTTGAGGATGTTCGTGCCGAAAAAGATGTCGCGGGTGAGTTTGCCGGCGTTCATGAGATCGAGCTCAAAGTTGCCGGGAACAGACGCGGGAATAATCTCGAGGCCTGAGTTCTCGACGTCGGAGGGTGTACGGAAGTCGTAGTTTTCTCTTACAACGCGGCTGTTCGGACAGACGCTGAGCTTCCAATCGGTAATCCGGATCTGCTTTTTCATAAACTGCCCCTTTGCTTTGGTTACTTCACAGGAAGTTTAGCACAGAAGCCCGGAATTGTAAATAATTACGGCGAGAAAAAACGCCTGTCATACCGGATACACTCGCGCTGACGTTGAGACTACGCGGAGACTAATACGGAGGGCAACAATTCCTTTGATTTCCGGGCGGTTTTAAAGTAAAATAGAGATACAGAACGGAGCGGAGGTGCGGCGCGTGGAAAATGTTGTTAGAAAGGCATTGGCGGCAATACTGGCGCTGGTTTTAGCGGCGGTTTTCGCGGGTTGCGGTAATAAGAATCTGCTCGGGAGGGACAGAAGAATGAAAGCGATTACGGGATATTCGGAGGAGGAACTCGGGCTGCTTGACGCATATCTTGAACATTCGGCCGGCGCGGAGATTTCGCTCTACAAAACGGAATACAATCAGGAGCCGCTGTACAAAGGCGTTGCCGGAAGCGTTTGCGGAATTCCCGAAGACGCGAACACGGCGGCGGCCGGGTACGTCAGTTATTCCGCGTATTTCATGTTTGAAGAGAGCGGGAACCAGCACCTTACGGTAGAGGGGGCGGACGACGCGGTGATCTCGGTGACCTACAACGAGCTTCATACGGAACCGTACACAGATGACGTCCGGTTTGAAGCGAACGTTTTCTACAAGATCAACATCGGGTACTCGCTGCGGAAAAACACCGACTTTTCGTTCAGGGCCGACTCCAAGTATAAGATGTCGGTCAACTACCCATCGTTCGGCGGAATGCCTTCGGAAGAGGTTGCGCCTGTAGCGGATATTCATCTTAGAGACCCATATATTATGAGAGGACCGGACGGTTTTTACTATATGACTGGCACGAACGACCCGGTCGACTGGCACAATACGAAGGAAATTCACGTATATAAATCAACGGATCTGACGGCCTGGGAAGACCTCGGGGCGGTGTGGGTGTTCGAAAGGGACGCCACGTGGCAGAAGGATATTCTTACCGACGGGTCGTCTCCGATCTGGGCGCCGGAGCTGCATTACATTCGCGGTACCTACTATATATGCTACTCGCTCGGATGGGGTTCAATGTCGGGGGCGGTTCTGAAAAGCACTTCGGGACTTCCGACCGGACCCTACGTGAGCACGTCGGACGCGCCGGTTTTCGACTATATCGACTCGACCTTCTTCGTGGAAGACAGCGGGAAGGTGTACGGAATCTGGTCGGACGGACTTATCGCGGAGATGAACGCCGACATGTCGGGATTTAAAGGTGAGGTCAGGCGGCTTAAGAGCTCGAGCGGGAACAAGGTCGGATTTGAGGGGTGCTTCCTTGTGAAAACGGGCGGGTTTTACTACCTGTGCTCGTCGACCTACGGAATCCACTACGACGAAAACGGCAGGGCGTACCAGACCTACGACAGCTACTACGCGGTTTCCGGCAGGCTGTTCGGGCCTTACAGCGAGAGAAGGCTTCTGATGACCTACGGAGGGCACAACAATCTTTTCTTTACGGAAGACGGGAGACTGTTCACGACCGCCTTTTACGGGAAGAACTTCAGCGAGCGGCCCGCCGTTGCGGAACTTGAAATAACGGAAGAAGGGCTTCTGACCGTTAAATAGTGTTTTGCGTGCTGCCGGTATTCCAAAACGCCTTGGACGGAACCGGGGCGAAGAGAGGCCGGGAGTGATTGCAAGAAGCCCGCAAAAGGGCTATAATATAAAAAAGAATTTCGGAGGTTTTGCCGTGGACGTATTAAATGAAAAAACAGCGGATTCAGCCGTGGCTAGAACGGTCACGATACATTCCATGAAACTTGCGCCGGAGCCTTTCAAGCTGATCGATTCCGGGAAAAAGACGGTCGAAATGAGGCTTTACGACGAAAAAAGGCGCAGCGTGATGCCCGGCGACATTATCCGGTTCACGAATATCGAGGACGGCAGAACGCTGTTTGTCCGTGTAAAAGAGATATGTGTTTTTCCGTCGTTCGAAAAGCTTTACGGGTATTTTGACCACGCGGAGCTGGGCTACGGCGGAGAGAATAAAAATACCGCCTCTCCCGAAGACATGTACGTATACTATACCCGTGAAAACGAGAAAAAATACGGCGCGGCGGGAATCAGAATAGAGAAGATTTAAAAGCGGCCATGCGGAAAATTCGCCTGCAAATAACAATTGAACCAATCCACCGGTACACTAAGGAGGAACTGATGAAAAGAATTGTCGCAACGATTATTGCCATTTTGATGGCAGCCAGCTTTATGGCGGGGTGCAATCCGAACGGGCCTGACCCTGACAATACCCAGAGACCGTCGCCCACAAAGGCACCGATCGAGGAACCTGACAGCGAGATCTGCGGACTCCGGGTAAACTATGAGCAAAATCCTTCGTGCGTGGAGGAAACCCCGATGTTTTCGTGGGCGTTCAACACCGAAAAGCGCGGAATCGTCCAGAAATCCTACAGGCTGAAAGTGGCCCTGAGCGAAAGCAAGCTGCTCGAGGACGACGCGGTCTGGGATTCGGGAACGGTTGCGTCGGCTGAAAACGTAGGCGTGAAATACGGAGGCGGCGAGAATACCCTCAAGGAGGCGACCAGGTATTACTGGAACGTTTCCGTAACATGTGAATCGGGGGAGACCTACACGTCGCCGGTGGCGTGGTTTGAGACCGCGCTTACGCAGACCGGGTTTGACGGCGCGGAATGGATTACGGTATCGGGCGGCGGAGTTTCGATATCGGGCGCCAATTGGATCTGGCTCATGAACGGCGACTCGCAGAGCACGGTTCCCGCGAAGACGGAGTATTTCCGGAAAAAGATCGAGATCAGTAAAGAAATCGCGAGCGCATACATTGCGTTCACGGCCGACGACTGCGGCGAACTGTATATAAACGGGCGGCAGGTGTTCAACGTCGAAGAGGCTACCGACACGTGGAAGAGCGGCCTTACTGAGGACGTCACAGGCGTTCTGAAAAAGGGGACGAACGTGATTGCGGCGAGGGTCAAGAACTCGAGCATTGGATATGCGGGACTGCTCGTGTCGCTGCAGATCGTTTACGCCGACGGAACGAAGGACAAGATTGTGACGGACGGCAGCTGGCTGGCGGCGGAAAAAGCGTCGGGCAACTGGTATGCGGAAAACGCCGACGAAAAAGACTATAAAAAAGTGAATTTCTCGGACAGGTACGGCGCCTCCCCGTGGTACGAGAACGTGTCGCTGACAAGTCTCAGTGCGTCGGCGCCGATGGTCAGATATACGTTCAAGACTGAGGGAACAGTCGCGTCCGCGAAACTTTTCGCGTCGGCGGCAGGCCTTTATGAAGCTTACGTCAACGGTGTGAAAGCGGGCGACAGCGCGCTCGACCCGGGCAGGTCGGAGTACCAAAAAGAGATTATGTACCAGTGCTACGACGTGACAGATTCGATGGTAAGCGGCGGTGACAACGCAATCGGTGCGGTGCTCGGAAGAGGCTGGTATATCGGAGCCTATTCGCCTTACGGAGGAACTGCGCCGGCATTCATCTGCAAGCTTGTCGTCGACTATGCGGACGGCACGCGGAAAACGTTCACGACCGGTTCCGACTGGCAGTTCACGGACGTCTGCCCGATAAAGGCGAACGACATTTTCGACGGAGAAACATACGACGCGCGCGATGAAGCAGCAGTGGAAGGCTGGGCGACGGCTGGGTTCGACGCCGGAGCGTGGCAGAATGCGCTGACGGTCAAGGCGGCCGACATAGGCATCGGCACACTGGTTCCGCAGGTATCGGGAACGGTGAAGGTAATGGACAGGATCGGCGCGGTTTCCGTCACCAAATACAAGAAAAACATATACATTTACGACTTCGGCCAGAACCTGGCGGGCGTTGTCGAACTGAAGAATATGAAGGCGAAGGCAGGCACGGAGATCGTGCTGCGGCACGCGGAGATGCTCAACGACGGAAGCTCCGGAAGCGACGGCCCGAAGGGAAGCATTTACGTGGCCAATCTGCGTTCGGCAAAGGCGACGGACAGGTACATTTTCAAAGGCGGCAAGGAAGCAGAGAGCTACACGCCGACGTTCACGTTCCACGGGTTCAGGTATCTTGAAATTTCGGGACTTTCCGAACCGCTGCCGCTCGAGGACGTCACCGCGTTGGTGCTCTACTCGGACATGGAGGACACGGGAAGCATTACGACTTCGGATGAACTTCTGAACAAGCTGGTACTCAACACGTACTGGGGGCAGAGAGGCAACTTCCTGTCGACTCCTACCGACTGCCCGCAGCGCGACGAGAGAATGGGCTGGTCGGGAGACGCGCAGATCTTCGCGGGAACGGCCGCCTACAACATGAACGTAAAGGCCTTTTTCGACAAGTACATTACCGACCTCAACAACTGCCAGCACAGCGACGGTTCGTACCCGGACGTGGCGCCGGAAACCTGGCGCGCCAACTACAGCGGGTCCGGCAACAACGCCTGGGGCGACGCGGGAATCATCATTCCGTGGATTATGTATGTCAGGTACGGCGACCTTTCCTACATTGAGAAATACTACGACAACATGAAGCGCTACTCGAACTACCTTGTGCAGACGAGCAGCAACTACATCAGAAACGTCAGCGCGTACGGCGACTGGCTTTCAATCGGCGAGTCGACCGACAAATCCGTGACGGACACCGCTTACTGCGCGTACGACAATGACCTTCTGGCGAAAATGGCGACGCTGCTCGGGAAGACCGAAGACGCGCAGAAATTTGCCGACAGGGCGCAGAAATACCGCGAGGCGTGGAATAATAAGTTCGTGAAATCGGACACCAGACTTAGGTACGACACCCAGACCGCGTATGCGGTCGCGCTGGCATTCGACCTGCTTCCCGAGGAAAAGCGCCAGTCGATGGCGGACCGGCTGAACGACAAGATCGTCAGGAACGGTTACAAGCTGACCACCGGCTTTATCGGCTGCCCGCTGCTTCTGCCTGCGCTCTGCCGCTTCGGGCACACCGACACGGCGTTTAAACTACTTCAGCAGGAAGAGTATCCTTCCTGGAAATATCCGATTCTGCAGGGCGCCACGACGATTTGGGAGCGATGGAACAGCTACACCCTCGCGGACGGCTTCGGCGACGCGGGAATGAACTCGTTCAACCACTACTCGTACGGATCGGTCACTGAGTGGATCTACAATTCGCTGATCGGTATCAAAGCGGACGAAAACAGCCCGGCGTTCGCGCACTTTTTCCTAAACCCGACCGCGGGAGGCGGACTCACGCATGCGGAGGGCAAGTACGTTTCGGTAAGAGGCACTATCGAGAGCGCGTGGGAGGCCGAAAACGACAAAATCGTCAAGTACAGCTGCACGGTTCCCGGCAACACGAAGGCGACGCTCACGCTCTCTGCCGCCGATGCTTCGAAAATCACAGAGCAGGGCAAGGCTCTCGGCGAGGCCGAAGGCGTTAAAGTTTTGAACGAAGAGGGCGGCGTTGTGACGTTTGAACTCTTAAGCGGCAGCTATGTTTTTGAGATAAAGTAAAGAGGGAGCGGGCGCTTTCCGGAAAAGCGGGCTTTTTGCGGGATGGGTTACGCATCCCGCGCCGGGACACCGGCCCGGCCCGGAAAGCGCCCGTGTATTGTATGATTTTTGCCTGAAAGCAGGTGTTTTTATGATAAGATCACGGATTGTCAGCCACAACGGAAGCCCCGCTGTCGAGGTGGACGGCAGGATAATTCCGCCGATGGCGTTCACGGCTTACGCGCACACGCGTGACAAGGAGTATCTAAAAGCGCTCGGAGAGGCCGGGATAGAGGTTTTCTTTTTGATTTGCGACCCGGAATGGCTTTACGAGGGGGCGTTTCAGCAGCTGCTGGACGACACGAAGACGCTTTTGGAGGCGGTGCCGGACGCGAAAATCTTTTTGAGGCTTGGCGTGCACCCGTCGGTTGAGTGGCTCAAAAACCACCCGGACGAGATGATGCGCTACCAGGACGGCAGGACCGTTCCGTGTCGCGTGGTAACGGAGAGCTACGCGAACGGCTACTACCCGGCCATGTACGCGCTCTACTCGCAGGCATGGCGCGAAGAGGCAACGAGGCACGTGCTCGGTTTTTTGCACGATCTGGACAAAACGCCATACAGGGATCATTTCATCGGCGTATTCCTCGCAGGCGGCAACACCTCCGAGTGGTACCCGAGCAACCAGCTGACCATTTACAAGGGCGGCTATATGGGATACGAGTGTCCGGGACCTTCGCCGTGTGATCTTTACGGAGACTTCAGCCCCGCGTTCAGGCAGGCGTTTTCCGGGTACTTGCGCGAGCGCTACGGGAACGTCGAGAACCTGAGGAAGGCGTGGAACGACCCGGATGCGGACTTCGACAACCCGCACATTCCGGACATTTTCGAGCGCGGGTTCGTGAACGTTGACGCGATCGTTTCGAGGTTCCCGATCGATGGCGGATGGCAGGACCGCATGACAGACAACAACGTCGGGTCGTTTTTGAACACCGATAAGTACAGGTGCACCGCGGACTTTTACAGGGCGTTTCACCTCGGAGCGGCGGACTCGATTATATATTTCGCGCGCGAAATAAAGCGGGAATACCCTGAGACGCTCGTAGGGGCCTTTTACGGCTATTTCGGCTGCCTGGACTACTACAACATGTGCATGTGCGCCGGCGCGCTTAAAATGCTCGACAGCGGCTTTGTGGACATGACCGCGTGCCCGAACGTGTACATAGAACGTCAGCCTGGCGGCTACGCGTCGCAGCGCGTGATGCAGGATTCTTTCCGCCTGCGCGGCCGCATGTTTTTCTCCGAGGACGACACAAGGACCGTTTGCGAGGGCGACAGGGCAGGGGCGCGCGACTACATGGAACAGTACGACATCGAGGACAGTCTCGCCACCATGAAGCGCGATTTTGGACGCGACATCTGCCAGGACATCCACGCCTGGTGGTTCGACCAGTACGAGCGCGGCCGCTTCAAGCACCCGCGGATTTTTGAACTTATCAAGCGCCAGCAGGAAATCGCGCGCGCCTTCTACGACGGCGACCGCACGAAGCACAACGAAGTCGCTTTCTTCTACGACGAGGAGTCCGTTCACGTCGTTTCGGCGCCGACTCTGTTCCAGATGATCGAGCTGAACCGCTGCCTCGAGATACCGCGCGCCGGCATTCCCGCCGACTTTTACTACCACAACGACATCGCCCGGGACGACCTTCCCGAGTACAAGCTCTATGTGTTTGTGAACTGCTTCAGCCTCACGGAAAAGGAGCGGCGCGACATAAAGACAAAGGTGCGCCGCGACGGCAAAACGGCTCTTTTTATCTACGCGCAGGGCTTTATCGACCCTGACGGCACGCCGCAGCTTTCGGAAAAGTACGTTGAGGACCTGACCGGCATGAAGGTGCGCCGTATCGACAGCCCGTCATACGCGAAATTTAAGATTGCCCCTGACGGCCCGCTCGCGACCGACTGCGACCCGGGCACCGTTTACGGCCAGATAACGAAACAAGTCCAGGACGGCTGCGCCATGTACCTCGGCACCCAGACTTCCGTGGTCTACCCGCTGTTCGTGTGCGACGACCCGGCATTCGAGACCGCGGCGACTCTCAGCAAGGAAAAGCTGCCGGCCGTCAGCATCGGGCGTGAAAACGGTCACACCACCGTCTTCACCGCGGCGAAATGGCTCACGGCGGACTTCTACCGCGCCGTCGNNCGGCCGTCTCGCCGGCTGCCACGTCTATGAGGACGACGGCGACTTTGTTTTCGCCAACGAACGCTTTCTGACGATCCATGCCGCCACTACCGGCATAAAGACGATCCACCTCAAAAAGGCTTGCAGCCCGTTCGAGGTGTACGAGAAACGCTTTTACGGCGAAAACGTCAGCGAGATCGTTGTGAAAATGACCCGCGGCGAAACTCTGATGTTCTGTTTGGATGGGGAAGCTTGAGAATTAGGATTGAATATACCGAATGAATTTTGCCTAAAAATAGGAGGCGCCGCTTGCTTTTTAATTGACAGCATGCGGCGCCGCACACTATAAAAAGGTCTCCCGACCAGATGGCGCGGAAGACCTTCTTTAATTTATTATTTCGCCTTCTTAGCGGGCTTTGGCTTTGGGTTTGGCTCGGAGATTTTATGGCGTACAGCCCGCGCCCTCAGCACCAACCAGACGATTCCCGCAACCACCGCGATAATCGAGAACCACTGGCCGTGGGACATTCCCAGCCAGTCTTTCGCGGTGTCGCGGAGGAACTCGATAAAGAACCTGACTGTGCCGTAGGAGATCAGGAAAAGAGGGTAGAGGGTGCCGCGAGTCATTTTTTCACTGCGAAGCTCGATCATCACCAGCCAGACCAGGATTCCGATGTCGAAGATTGCCTCTATAATCTGGGTAGGGAAGGTGACGGTTCGACCAAAAAGAGCGATGGGCCTGCCGCCGCAGCAGCCGTTCAGAAAGCATCCGATTCTGATTGTGCCAAGCATGGCGAGAACGCAGACGGCGCAGTTGTCGAGCGTGTCGTTGATCTTCATGCGGAAAGCGAGGCCGAAGAGCAACATCAAAACGGGGACGAGCAGGGCGGCGCCGAAAAACGAGAAGCCGCCGAGGGTAAGACCGTTCTCGAGGGTTTCCGGCCAGGTTTCAATCACGAACAGGATTTTGCATCCCAAAAGGCCGCAGAACAGAACGGCGGTCGCGAACAGGAAGCCCTTGACCGGCCCGATGCCGTAGACTTCACGACGCTTCTTGAGCGTCATGAACACGACCATCGCGACGTAGCCGAGGAACATGAACGTGTAGTAAGTCGGCAGCGCGAACGCCCCGATGTGAATGTAGGGAAGCAAACTAATCAACTCCTTCCGGCAGACTCTTCTTTTATATTATAAAATACATTATTGCCGGTTGCAAGAAGAATCGCCTTGCAGAGGGGCATCAGAAGTAAGGTTACTTCAAAACGGAACAAAAAGAGGGCGCCGCTCGCCGCGGCACCCCGTTTCAATAAACCCATGAGTGCCCCGCGCCGCCTGCTCATTATGCGGCGCGGGATGAGCCCCCTTATAAAATGAAGTAGATATCAATTAGACAAACTGGCTACATACGCCTCCGCGGAAGCGCCGAACTTCATCAAACTCCTGAGGAGCGCCGCCTCAGCGGTGGTGCCGTTAATCCTTCCGGCCGCGTACGAAGCCACGCTGTAGGAGAACGTTCTGCTGACCGGAGTGCCGGCGTCGTTCACGAACGTGATGTCGTACTTGTTGCGCAGGCGGGCGAAGTTAAGCTCGTTGATGAAGAGGAAGTAGCGGTTAGGCTCGCCCGAACCGACAGGAACGAGCTTGTCGGAGGTGATCTCGAAGGTGCGGCCGTAGTCGGTGACTACCGAGGCTTTGACGCCGGAAATGTCGGCGCACTCGACCTTGAGTCTGATCTGGACCGCATTGTCAAGCATGAGGGTGACGGCCTTCCAGGCGACGGAAGGCGACTCAATCTCGGGGCCCTGGCCGGCGACGGAAGTCAGTTCGGGAACCTCGGCAGTTGCGTAACCGAGCTGCTCGGCACTAAGCGTCGAGTTGGCGAGGTCGATCATCCTGTGTTCGGTGTAAAGCTGTGCATCGGCGCCGTAGTTCAGCAGATCGACAAGAAGCGTGCGCAGAACGGCGGGAGTGGAAGCTTTCGCGAGCTGGTTTTCGGCGTACGCGCGGACGCTGTAGGTGTACATGGCGCTCTTGCACAGACTGCCGTTCTTTTCCGCGTAGAGGTATGTGTAAACGTTGGTTGCCATCTGCTGCGGGTTGACGTTCTTGAACTCGAAGAAGTACTTCTCGACGTTGTCAGTGTCGACCTTGAGCGTGCCGTTGACGCGCGCTGCCCGGTTGTTGATCGTGAATATCATGTACGGGTCGGTGTAGGCGGCGAGGCTAGCTTTATTGACCTTGTAGACGATCGAGAGGTCGTTGTAGATGAACAAGGTTCGGGAATTCGGTTTGAGGCTCGTGTCATCGGTCGAAGGGGCGACGTCGGATGCCGCGAATTCGGCGATGTAGGTTGCGTCTCCGGTGACTTCAACAGGAACCGGAAACCACGTGATGAAAGAATACTCAAACGACGAGTCCGCAGCCTTTTCAGGATCAGCGTGGGACGGAACAGTGCCGTAAGCGACTTCCTGATGCTCTTCAACGCCGTCAATCACCCAGGTAATTGTGTGGGTATGCGCAACGGAAGCGTCAAGCCACATGTCGCAGCCGTGGCAGTAGAAGTATGAGGTGCCGGCGGCGTTGCCTGCGGTGGCGATGTATTCGTCAGTGTTGGAAGGACGGCCGGAGCCATTGTGAAGGCGGGCGGGGTTGAAGGTGACCTCGGTCTTATCGGCGTTGTTCGCCATTTCGTAGATTATCACATCTTCAGATGTAACGGCTGCGCTGAGAACGACGGTTCCGGTGCCATTGGAGCTTGTGATGTTCGCACCTCCGAGAGACGTGAATATGCCGCCGCTGACGGTGAGTGTGCCATTAATGTCGACGAGAGCATCGACCAGCGAGGCATTATTTCTGATAGTGGTCGTGCCGTTGGCGACTGAGTAGCCGATAACATACAATCTTGCTGTGCCGGTGAAGATTCCCCAGTCATCGTTGTCGTAAACGTAAACTTTCTTTCCTGCTCCAACAACGACTTCGGCGCCGTTGTCGACAGTAAATTCAACACCCGGCAGGAGCTCAATGTCCTGCAGAACGGTCGTAGTGCCGCTGTGAATGTTGATTGTCAGGTTGGATGTAATCGGGAGAATATATTTTTTTGTGTTGATGGTTTTGATTACTGGAAGGTCGCGAAGAATCATAGGCGATACGGAAATATCACCGTATACGTCCACTTGCAACCTGTCGGTGGATTCTATGTAGTCTTTAATAACGTAGCCGTT
This sequence comes from Mageeibacillus sp. UBA1212, assembly GCA_002309655.1. Taxonomy (GTDB): domain Bacteria; phylum Bacillota; class Clostridia; order UBA1212; family UBA1212; genus UBA1212. The sequence continues at coordinate 51,213 of DBXM01000010.1, forward strand.
GGATACGTTGAACAGGCAGTCAGAAGGTCCGATAAAACTTGAACTTGCAGGGTAAGCCGCATTGGATGCGTTAACGGACGTATAAAGGACTTCAGTAGCGCCGGCATAAATAGTAAGCGGAACCTCGATGTTTTGGATGTAATACTGGCTGAGAATAAAAGCGTAGTCATAAACAGTTGACGAAGCTGAGCCGCCGCGCCAGTCTTTGACCTGGAACGCCTCGTAAACAGTAGAACCGGATTCGGCGGTAACAGAACCGCTGCCGTAAATATACCCCCAGCAATAAAGCGTGCCACCGTCTTCGAGAGTGATCGAACTCCCGTCATTCATGCTGATGCGCCCTGCAGGGCCTGTTGGTGTACCGTTCCAGCCTGCCATCTGACCTTTCGAACAAAGCTGTCCCGCAACGGATAGCGAGCCGCCGTTCTCGACCGTGATGTTGGCCCCGGGCTCCATTGTAAGCAGAACGTAAGCCGTGGGGTCGGTGTGCACGTTGTAGAGTACGTCAGGTTTATCTTTTACGACGTTGTACGCGCCGCTGTAGGGAAGAAGAAGGGTGATGCCGTTCGGAACCAGGTAGTTGCCGGCGGGAAGCGTTCCACTTGAAATCAGGATGACGGTTTTGTCGTTGCCGGAAACCGCAAGGGCGAGCGCGTTTGCATAGTCCGAAAACAGGCTGTCACCGACTCTGAAAACAGGTGTTGAAGACTCAATAAACGAGGCAGAAACGGTACAATCTCCCACGAAAGAAGTGGTTAAAGAAGCGGAAGTCGAAAAAATCGCGCTATCGGTCTCGTTGTTCCATGAGTAAATCTTGTAACCGGAAATTCCTGTTGCGACAAGCTGAACCTGGTCGGTAGTCTTGAATGTTTTTACGGTTTCCGCGGTAATCGATTCACCGTTCACCTTGTACGATCCGTTGACAGGCGCCTTAAAAGTTACCGAGACATCCTGCTCTTCGACAAACCTAATGTTGCTGATTTCGAATGAAGTGACCTTTCTGTTAATCGCGTTCGAAGTCATTACAACAGTGACGGTCTCGTCCGCTTCAAGCTTTTTGATGAAAGTGCCGCGCTCGGTTATTTGCGTTCCGTCTACGGTAACGGTTCCCTGGTTAAGCTCGACCGCGTAGTCGAACATGAATGCTTTAGTGCTTGCAGAAGAGTTCTTGAAAGTGAGTGTTCCGGACTGCGTTTTAAAAGTATCGGTGCCCGGGTAATGGGTAACCTTGGCAGCAACCGTCCCGGCGATTGTTCCGTCGGAATAGGTCCAGGTTGCGTCGCCGTCATATTCAGCGGAAAGCCCGGTGATTCCCGTACTTAAAGAACCAGCCGCGAACGTCAGTGTGCTCATGAGCATAAGTGCGAGAGCGACGGCGCAGAACGCAACAAGCAGTTTAATACCTTTGTACAAGGGACCGCCTGAAGCATTACTCTTCTTTTTACTGTTGGTTGTGTTTATCATCTTTACACCTCGCAGAATGTAATTCCCTCGCGGGAGTTTTAAGGCACGCAGCATGAACGTTTGAACGAATGCCACGAAAAGGCCAGACTACTACCTTCGCGTGTGCGCGCGTGCGTTTATATTACCTTAATGTATTCTACACCAAACCCCCTCGCTTGGCAAGGCGGTTTACCTCCAAAGATCGTGTCAAGTTTCTACGGAGATT
>DBXM01000001.1 GCA_002309655.1 Mageeibacillus sp. UBA1212
GACTGGGGCAAGGCGGATTCGTTCACATTTGTGCTCGCGGCTGTGACTGAAGGCGCTCCGATGCCTGCAGTGACAGAAATAACTGTCACCAAGGACAATTCGACTGCGGTCTTCGCGGTACTTACGTTCGACGCAGTGGGTGTTTACGAGTACACGATCACCGAGGTCGACGACCACATTCCGGGCGTCACTTACGATACTACGCCTCATACGGTAACCGTTACAGTGACCGCTGATGCGCAGACCAACGCGCTCACCGCAACCGTGAAGTATGACGGTGCAGATACGCTCGTGATTACCAACACGTTTGCGCCCACTTACGCCCACTTCGAAGCTACAAAGCAGTTCGAAGACTGGGGCAAGGCGGATTCGTTCACGTTCGTGCTCGCGGCTGTGACTGAAGGCGCTCCGATGCCTGCAGTGACCGAAATTACCGTCACGGAGGACAATCCGACTGCGGTATACGCTGAACTTACGTTCGACACTGTGGGTGTTTACGAGTACACGATCACCGAGGTCGACGACCACGTTCCGGGCGTCACTTACGATACTACGCCTCATACGGTAACCGTTACAGTGACCGCTGATGCGCAGACCAACGCGCTCACCGCAACCGTGAAGTATGACGGTGCAGATACGCTCGTGATTACCAACACGTTTGCGCCTACGACAGCCCACTTCGAAGCTACAAAGCAGTTCGAAGATTGGGGCAAAGCGGGTTCGTTCACGTTTGTGCTGGCGGCAATCACTGAAGGCGCTCCGATGCCTGCAGTGACCGAAATCACCATCACGGAGGACAATCCGACTGCGGTATACGCTGAACTCACGTTCGACAAGGTGGGCGTTTACGAGTACACGATCACCGAGGTAAATGATCACGTTCCCGGCGTCACGTACGATACGGCCGCACATAAAGTGGTTGTGACTGTCACGGCTGACCCTGACACCAATGCGCTCTCCGCAACCGTGAAGTATGACGGTGCAGATACGCTCGAGATTACCAACACGTTTGCGCCTACGACAGCCCACTTCGAAGCTACAAAGCAGTTCGAAGATTGGGGCAAAGCGGGTTCGTTCACGTTTGTGCTGGCGGCAATCACTGAAGGCACACCGATGCCTGCAGTGACCGAAATTACCGTCACGGAGAATGATCCGACAGCGATTTTTGCAGAACTTACTTTTGACACGGTAGGCGTTTACGAGTATACGATCACCGAGGTCGACGACCACGTTCCGGGCGTCACTTACGATACTACGCCTCATACGGTAACCGTTACAGTGACCGCTGATGCGCAGACCAACGCGCTCTCTGCTACCGTGAAATATGACGGCGCCGACTCGCTTGTAATCACCAACACCTTCGCACCCACAACTGCTCACTTCGAGGCTACAAAGCAGTTTGAAGATTGGGGCAAAGCGGGTTCGTTCACGTTTGTGCTGGCGGCAATCACTGAAGGCGCTCCGATGCCTGCAGTAACCGAAATCACCATCACGGAGGACAATCCGACTGCGGTATACGCTGAACTTACGTTCGACACTGTGGGTGTTTACGAGTATACGATCACCGAGGTTGACGACCATGTTCCCGGCGTCACGTACGACACGACGGCGCACAAAATTACAGTTACAGTAACCGCTGACAATCAGACCAATGCACTCTCCGCGACAGTTGATTACGACGGAAACCAGACGCTGGTTATTACCAACACGTTCACCGCAACGACAGCGCACTTCGAGGCGACCAAGCAGTTCTCCGACTGGGGCAAGGCTGATTCGTTCACGTTCGTGCTGGCGGCAATCACTGAGGGCGCACCGATGCCTGCAGTTACCGAACTCACGGTCACCGAGAGCAACCCGACGGCGGTTTTCGCGGAAATCGAATTCACTACAGTCGGCGTTTTCGAGTACACGATCACCGAGGTCGACGGCGGCATTCCCGGCGTTTCTTACGACACGACCGCGCACAAAGTCACCGTTACGGTTACAGCTGACCCCGACACCAACGCATTGACTGCAACCGTGGATTACGAAGGCGGCGAAACGCTCGTTATCACCAACACCTATTCGACAACGCCCTGCACGGCGACCCCCGAGGTCACGAAGGAACTTCATGACCGTGAATGGAAGGACGACGACGAGTTCATTTTCGACATCACCGCCGTCACTGAAGGCGCGCCTACGCCGGAGACTACTTACGCAGTCGCAACCAAGGCGAACCGCGTGGCAGCTTTCGGAGCTATCGAATTCACCGCTCCGGGCGTGTACGTCTACTCGATTACGGAGCGTGCGGGAAGCGTTGCGGGAATGATCTACGACACGCAGGTCCACACCGTTACGATTACCGTTACCGACGAAGGTTCGGTTCTCAAGGCAGTGATCGACTACGACGGCGAGAATGCGCTGACGATCATCAACTCGTTCCTGCCGCCTCCGCCTCCGACAGGCGACAATTCGATGCTCGTTTTTGCAGTCGCGGCGTTCCTGCTTGCCGCTGCGGAAGCGTTCGTTCTCATTATCCGTCGCAGACGCAACGGGGAAGCATGATGAACAAAATGTAAAAAATAACTGATTTAAAAGCGCTGCCCGGCCCGCCGGTCAGCGCTTTTTCCTTCTAAAAAGAACGCGGGCCCCGAACCGCCCTTGAACCGCCTTCGCTTTTGTGCTACAATGAACTCGCTTAAAAGGCACCATTAAACCAATATGGAGGAAATATGAATAAAAGAATTTCTTTCATCGTTTCGGTCGTTATGGCCGCGGTACTCATTTTATCCGCTGCCGGCTGTGCCGTACCGGAACGGTCCGCCGAACACCTCGAGGACTATGTCTTCACCGTCCGGTATCATGACAATTTCAACATTCTTCAGCTTACAGACATTCACTGGAACGTCAACACGTCCGCGAAGGCTTCGATGAGCTACCTTGACAAGCTGCTCAAGGAAGTGAACGGCCACATCGTCGCCACCCAGGGAACTTCCGCGAAAATCGACCTCGTGGAGCTCACCGGCGACATGTTCATGCTGGCCAACAGCTACCACCTCGCCACGTTCATCGACTATTTCGAGCGCAAGGCGGAGGAGTACGGCTTCGTTTACGCTCCGATCTGGGGCAACCACGACAGGCACAGCCTGTACAATCCCAACGAGCTGGCGGACAGGTTTATTAAAGCGGAGCACTGCCTGTACTTTGAACCCACCGACGACCTTTACGGCCGCAGCAACTTCATTATCAATCTGACCGAGGACGGCACGAAGAACTCGCAGGTCGCGTGGATGATCGCGCACCTCGACTCCGGCGCCAGCTTTTCCGAGACGGAACTGGACGTTTTCAGGGAGTACGACTACATCCGCCCCGAGCAGACCGACTGGTACGTTGCCGAACACGCGCTGGCGGGCGAGCACGTTCCCGCGATAGCCTACTACCACATTCCGCAGGACGAGAATGAAAAAGCGTGGAAGGCGGTTTCGGAAGACGGCGCCGCCATCAAGAACAAATTCTTCAGACTCGAGGAATTTGCCGACAACGGGAATGAAAAATTCGCCAGCGACTTCATCGACAGGGCGAAGGATCACGGTCTGAAGGCGGCGTTCATGGGCCACGCGCACAACGTGGACTGGACCTTCGAGCAGAACGGCGTGGTTATCGGCCTGGGCGTCAAAACCGGCGACGAGCTCTACTTCGCGCACGTTGACGTGAATTCGGAAGACGAGGCGGTGCAGGCGGGCCTTAAATCCGTGGGCATCACCGAGAACTTCGACCTGATCGGCGCGTCCCTGGTAACGCTAACCTCGCGCGACGGCTCCTTCGATCTGGAGCACCTTTACTTCAACGAAAGGAAAGACGGCGACTTTGCCGTTTGGGTGAAATGGTGATGAAAAATATATATGACCGCAGTAATTTTGTCCTTTCGGGGCAGGGCGGGAAGCGGAAAATCCAGTCGGCGTTCGTGACGCTCTGCGTAATCGGGTTTTTCCTGCTCTCGGCCGTGACGTTCATGAATTTCCTCTACTGCCTTTCGGACTGCATCGGTTCGATAGTCTGCGCCTCCGCCGACGTGGCGTTAAGGGACGCTTTGAGGTCGATGCCGATATTCCTGACGTTTTTCGTGAGCCTGAGCGGGCTGATGGTCTCGCACACGTTCTACAGGAACGAGAGCCCGGAGATCCTCGCGAAGAAGGCGAAAAAGCACGCCTGGATCGGTATCGTAATCAGTGCTTTGATTATCGTTTACACGGTTGCGATGCGGTTCATGGGAAGGTACTGGTCTCTTGTGGAAGGCGCGCCGTCACCGCTTTACCCGCTTGACGCAATCATTTTCGCGGTGATCATGATCGCGCTTGGAGTTGCTGTTCTTGCCTATATTAAGAGAAATTCGAAGGGCCAGATCTTCTTCGGGCCGTGCAGGGCGCCGCTGCAGAAGAGGGGCAGAGGCGTAAGAAGCTTCTTTAGAACGTTCTGGCTGCTGATCGGGCTTTACGGCTTCTGCGGATTCTTCTACAGTTTGTTCATCGTGGACTTCCGGAACGGCTACGTTTTCTACAGCGTCGCGATGATGCTTGTGTCGCTGGTGGCGTTCCTGACGGTCGCCGTCTGGGAGCTGTTCTACAACAACCTGACCGCGGAGAAGCGGAAAGAGTTCACGCTGCCGCTGGCGATTGTTTCGCTCCTGGTGTCGGTCGCGGCAACGGTCGTGTATTTCATCGCGCTTAAGGGCAATCTCGACGGTCCGTCCAACGTGGGCTTCGGAATTCTGCCGATTGCTTTTTCCGCCAGCGTGAACTTCGCGACGTTGCTGGTGGTCGCGATGCCGCTGATCGTTTCGGTGACGGCGGTTATCAAAGGTTTGCACAGAAATATTAAAAAACAGAAAAAATAACAGACGACTCTCGCGTGAACGTTCCCGGCGTGAGCTTTTTCAGAGTGAACAGGAGGCTTTCTTATGAAAACTGTTAACAATCCGTTCAACGTCAAGTCTTCGGAGGGGCGCTTTAAATCGGCGCGCGCCAATCTTCTGATCGTCGTGGTTTTGACGGCAATCAACATGGTGCTTGCGTTCCTTCCGGAAGGGATGTATTTTATGTTCTCGGCGTACCTGCCTTACGTGCTTATGGTCTGGGGTCTGATGTTCTGCGGCCTGTATCCTGCGGAAGTTTTAAACGAGCTCGGAATAGCGAACCCCATGCCGAAGCCGGTTTTTGCCGTGTTTGCGGGTGCGGCGGTTCTGATACTGCTGATATACCTTTTTGCCTGGATATTCTCGAAAAAGAACAGGGTGGGGTGGCTCATCGCCGCGCTGGTCTGCTTTGTGATAGATACGGTGATACTGGTAATCATCGGGTTTGACCCGGGAAGGGTTTTCGGCAGCGTCGTAAACATTGTCTTCCATATCTGGGTGATCGTCTCGCTGATTTTGGGCATAGTCGCGCATTTCAAGCTTAAGAAGGCGGCGGAAAAGGCGGCAGCGGATAAGGCGGCGGAAAAGTCGTCGGCTCCGGAAACCGTTGACGGAAGCTTTCCCGCATGGTCCGGAGAGGCCGGAGCAGTTCTTCCGGAAGAAAACGTATCCGGCGGAGCGCCCGCCGAAGCCGTCGACTGGAAAAAACGCGAGGAAAGCGCGAATTCTCCGGTGCTGAGATTCGCGGATGAAGACGTCAAGTCGCGTGTCTTTCTGGAAACCGTCGTTCTGGGCCACACGGTCACTTACAGGAGAGCCGGCAAGGTCAACGAGCTCGTAATCGACGGCAAGGTGTACGACGAGACGGTTCCTGCTTTTATCGAGACCGCACACACTCTTACCGCAAGGGTCGACGGACACGTTTTCGAGGCGGGTTTTGACGGCGTCAGCTCCAGCTTCATTGACGTCGACGGCGAAAACGTCGAGAGAAAGTTAAGGGTGTTCTGATTGAGCATCTGAGGGACAGAGCCCGCCGGCGGCGCGTTTCCGCGCGCTTGCCGGCGGGCGTTTTTCTTTTACGGGAGGGCGCTCCGTTCATGCGTTTTCAGTAAAAAATATGCGGTTGCGTTTTGTCCCTTTACACGTTTCCGGGACATTGTATAATTTCAGCGTACACTCGGAAGGAGGCCCGGATTATGGATCCCGGCAAGGCGATAGCGGCGCTCAGAACCGAACGGAATATGTCGCAGCAAGCCCTCGCGGACATTCTTTTTGTCTCGCGGGATCTCGTTTCAAAGTGGGAGAACGGCACGAGACGGCCGGACTACACGATGGTCGAGAAAATTGCGGAGACGTTCGGCGTGAATGCGGACGAAATTGCCGACAGGAACGACCTGATCTTCAGGGAACTCTCGGAGTGTGTTTCCGGCGTTTGCGATATTCCGGACAGCGGGCTCGCCGAACTGATCAGCGGCTTTTTGAAGGGGCTCCGCGACACCGAAGCGAAAATGTTCGTGCAGCGCTATTACTTTCTCAAAAACACCTCGGACATTTCGCGAATGTTCGGGCTGAACGAGAACCACGTGCGCAGCACGCTTTCAAGAACGCGCCGGAAGCTGAGAAAATACGTAAAGGAGAATGTCAGATGAACGGAACGGATATGTTTAACGCGATGGCGAAAATTGACGAGAGCCTGATCGACGGCAGCATTCCCGCCGAGTCGGACCGCAAAAACGTGAAAAAACAGAAGCTGGTCAGGCTGATTCCGGTCGTGGCGGTGCTGGTGCTGGCGGTCACCGCAGGTGTTATTGCAGGCGGTTTCGCGATAGCCGCGGAGGCGAAAGAATACAAAGAGGCGGTCAGCTTTTTTGAGGACCACGGCCTTTCCATGGAGGGTCTGAACCGGGCTGAAGTGAAGGCGGTCTACAGGGACATTACGACCAACAGCTTTACCTACGGGAAAACGGCGGAAGTGCTCAGGAATTCCGTCCCCGGATTTGAACTGCTTCAGGACGAACCGACTGCCGAAGAACTTGCCGCTGTGTGGAATTATAATCTTTGGGGCTTCAATCCGCTAAAAAAGGGGTACAGCTACGAAAAGAGTCCGGTTTACGTCAGCAACGGAAACGGCTACTCGACTTTTGAGAAAACAGTGGTCAAGTGCTACAAGGACGGCGAGGTGATCTGGGAGCGGGAGTTCCCGGGAACGTATATAAGCGACGGCGTTCACACGGAGAGCGGAACATTTCTGTGGGGCAACGACAGGGCCGTCACACACTCGGATCTGAACAGCAATTCTAAGTATTCGTGGGTGGCGCGTGTCGACGACAGCGGAAAAATCGTGTTCACCCATACGTTCGACCGCGAACTCAACTACGAATACGTTCTGAACGTTTACGACAACGGTGACGGAACGTATACCGTGATAAGCCGTGGCAGATACATCAGCGCCGATGACGCATACGAGCGACTCTATATAACTCAGCTGGATGCGACAGGAACGGAGATAAGAAGCGTCCAAAAGATCTTCGAACGCAAAAGCACGGTCGTGAAGGCGGTGCGGTACAATCAGGGGTATATTATTTTGATGAAAGAACTCGACAATTCCCAATCGTTGCTGCATTTTGTAGACGGCGAAGGAAACGAAATCAGGAGTTTTTCCTACGAGGAAGACGATTTCTACTATAGCATTATGGACGCGACCGAGTGTGGTGGCCGGATATTCGTTTCTGCGTACGCCTACAATAAAGCCAACGATTTCTACGGAAGGTGGGAAATCGGGAGTATCATGCGCTACATTTACGGAGATCCGGAGGACCCGAAGATGGATAAGATGGATATTACAAGCGAAGAACTGACTCCGGTCGTGCGCGCCAATTACACCGCCGTCCTGCTTATCCTGGAACCTGAAAGCGGCAGTGTCGAGAAGTTCTTCTCGGTAAAAGGCTGCCTAGGCGCGGCACTCAACGTCGGCGGTTCCGGCGACCTGGAATGGGACGTTGAGAATATTACGTCAACGTATTTTTCTCCCGCGACAAGCTCGTTCAGCATTGCCGGCGTGGCAAAGGTCATCCGCTATGAGTTTGACGAAAGCGGGAGCCTGATCGGGTTCGCGGATACGGGCGAGACTGCGACGTACAGGAGATAGGGAAGCGTTTGCGTAAATTGAACACGCCTTAATGAGGGGGCCGCCCACGTCTTTCCGTGACGCGGGCGGATCCTTTTTCTCCCTTGACAATACCCTTGCGGATATATAGAATACCATCGTTCAAAAAGATTGAACATATCAAGTTTTAAAAGGACTATTCGATCATGGACAGAAAAGAACTTGCCAGACAGGCTTTTGAAGAGTGCTGCTCGCCCGAGACCACCGTCCGTTACGGCGTGAAGAGGGGGAGACCGTTCTGGAACGTGGAGTCGACGATGTTTATGTACGTGCCGGCGTTCCATTTTACCGCGATCCGCGACTGCGCCAGGTATTTGTACAAGGCGGTTTGCGAGGACGGCTCGGTGTACACGTTTGAGGCGCCGGACTGCTGCGTGCTGCTGACCCCTATCTGGGCGGAAATTCCGGAAGGCGTCGTAAAACTGACCGTCACCGCGCTCAACCCCGACGGCAGCGAGTACGCCTTGGTAGGCGCGAGAACGTTTTTCAGGCTGGCGAGTTTTCCCGAGGAAACGCCGCCGGCGGTCTGCTCATATAAGGAGGCGGCCGTGAAGGCGTACCGGTTCGCGATGTCGCAGAGCTTCATTCAGCACTGGCTGGAGTACGGCGAGCCCGACCCTTCGTACGACCTGAATTCCTACCCGTGCAAAATGATCGGAGCGTTGGTCGAGGCGATGATCTCGTACGCCGGAATCTGCCCCGAAGACGCGGAAAAAGCGATGAAGGTGGCCGTGAACGCCGCAGATTATCTGATTAAAATTACCCCGCGCGGAGACGTTCCGCTCGCCGACCTGCCGCCCACGTACTACCTTGATTTCTGCCCGGACCCGGTGAAATACGGCGTGATAACCCCGAACTGGCACGCGGCAACCGCCCACAACGGTACGCAGATGATGATCTACCCGGCGCGCGCGGGAATTATGTACATTAAACTCTGGCGTGCCACAGGCGATTCCAAATATCTCGAAGAAGCCCTAAAAATAGGGAAATACTTCCTTGACACGATTGAGCCGAACGGCAGCTGGTATCTTGTTCGTTCCTGCTCGACCGGCCTTCCTGTCACCGGGAACTTCATCTCGCCGATCGACTGCCTGATTCCGTTCCTGACGGACATTTACACGGTGACCGGTGAGGCTTGCTGGAAGGACGCCTGCGACCGCGCGCTGGATTACGTTTTCAAGACGCAGCTCGCGACCTACAACTGGGAAGGGCAGTTCGAGGACAGCCCGCTCTCAACCAACTACATGAACCTGACCCACTACGCGCCGGTTTCGCTGGCCTCGTATCTCGCGAAATACCGCGCCGGCGACAGTGAATCGATTGAGCTCGCGAAGGAACTTATGCGCTTTGCGGAGGACCAGTTCGTGGTCTGGAAGCGTCCCTACCCGTGGAAGCACGCGACGCCCGACGGCAGCGAACCCTACGACACTGCGAAGTGGCACACTCCCGCGGGACTCGAACAGTACGGCTGGTACGTTCCGATCGACGCCTCCACCGCTTCGATTGCGGCCGGATTCCTTGAACTCTACAGGGCTGGCTGCGGAGACCTCTACCTCGCGAAGGCGAAGGCGCTCACCGACCAGCTGACACGGGTCCAGCATGAAGACGGGAAAATCCCGACCCACTGGATGAACACACCGGACGCCGAAAAGAACTTCTGGTTCAACTGCATGTTCGAGAGCTGCCGGATGCTGGCGGAAATGGCTGAGTATCAGGAATAAGATTAACCTTGAATAAAGAAAGGGGCCGGCGCTTCACAAACCGATGCGCCGGCCCCTATCAGTATTACAAAGGAAAAACTACGCCACCTGAGCTTCTTCCTGTACTTCTTCCTGAACCTCCGGTTGAGCTTCTTCCTCAACATCTTCATGCAAAAGCTCAACTCTCGGCTTCTTTTTGAAAATCTTGTTCCAGAGCTTGTCGGTCGCCTTGAAGAGCAACGGGTAGACGCCGATGACTACGAAGATGACAATTGCGTAGCGGCATGTGCGGATAAGGTGCGCGAGGAAATTGCCCGCGTCCAGGATCTCCGAGGGGAAGGGCATCTTGAGCAGCGTGTTCAGTCCGAAATAGATCAGACCGCCGCCGGCCGTTCTAAGGATGCAGCGGATGATATTCTTTGTATTGTTGAAGTTGACGAAACGTTCCTCGAAGGGCTCCGCGACGAGGAAGCCGACCAGCATGCCGAAGGAACTGAAGTAGTCGTTGGTCCTGCAGTAGAAAAAGCCGGGCAGGGAGAGAACCAGCAGAACTCCGTAGAAGAGCCAGCGGTTCTTGATCGCTTTGCGAAGCAGCGGGATCAGTAGCACGACCAGCGCGCCGAGAACGAAGCCGCAGAGCACGTCGGTGGGGTAGTGAACGCCGACGAAAACGCGGGAAAAACCGACGAGCAGCGGAAGGATGACGGCAAGCGCCCAAAGCCAGCCGCGCTTTTTCTCGTGGGCGGCAAGGGAGCCGTATATGGTCACCGCGTTTGCGGAGTGTCCGCTCGGGAAGGAATAACCCTGGGCCGCGACGTCCATAACGTCCGCGCTGCTGTCAACGGGCCGGAGCGGCTTGATGTTGTAGCCGGGAACGAAATACGGGCGGAGGCGCAGGAAGATATTCTTGATCATCGGATTCCAGACGTTCACCATCAGAACGTTCAACCCGATGTATTTGCCGAACTCCTTGTTAAGACCCCAGTACAGGAAGCCCATTATGGCCACCATCAGGAGCTCCTCACCGAACGCCGACAGGTTGGAAAGGATCCAAAAACCGAAGCCGGTGCTCCCGATGTGGCTCTGCAGCCACTCCATCAACTGCATTTCCCACTCAAAATAGAAAATAGAACCGGTTACTTCACCCATAAAAACAGTTCCTCCTCGGGCATATTATTTGGCGGCTTCGCGGTGCGATTTGGGCCGGGAGCCGCGTTTCCGTTATCTACGGATTTGATTTGAAGTAATTTTAACGCACATTCGGGCGGATGTCAACGAAATGACGGATTTTCGGCAGGGAACGTCAGTGAGCGCGGCAGGCGAAAAAAGCGCGTGAAAAGGCTCGCAAACGCGGAATCGCTTTACTTTCAGCCGTTTAAGCGGTATCATAAGAGCGGTTGATTTCAAACGTTTTTGAGGAGCGGAGCATGTTATGAAAAAGATTGCAGCGATGTTGTTGGTGATAGTTCTGGCGGCAGGCTTTTGCGCGTGCGCGAGGCAGACGGTGACGCCGGTAGAAACAGAAAAACCTGCGGAGACGGAGAGCCCCGAGTCGACAGAGAATAACGAGGCAACGGAGGAACCGGAGGCTGCGCCGACGCCCACCCCCGCGAACCCGCACCCGGTGCTTGTGATTGACGTTGCCGGAACGCTTTTTTACGCGACGCTTGAAGAGAACGGTTCTGCCGACGAGTTTGCCGAGAGGCTGAGCATCGCGCCGGTAACGGTCGACATGCACGACTACGGCGGCTTCGAGAAGGTCGGCGATCTGCCCTGGACGATTCCCCGCAACGACACGACGATCACGACCGTCCCGGGCGACGTCATTCTTTATCAGGGAGATCAAATTACCCTATATTACGGGGAAAACACGTGGGAGTTCACGAAGCTGGCGCACATTGAAAACGTCACGAAAGAGGAGCTTTTAAAGGCTCTGGGCGACGGCAACGTGACCGTCAGGTTTTATGTTGAGTGGAGAGTGTGAGATGGAGAATTTGGAAATCAGTCTGAAAGAGTGCGGGCCTGTCACGTTCGAGGAGAGCACCGGCAATATAAAGAGCGGAGCGCTTGAGGCGCTTGCCGACGGCACGGTTTCGGTAACGGACTTCGACCGTGAAAAGTTCGCGAACGCGGAGGCGGCGGCCGGAAGGGTCAGAGAGATTCTTAAGGACGGCGTCGAGAAATGGCTTGCGGCGATGGCCCCGCGCGGACTCTTGTTTTCGAACATGAAGGAGAAGCTCGCGGACGCGCTCAAAGCGTATTTCTCTTCTGAGGGTATCGCGGCGGACGTGAACGTTTCGGATTTCAAACTCACGGAAGAGTCGGAAAAGAAGCATTCCGATTTCTGCGACCGGAGAAACAGGGCTTTGTTTTCAAACGTTATAGTGGACAGACCGTATTACCCGGATCAGGACGTCAGAAAAGCGCTCGGTTTGGACTCGCTCAATCCGGGTTACATGAATCAGGCATCGGATGACGCGGAGCGGGAAAGCAACGGGTTTAAGGACAAATACTGCAGGCAGTGCGGCTCGAAAAGAAAGGGCGAAGAACGTTTCTGCGAGCAGTGCGGGGCGCAGTTCAAGCGCTGACGGCAGCAAATAAAAAGTTTTCATTATGGACAGCGACGTTAAAACCGGAATCATAAAAACGAAGTATCCGGTGGTTCTCGTTCACGGGGCGGGAATCCGGGACACGTTTTTTCTGCGCTCTTTCGGGAAGATCGACAAAGAGCTCAGAAAGCTCGGCTACGACGTCACGGTCGCGGACACGGACGCCTTCGGGACGGTGGAGAGCAACGCGGAGATGCTCAGGCCGCAGATTTTGAAAATGATCGAAGACCGCGGGTGCGAACAGGTCAACATAATCGCCCACTCGAAGGGCGGGCTCGACTCGCGCTACATGGTCGAACGCTACGAAATGGGCGACAAGGTGGCTTCGCTGACGACGCTCTGCACGCCGCACAAGGGGTCGCCGATCGCTTCCGAAATACTCAACTCGCCGGAACGCGTTCTGAACTTTCTTGCGTTTTTCATAAATCTCTATTACCGGATCTTCGGCGACAAACACCCGGACTGCCTGACGGTTTGCGAGCAGCTGAAACGCACCGGCTACGGGGAAGAGGCGGCGGTCTCGATTCCCGGCGTCTATTGCCAGAGCTTCTCGTCGACGGTCAAACAGGACGCCGAAAAGAACGACTTTGTGATGCGGATTCCGCTTCATTTTTCCCGTTATTTCGAGAAAAACACGGAAACGGACGGCCTCGTGCCGCGCGATTCGACGATTTTCGGGATCTACCGCGGCGACTGCCTGAACGGGTCGGTGTCGCACTCCGAGATTATCGATTTCATGACCGGCAGGGAAGTCAAGGAGAAGGTCCACGCGTTCTATGCAGCGCTGGTGGACGAGCTGGCGAAAATGGGCTTCTGAAGAACCGCGTGTGTCTCCACTCTGTCTCCGACGTAGCTAAGGCTACGAGTCGCCCTCGTGCGAGACACACGCGCTTCGACGTTGATATAAGGTGCCGAAGGCGAATTGCTAAAACTCGTGAGCATCCATTCGGTCTCCGGTTTAGCTGACGCAAACCACTTCCTCACTTCAAAACGCCGCAGCTTTACATTGGCGGCGCGAGCGATAAAGCCTGTGTGTTTCCACTCAGTCTCCAGTTTTGCTTCGCAAAAAGTCGCCTTCGTGCGAAACACACAGGCTTTTACGTGATAATAAGGTGCCATCGGCGAATTGCCGCGAAGCGGTCAAGTGAGAGACGCAATGTAAAGTGCGGCCGTTAAAAGTCGCCCTCGTGCGAGACACACGCGCTTCGACGTTGATATAAGGTGCCGAAGGCGAATTGCTAAACCGCGTGTGTCTCCATTCGGTCTCCGGTTTAGCTGACGCAAACCACTTCCTCACTTCAAAACGCCGCAGCTTTACATTGGCGGCGCG
>DBXM01000018.1:0-28194 GCA_002309655.1 Mageeibacillus sp. UBA1212
ATCGAGGGCGACGCGAACGGCCGCGGTTTCCAGTACCCGATCCCGACGTACTCCATTACACGCGATTTCGACTGGTCTCCGACCGAAAACAACAAGCTCCTTTTCGAGATGACGAGCAAGTACGGCACGCCTTACTTCTCGAACTACATCAACAGCGACATGGAGCCGTCCGACGTCCGTTCGATGTGCTGCAGACTGCGCCTCGACCTGCGTGAGCTCAGAAAGAAATCCGGCGGTTTCTTCGGCTCGGGCGAGAGCACGGGAAGCATCGGCGTCGTCACGATCAACATGCCCAGAATTGCCTATTTGTCGGCAAATGAAGACGAGTTCTACGCGCGCCTCGACAGGCTCATGGACATCGCCGCGCGCTCCCTCAAGGTCAAGAGGACCGTCATCACCAAGCTCCTCAACGAGGGCCTCTACCCGTACACGAAGAGATACCTCGGCACTTTCGAAAACCACTTCTCCACGATCGGTCTGGTAGGAATGAACGAAGCCGGCCTCAACGCGCGCTGGCTCAAAGCGGACATGACCGACCCGAGAACGCAGGAATTCACGAAGAAGGTGCTCAACCACATGAGAGAGCGCCTCTCCGACTACCAGGAAGAGTACGGCGACCTCTACAACCTTGAGGCCACTCCCGCCGAGTCGACCGCCTACCGCTTCGCGAAGCACGACGTTGCAAGATACCCCGACATCGTTACCGCCAGCAGCAAGAACTGCGGAACTCCTTATTACACGAACAGCTCGCACCTTCCCGTCGGTTTCACCGAGGACATTTTCGCGGCACTCGATATTCAGGACGAACTGCAGACGCTCTACACTTCGGGCACGGTCTTCCACGCCTTCCTGGGCGAGAAGCTTCCCGACTGGCAGGCGGCGGCAAACCTTGTCAGGAAAATTGCGGAAAACTACAAGCTTCCTTACTACACTCTCTCCCCGACCTATTCGGTCTGCAAGACCCACGGCTACATTGTCGGCGAGAAGTACACCTGCCCGATCTGCGGCAAGCCCACCGAGGTCTACAGCCGCATAACCGGCTACTACAGACCTGTTCAGAACTTCAACGACGGCAAGGCGCAGGAGTTCAAGGACCGCAAAGTCTACAATGTGCTCGGAGCGATTGCAGACAGCGACATGGCCAAATACAGGGAAGAGAAAAACGCGGAAAAACCGGCGTGCGAGGATACACCCGAAAAAGCTCCGGAAAGAGAACCTGAGAAAGCGCCCGTAAGCGGGGCTGAGGCTCTTTCCGGAGACAAGATCGTGATGTTCGCGACCAAGACGTGCCCGAACTGCATGGCGGCCTCGAAGATGCTTCAGGAGAACGGAATCGAGTTCGAGAAGCTCTACGTTGAGGACGAGCGCGAGCTGGCGCAGAAGCTCGGACTTCGCAACGCGCCAACGCTGATTGTCGGCGACGAGAGATACACCGGCGTGTCGGGCGTCAGGGAGTTCATTAAGAAGATCAAGAACTGATTGTTTACCGTTTTCTGACCGGTAAAACAATTAACTTGAAAAGTTCGGAGAACCGTTCCTCCGGGAGGGCTCTCCGAATTTTGTGTGAACAGTACGCGGCCGGGGCGGGACATTTCCGGACATTTCCGGAATTGTTTTGAGGCGGTTCTGAAGTGTTCCGGATCCGGAAGCGGAGTTTTGATGAGGTTGAGATTATGTACGACGTTATTGTTATCGGCGGAGGCCCCGCGGGATTGACTGCGGCGCTTTACTGCCTGAGACTCGGGAAGACCGCGCTCGTCATCGAAAAAGAGAGCTTTGGCGGGCAGATGACTTTTTCCCCAAAAATAGAGAATTATCCGGGATTCCTGTCGATCTCCGGCAACGAGCTCGCGCAGAATATGGTCGAGCAGGTCGCCGAGCAGGGCGGGTCGCTGGCGATGGAGGAGGTCATCAGGATCGAGAACAGCCGCGCCGACGACGTGAAGGTGGTTGTTACCGACTGCGGCGCGTATGAGGCGAAAGCGGTCATCATCGCGGTGGGCGTCAGGCACAGGCTGCTGAACGTTCCCGGCGAGGAACTCTTTCTGGGCGACGGCATCTCTTTCTGCGCGATTTGCGACGGTGCGTTCTACGAGGGCCGCGAGGTGGCTGTCATCGGCGGCGGCAACTCCGCATTGCAGGAAGCCGTTCTGCTGTCCAAGACCTCCAAAAAGGTGACGATCGTCCAGAACCTCGACTTCCTGACCGGCGAGAAGAAGCTTCAGGAAATTCTCGAAAACGCCCCGAACGTCGAGATTCTTCTCGGCTACGTTGTCGACCGCATCAACGGCGACTCGGTGCTCCGCGGCCTGGACATCAAGAAAGAGGCGACCGGCGAGATCAAAACGCTCAGGGTCGACGGCATTTTCACCGCGATCGGTCTCGAACCCGTGAACGGCAGCTTCACCAACGTCGCCGAACTCGACAAATTCGGCTACATCGTGGCTGACGAGAACGGCGACACGCGCACAGAGGGCATTTTCGCCGCCGGCGACTGCAGAACCAAGAAGGTCCGCCAGGTGTCCGCGGCATGTTCCGACGGCGCCTGCAGCGCGATTGCGGCGTGCAACTACATCGACAGGAAGTAAAGGCGGTTTTTGAGCGCGGCCACGCGGCCGTGCGTGAAGAATTTTGTTTGCGCGGCGTGCGAAAATGGGTTATAATATCCGTGAATAACGGCTTACCGGAGACTTGAGGCAGATGAAACATTTTAAATTCAAATCGAAATACATTCTTGCGGCGGTTGCTTTGCTGCTGGTTTCGGTATGCCTTTTTGTTTTTGGAGCGTGCAGAAGGAACCCCGGCAAAACCGAAACGACGCCCGCGCCCGGCGAAAACACAGCCGCGCCCGAGCCGACACCGACCAACTGGGGCGGCATCGAATTCCCCGACGACGAGGTAACCGACCCGCCCGTGAAGACCGACGAACCGGCCACCGACAACCCGACCGACCCGGCTGAAACGCCCGCGCCCACCGGCGGCGACACGACCGCGGAACCCGCAACGGACGCAGCAACGCCCACCCCGACCGAAGGCGACCCGACCGGCGCACCTACCGCAACGAACCCCGACACCGAGGCCCCCGCAACAGGAACGCCCTACACGCCCGACGATCCGGTCGAAACGCCGACCCCGACACCGGAAACCAAAACGGATCCGCCCAAAACTCCCGGCGACACCGCGACGCCCGGCAAGACCTCCGACGTTGGCAGAGAAACGCCCACCGACCCAGGCACTCCCGAACCCACCCCGACGCCTGAAACGACGCCCGTTCCCGGAGTGATCGAACTGCCGGAGATTGATATTTAAAATTATTTCCCGCTTGCTGATTTTGCGGAAATTGAAAAGATGCCTCCTTCAACGGGGGCGTCTTTTTTGCTTTCGGAGGCGTTTGGTTTTTTGGTGAAAAAAAGGCAAAAAACGGGCCGCGGCGCGTTTTTTCGATTGACAGGCGCGCGCGTGTAAGATAAAATAGTATACAGGAAAAAGCGGCCTTCGGAAAGGATGGCTGCAATAACGAAAATCGAAAACACGGAGGGATTTTCAACATGTTTAAGAAGAATTTAGCATTAGTCCTCGCGGTCTGCATGCTTTTCGGAATGATTTCCGTAACAGGCATGGTAGGAGCGAGAGCGGAAGACACGACTGAGACGATTGACTTAACTGCACAAGGTTATGCCAATGCTGCAGCCGTGGAATCGGTTTCGCAAGGTGCGGTTACCATTGCTTTTGCTAAGGGAACCGGCAGCAATCCGCCGACATACTATACTTCAGGTACGGCGGTGAGAACCTATAACAATAATACAACAACTATATCTGTTCCAGACGGTGCGATTTCTGAAATCCGTTTTTATGTCAATAACGGACAGAGCAAGAATACAGGATCGTTAGCTACCGGAGGAGTAACATATAGTAGAGACACTGCCGGAGAATACATTACCTGGACCGGTGAGAGTCAAAGTGTTACGTTTACCACTACCGGAGGACAGGTACATATCCTTAGAGTACTGGTAACTCACAACTCCACAGCTACAGGAGAAGTGCCTCCTCCCACGGAGAGTGAAGAACCCACTCCGTTTGAAAGGCCCACGACTCCCGAGGGAATCGTCAATGCGGCTTACGACCTTGCCGTAGGTGAAACCCTTGCAGAAGGTCCGTACACCCTTACCGGTGTTGTCACATCTGTAGACGAGCCGTATCAGGAAAGATATGGAAACGTTACGGTCACCATCCAGGTTGGAGAAATGACCGATAAGAAGATTAAGTGCTTCAGAATTGTCAACGGAGAAGCTATTGCGGATGGAGAAGGCATCGAAGTAGTTAAAGTCGGTGACACGGTTACGGTTTCCGGCGACTTGACGAGATACAATGCCAACACGGTTGAATTCGTTCAGGGCTCCACCCTTGACGCGCTTGACCCGACCGGAGAAACTCCGGTTCACTACGAGACCCCCGAGGAGATTCTCGAGGAAGCCGCTAAGCTGGACAACGGAGCAACGCTTCCCGGCGGACCTTACGAGCTCACCGGTGTAGTCACCGAAATCATTGATGAGTACAGCGACAAGTACGGCAACATTACGTTCAAGATGAGTGTTCTCGAGTACGAGGTCGAAGGCTACAGAATCAAGAACGGTACCTCAATCACTGCCGGTGAAGGCGTTGAGATTCTCGATGTTGGAGACACAGTTACCATCAAGGGAGAAATCCAGAAGTACAATGATATTATTGAGTTCAAAAAGGACTCCACTCTCGAAGATATTGAATACATCGCGAAGGTTATCAGAGCGTCCCTCATTCTTCAGGAGAACCTCGACATCAACTTCAGACTTATTACCGACCAGTTTGATGCCGCGACCGACGAGATTGGACTTCAGGTTGTTCTTAACGGCAAGACCACCATTTGCGAAGGCGAAGTTGACGACGAAAACGATAAGCAGTATATCTATACGTTCGAGAATATCACCCCCGCTCTTATGGCGGATGAAATGACGGTAACAGTGCTCGTCAATGGAGAGCCCGTTCACGAGATCACCTACAGTGTTGCGGAATACTGCTACAAGCTTCTCCGCCAGACCGACATCGCGACGCTCAAGACCCTTCTCGTTGATCTTCTGATCTACGGCGCGAAGGCCCAGCTGTACATCAACCACAATGTGGAGAATCTGGCTGACAAGGGGCTCACCGATGACGAACTCGACTTCGCGACTCCGGACGAGGATCTTCCCGAGCTTGAGAATGTGACCCAGATCGCCGGCAAAATCGATGACCCGACCTACTCAATTAAGAGCGTGGGCCTCAACCTCACGGACGGTATTATCATCAGAGTTAAGTTCGTCCTTAATGAAGGAAAAGAGCACTGTGACGCTGCCATGTTGGGCATTAACTCGTGTATCGACGGAGAGCTCGAGGAGACCAGCGTTCCCGGCACCTACTACGCTTACTGCAAAGTTGACAACCCCACGTTCTTCAGTACGGGACACCAGTTGCGTGCGGTAGACTCAGCCGACCCGTTGCTTCACAGCCTTTCCCACACGCTTTACACCAGCGCGGAGAGCTACTGCGCTTCCATTCTCGCGAAGTGCGCTGACGGCAGGATTACCGACGAGGCCCTGAAAGACATTGTTGTTGCTCTCGTTAAGTACGCGTACTCCGTTAAGGCTTACGCGAACATCGTGAACAACTGATGTTCATGCGGCTTGACAGCTGAATTTCGGAGGTAAACGTTATGAAAGAGATCAATAAAGAGACCTTTGACAAGCCGGAAGTTGACGTTGTTGAGTTCCAGGCTGAGGATGTGCTCACGGTGAGCGGCGGCGGAGACGGAGTCATTCTTCCCGACGACGACATTGAACCGTGAAGCGGTAGCAAACCCTAAATAACATCATTTGTTAAAAGGACGGACCTGTGTGAAAACGCGGGTCCGTTTCTTTGTGCGTTTATGGGAGCGCAAGATGGAACTCCCCGGAGCACGAAAAAAACTTAAAACCGGCTGAAAAGCGTTCTTCTATTGAAAAAAAGGCGGGTTTTTGGTAGAATTGATATGATAGTGGTTTTGTGTCCGCCGGCGGCAGAAAGGGCTTTAGAAAGCAACCAAGGCAGGGCGGACGGCGCCGGCAATGGAGGCGCTTTAAAATTCACGAAAGGAAGGTGCGACTTTTTTGAAAACGATAATTCTCATTCCCGCATACAAACCGGAGGAGAGTTTTGCGGACTTTTCTCAGCGGCTGGTTGAGCGCGGCCACAGGGTGGTGGCTGTGAACGACGGCAGCGGTCCGGAGTTTGACGACGTTTTCAAGAGGGTTGCCGCCATGGGCGTGACTGTTCTCCGCCATGACGTGAACAAAGGCAAGGGCAGGGCGCTCAAGACCGGGTTCGAGTACATAACGGAGCACGAGCCGGACACGGGGCTTGTGGTCACGGCTGACTGCGACGGGCAGCATACGATTCCCGACATCGAGCGGATCATCGCCACCGAGGAGGAACATCCGGATGCGTTCGTGATCGGCGGCCGGTTCAGGGACAAGTCCGTGAAGGTGCCGCTGCGTTCGCGCCTCGGGAACGGGATCACCAGGATTCTGTTCAGGGTCGCCACGGGCATTAAGATCCACGACACGCAGACGGGGCTGAGGGGCATTCCCGCGTCGCTTTTCGGCGAGATGCTCAAGATCAAGGGCGAGCGCTACGAGTACGAGATGAATATGCTTCTGTACCTCAGAGACTGGGGGAACGAGTACGTCGAGATACCGGTGGAGACCGTTTACATCAACGAGAACGCCGGCTCGCACTACTCGCCGTTCAAGGACTCGCTGCGGATTCTGGCGCAGATTATCAAATTCACGGCCTCGTCCATGTTCTGCTTCCTTATAGATTATATTTTATTCATTGTGTTCAGCACCTGGGTGTTCGCGAAGGGCGACACGAACCTGGCCACGCTGACCGGCGTTTCCGGGACCGGCATTTTCGTGACGTTGCTCAGTTCCCTCTCGCTGTCCTACATCTGCGCCAGGGTCATCAGCGCCACACTCAACTACACCCTCAACCGGCGCCTGGTCTTCAAGAAGGGCACCAAATCCTCCGCGCTCAAGTACCTGATCCTCACGATCGCGATCATGCTGGTCGGCGCGCTGCTCACGGGTCTTTTCATCAAGTGGAGCGGCTGGCCGGGCTTCGTGTGCAAGATCATTGTTGATTTCTTCCTTTTCTTCGTGAATTACTTTTTCCAGCGGGAATGGGTGTTCAGGAAGAAAAAGTCCTGACCGCCAACCAATCAATCAACCAACCGAAACCGTTTTAAACCGAAATGTCTGACAGGAATTTAAAAACCGAACAGCGGGAAAATGAACAGGCGCCGCGGGACAACGAACCGGAACAGCTGAGCAGGACCGGGAACGTGCGTTCGCGCGTGCTTGCGGGTACCGCTTGGCTCTTCCTGGAGAAGGCCGGCGTCGGGATTTTCGAATTTGCGGTGGCGTGGGTGCTGGCGAGGTTCTTCCTCGACCCGAGCGAGTATGCGGTCGTCGGAATCGCGGCGATTTTTATCGCGTTCGCGAACCTTTTCGCGCAGGGGAGCTTCAACTACGCGCTGGTGCAGCGGCCGAAGATCGACGAGAACGACAGATCGACGGTGTTCTGGCTGGTTTTCGCGGTGTCGCTGGTGCTGTACGGGATACTGTTCCTGTGCGCGCCGCTGATCGCCGCGTTCTACAAGAATTCGGTGCTGACGCTGCTGACGAGAATTCAGGGGCTGACGCTCATTTTCGACGCGCTTTGCGTGGTGCAGACCGCGATTCTGACGAGGGAAATAAAATTCAGGACCATCTTTTTGAAAACCGCAGTGACGGCTTTTTGCTCGGGCGCGGTGGGGATTACCTGCGCGGTGCTGGGGCTGGGCGCGTGGGCGCTCGTGTTTCAGACGCTGACCGCCAGCGTCGCGGGGTGCGTGTTCCTGTGGTGCGCGGTGAAGTGGAAGCCGAAGGCGCGGTTTTCCGGCGCGAGCATTAAGAGTATGTTCGGGTTCAGCTCCGCCATGTTTACCTCCAACGTGATCAACAACGTCTACAGCAGCGCGTTGCCGCTGGCGATGGAGAAGGTCTACGCGGAGGCGACCCTGGGGTACTACAACAAGTCGAAGACCATTCCCACGAAGCTGGGGGACGCCATCAACCAGACGGTGGGGAGCATCGCGTTCCCGTCGCTGTCGGCGTTTCAGGACGACCCAAAGCGCGCGAAGGAGATGCTGCGGCGGTTCATAACCACGGCCTGCTTCGTGATGTTCGCGGTGATGGCGGGCCTGGCGGCGGTGGCGAAGCCCATGATTCTGTTCGTGTACTCGGACAAGTGGGCGGGAAGCATCATATTCATGCAGTTCGTGTGCGCGATGTTCCTGTTTTTGCCTATGGATAGCGCAAATCTCCAGGCCATCAAGGCGTTCGGGAAGGGCGGCACCTACCTGATTATCGAGATCATCAAGAGCGTGCTGGGAATCGCGGTGCTGGCGGCGTCAATGCTCCTCACGCGGGGAATGGCGAACGCGCTCTACATCGTTCTCGGCTGCCAGGTGGTCGTGAACCTCGTTTCGACGTGGATCAACGCGTTCCCGAACCGGAAGCTTCTTGGGTACGGCTTCGGTGAGCAACTGAAGGACGTGCTGCCGTCGCTGCTGCTGGCGCTCTTCATGGGCGGAGCGGTGTGGTCGGTAACGCTTCTCAAACTTCCGAACCTGGTGACGCTGCTGATTCAGGTGCCGCTGGGAATTTTGATCTACGCGGGCGGCGCGAAGCTTTTCAAGTTTGAGTGTTTTGAATATCTTATCCGGATTGTGAAGGAAAAACTCGGGAAATCGCGGAAAAACGCGCCGGATAATATTTCCGGAGAAACCACCGAAATAGCGGAGAATATTTCCGGAGAATCCACCGAAATAACGGAAAATATAACCGGAAAATCCACCGGAAACGCCGGAGACGGCACGGAGGACGTGCAATGAAGAAACCGATTCAAGTAACGAGACCGAGCCTTCCGCCCTTTGAGGAGTACGCGGAGGAGATCAAAAAAATATGGGAGAACTACCGGCTGACGAACTTCGGGCCGCTTGAGGAAGAACTCAGGGCGGCGCTGGAGGAGTTCCTCGGCGTGGAGAATATCGTTCTTTTCACGAACGGCCACCAGGCGCTCGAGGCGGCGATCAAGCTCATTGCGGAGCGCCGCGAGGGAGAAGAGAACGAGATCATAACGACGCCTTTCACGTTCGCGTCCACGACCCACGCGATCGCCGGCAGCGGGTTCAGGCCCGTTTTCGCCGACATAGATCCGGTCACCTACACCCTCGACCCGCAGAAGGTTGAGGCGCTGATCGGGCCGAAGACTCGCGCGATCGTTCCCGTTCACGTGTACGGAATGCTCTGCGACACCGCGGCCTTCGAGAACATTTCCCGGAAATACAACATTCCCGTAATCTACGACGCCGCCCATGCGTTCGGGGTCAGGACCGCGGAAGGCAAAGGGGCGGGAACAGCCGGAGCCGCTTCGATGTTCAGCTTTCACGCGACAAAGGCCTTCAACACTGTGGAAGGCGGCGCGGTGGCGGTAAAAGACAAGAAAACTGCGGAAAAACTGAGAAAGTTCTGCAATTTCGGGCTGGGCGACGGCGGCGACGCTGAAATGACCGGCACGAACGCGAAAATGACCGAATTCGCGGCGGCGATGGGAATCTGCAACCTGCGTCACATCGGGGAAGTCATCAAAAAACGCGAGCAGATCTGCAAGACCTACACGGAGATCCTCACGGGCAAGGACCCCGGCTTCGACAGGGCGACAGGCATTTCCGGGAAATACGGAATAAAGCTTCTGCCGGAGCAAAAAGGAACGGTCCCGAACTACGCGTACTACCCGGTGGTATTTTCCGGAAATATCAAAGCCGAAGAAATTGCGGAGAAGCTTGCGGCGGAAAATATTTTCGTGCGCAGGTACTTTTTCCCGCTGACGTCAGACTTTTCGTGCTGCAAAAACCTTCCGCACGGCGAGACCCCGGTGGCGGACAGGATTTCGGCAAACGTTCTTGCGCTGCCGCTCTACGCCGACATGGAGGAAGCGGACGTCAGGCGTGTCGCGAAGGCGCTTCTGAAGATCATCAAATAAGGTAATTATGAATTATATAGACACGCACGCGCATTATAACGATGAGGCGTTTTCGGAGGACCGCGAGGAGGTTCTAAAAGAAATACAGGAGGCGGGCTGCGCGGCGGTTGTGAACTGCGCGGAGGACTACCCGACCTCGCTTGAGTGTCTGAAGCTCGCGGAGGAGCATCCGTTCGTTTACGCGGCGGTGGGAATTCACCCGCACAAGGCGTTGACTTATTCTCCGGAAAT
Source organism: Mageeibacillus sp. UBA1212 (assembly GCA_002309655.1). GTDB lineage: Bacteria > Bacillota > Clostridia > UBA1212 > UBA1212 > UBA1212. The sequence continues at coordinate 10,366 of DBXM01000018.1, forward strand.
AATGGAAAATATCGAGGCGCTGGCGAAGCACCCGAAGACGGTTGCGATCGGCGAGGCGGGGCTGGACTACCACTACGACTTCGCGCCGCGGGACGTCCAGAAAATATGCTTCGCGGAAAATATCAGGCTGGCGAAAAGGGCAGGGCTGCCGGTGGTGGTTCACGACCGGGAGGCGCACGAGGACACGCTGGAAATAATGAAGAACGAGCGGATTCCCGAGGGAGGGGCGGTGCTGCACTGCTTTTCGGGGAGCGCGGAGATGGCGAAGATCGTCGCGAAGCACGGGTGGTACTTCTCGATCGGCGGCGCGGTCACGTTCAAGAACGCAAGGCGGGTCATCGAGGCGCTGGCGGTGATTCCTGACGAGCTTTTGATGCTTGAGACGGACTGCCCGTACATGGCGCCGGTTCCGTTCCGCGGGACGCGCAATACGTCGGCGCTGATTCCCTACACTGCGGCCGCGATTGCGGAGGTGAAAGGCGTTCCGGCGGACGATATTTTCGAGCTCACGACAGCCAACGCGAAAAGGTTTTTTGGGATAAATGTCTGAAAAACAGCGCGCAAATCCGCAAAATATAGCGTAAAATTTGTGCAACATCTACAAATTTTCATGCGCGGTGTTGACGGGAACGGCGCGGAAATAATACAATATCTGTGGAATGCGCGCCTGCGGACGAGCGAGCTGCTCCTTTCCGGAACGCGGTTACAAAAGATGAAACGCCTGCGCCCGGCAAAAGCGGCGAGGCGGAAAGCGCTGAGACCACAGAGAGACAAACCGGCCGGGTCTGAAAGAGACCTGTAGTGGCCGGAGCGGTTCATTTTTTGAGACTCGCAGGGAAGGAGGTTCGCCCGGCATGCTGAGAATAATTCGGGATATGATCAAAAAGCACAGTGTAGCCGTGAAGTTTTATTGCGTCGCGTTTACGCTTATTTTTACGTTGACCGTTGTGCTCGGCTTTGTCGCGAACGTAATTCCCGAGGGCAGAAAAGTTCAGATCGTCAGGAATTCGGTCACGGTGACCGTCGACGGCGACTGCGAGACGGTTGCGGACGCGCTTGAGCTCGCGGGCATCAAACTTTCCCGGAACGAGTACCTGAACTGCTCACTTTCCGACAAAACGGACGAAGTGGGCGTCATAGTTATTTCCCGGAAATCCGCAAGCGACAACGGAAACGCGTCGCACACCGACGTCGACACGAAGACCGACATCAAGGACTGGAACGGAAACGGCAGCGTGAGCAATGAAGACTCCGAAGGCAGCGAGGGCGGAATTCCCGCCGAAGCCACGGACAGCGTTCCCGGCGAAAACGGAGACGACGTTCACGAACCTGAGGTGACTCCCGCAAACTACTCTTCGGGCGACGAACCGCACGAAGACGAGCCGGTCACTTCCACGCCAACCGCGACTCCTACCGCGACGCCAACCGCAACTCCCACGTCAACGCCCGAGCCGACGCCTTACGTCACCGAGCGGCCGACAAACGTTCCCACCGAAGTTCCGACTGAAGTTCCCACCGAGGCGCCCACGAACACCCCCGAGCCCACCGAACCGCCCACGCCGACGCCCGAGCCGACCCCCACCCCCGAGCCCACGCCGGTCGTCACCATCGACTGGAAGGACATTCCCGAGGAAGTGGATTTCGACACGGTCTATATCGACGACGACACGATGGCCAAGGGCGACACGAGAGTCGTTTCAGAGGGCGAGAAGGGAATCATCACCAAGGTCTGGGAGATCACGTTCGTTGACGGAAAAGAGGAGTCCAGGAGGCTCGTGGCCGTCAAGAATACGAAGGACCCCGTGAGCCGCGTTGTAGCGTGCGGAACGATCGACACGTTCACGGACAGCGAAGGCAGAAGGGTGATGTTCAAGCGCCAGATTATCGGCGACGCGACCGCCTACAGCAATTCGGGCTGGGGCGATACGATCTACTACGGGGCGCAGCTGGGCGGTCTCACGGCAAGGTGGGGCGTCATCGCGGTCGACCCCGAGGTCATTCCTCTCGGATCTAAGGTCTACGTTCAGGGACTCTACGGCATCAACGACTACGGCTACGCGATTGCGGCGGATACGGGCGGCAGCTACATCCAGAACACGCGTATCGACGTATACATGGACGACCTGACCCTCATTGACATCTGGGGCGTCAGAGACGTGGTAATTTACATTCTCGAAGACCAGACGGTCGACATTTTTGAACTGCGCGGCGGCGCGAAGTGGATCCCGCCCGAGAAGTACGGATATGTGCCCGCAGACTGACGGTTTTAACGGAAACAACGAAACAAGAAGAGACAGGCAGGCCGGCGGCGAGTTCATCCGGCCCAAGAAGAGTCTCGGCCAGAATTTCCTGAACGACATGCGCGTTGTTCAGGATATTCTTTGTGCGGCCGAGCTTGGCGAAAATGACGCGGTCATTGAGGTGGGCCCGGGGCTGGGCGTGATGACCGAAAAGCTGGCGGAGCAGGCGGGACTTGTGGCGGCTGTGGAGATCGACTCCGCCCTTATTCCGGCGCTGAAAAAGCTCGAGGAACGCTTCGGCAACCTGGCTGTAATAAACCGGGACATTTTGAAAACGGACGTCCGGAAGGACATAATTGAAGGCGTTTTTTTGCCGCGCGGCCTTGGCGGGAGCGTTAAGGTGGTTGCGAACCTGCCCTATTATATTACGACGCCGATCGTCATGAAGTTCCTGGAGGAGAACGCCTCCGACGTCGACTCCCTTGTGATTATGGTCCAGAAGGAGGTCGCGGAGCGCATGATCGCACCGCCGGGAGGCAAGGACTACGGCGCAATGACGGTCACGGTGAATTACTTTTCGGAGCCGGAAATAATGTTCACGGTGCCGCCGCACTGCTTCCACCCGCGGCCCGGCGTGGACTCGGCGGTGGTCAGACTGAAGATCCGGAAGGAGCCGCCATTCGAGCTTATAAGCCGGGAACACTTCTTTTTAACCGTGAGGGCAGCGTTTTCGCAGCGCAGGAAGACCCTCACCAACGCCCTCGCGAACGCCCCGTACATGAACGTGACGCGCGAAAAGGTTGCGGAAATTCTGGCGGGAATGGGGAAAGACGTGATGATCAGAGGCGAGCGGCTGAGCCCGGCAGAGTTCGGACAGTTATCGAATTTACTAATCAAATGACACTATAAATAACATAAAAATCGCGCCGCGGAACTGATAATTGCTCCGCGGCGCTTGTGTTAGTTATTGCCGAAATGCTGTCGGGACTACCGTGCGAATCCGATCGACAGGAGTTCCTCGTCGGAATAGTCTCTGGGCGGCATTTCTTGCATAACCGCAAACCTTAAGCCATCATGGTTGTGAAATACGTGTATACGGTACGGTAGCGTTTCCGAGATAGGGAATGTTTTTTCAAGATCGCGGTGGCCCTTTGTGTCAGTCATAAACCTTTTGTTAACAAAAACCCCGGCCTGCGGCTCGAACCTGACAACTTTCATCACTGCTTGCTCTGTTTCGTGTCTAATGACGTTTATTCCGTTCTCGGAAGAGACAAGTGTGTTGGAAATTGTGCTGCCACCGGTAAGATCATTTGTGTATTTGTAAGCGAAATAATCATCGTACCGTTCTTCGGTAGCAAACCATTTAAGATAAATGCAGTTTTCCTGTACGTCTTTAAGCGTCAGAGAAAAGGATGTTCCCGACCAGGTTACACCGTCAACAGAAAGACTATCGGGATAATACGGTTTTAAAGAATCATCCAAGTCAAATAACAGAATACCGTATTCATCTTTTGCCCAGAAAGACATAATCCTCAACTGGTCGTCTGTGAAATTGCCGGTTTTGACTGTGTCAATCATTTCGTCAAAAGACGAAAACTTGATTGAAGAAGCACGACCTACGAGTGAACCGAACGGACTTTCAGTCTCTTCCGGATATTCTTTTTTCAACGAAAGGTGCCAGATTCCGTCTCTCTTAAGATAACTGAAGTCGTCAAATTCAATCTCTTTGTCCTCGTCGGCAGGAACTTCGGTCTGTAAAGGAGCATTTGTGTCTGTCTGCGATCCGTCTACACCGGTCCCGGCACAGGAAGAGAAAAGCAGGATGAATCCCAAAACTATCGCAAAAAGCGTCAGGGAATAGTTGAGCTTTTTCATGGCGAGAATCCTTTCTTTTATTATTCAGGTGTTGCGTGGTAACGAATCAATAAACAATGATTTCTAAGCAATTTTGAGTATATAAAAGCATCAACAAAAAGTCAAGTATTAAAGGAAATTTCAATGTTTATGATGATCGCACGTAAAACAGCCATTTACCTGGAGTTCGCCTACGGCATTATAGAAATCGCGCCGCGGAACCGACAATTGCTCCGCGGCGCGTTCGTTATATTCCTGCGTGGAGATTCCTTTTAAAGCAGCGGAACGCCTTTTGCGGCGCAGACCGCCACCGTCTCGTCGTCCCATATGCTCGACTGGACCTCGCCGATGTGCGCGCAGCCCAGCATCAGCATGCAGAGGCGCGACTGGCCGATTCCGCCTCCGATCGTGAGCGGGAGCTCGCCGTTAAGGAGCATTTTGTGGAAGGGAAGCTCGCGCCTGTTGTCGCAGCCAGCGAGTGTCAGCTGCCTGTCGAGGGATTCGGGGTCGACGCGGATTCCCATCGAGGATATCTCCACGGAACGGTCCAGCGTGTCGCTCCACAGGAAAATGTCGCAGTTGAGGTCCCAGTCGTCGTAGTCCGGGGCGCGGCCGTCGTGGGGCGTTCCCGAGCGGAGCTTGCCGCCGATCTGCATGATGCAGGAGGTGGGGTGTTCCTTCGTGAAGACGTCTTCGCGCTGGCGGGGCGTGAGCGCGGGGTAGCGGTCCTCGAGTTCCTGGGACGTGATGAAGGCGACGTCGCGCGAGAATGAAGTGCGGAGCTGCGGGTAGTGAACCTTCAGCGTGTCGGCAGTGTCGCAGACCGCGCCGACGCACGCGCGCACGATGAGCTTCAGGAAGTCGAGGTTGCGGTTTTCGCGGGTGATGATCTTTTCCCAGTCCCACTGGTCGACGTATATCGAGTGGATGTTGTCCGGCTCCTCGTCGCGGCGGATCGCGTTCATGTCGGTGTAGAGACCGTTGCCGACGCTGAAATTGTAGCGCTTGAGGGCGAGGCGCTTCCACTTCGCGAGGGAGTGGACGACCTGGGCCTCGGTGCCGATGGCGGGAATGTCGAAAGAGACAGGCCGCTCGTAGCCGTTCAGGTTGTCGTTGAGACCGGAAGATTCGGTGACGAAAAGCGGCGCGGAGACGCGTTTTAAGTTGAGCGCCGCGGCAAAATTGTCCTGAAAGGTCCTTTTTATAAAGGCGATCGCGCGCTGGGTGTCGTAGGCGTCGAGAGACGGTTTGTAGTTTTCGGGAATGTAAGTCTTGCTCATTTTCGTACTCCGGAATGATTAATTCGCGGCCTGACTGCTGCGGCAGGGCGTTTCAGCCCCGGTGCGCTTAAGGCGGGCTGTTTTCGACTTAACAAGTGTAGCAAACTTTGGTACTAAAATCAATTTGTTTTTGGGGAGCGGTGACCGGGAAGTGACCGGGAAGGAGATGTGTGAGATGCGCTGAGGCGAAAAAACTTGACAAAGGCGGGGGGATATTGTAAACTGAATATGATTTTCGATTTGATCCGCGGAGGAGCGCTTAAGCCCCGCGCGGGAAGTATATTTTTGAAAAGAGGAGTTAATATGAAGAGAGTATTGGCTTTAGTAATCACGCTGCTTATGGTCGCGTCCTTAATGCCTTTTGCGGCGTCTGCCGAAGAAATCGCGGACGTTGACGGATATGAAGGAAAAGCGTATGTCATTTTCGACAACGTGTGCGCGAATGAAGAGGCAAATCTTTTGAGCCCGCTCGGTGGCGCAACCGCTTGGATAGTCGAACGCGACGGCGTTATCGAGGACACCGAAAGCGCTTACCAGTCGATCTTCTTTACCGGCTGGGTCGCGTTTGACCAGGAGATCAAGGGCTTCGGATACAGAATCGACGGCGGCGAGATCGTTTTTAACGACGAGTTCACGCGCAATGCGGAAGAGGCGGTCGTGGAGGCCGCGGCGACCGTTCCCTGCGACTATGCTTCGAGATACGTTATCGGAATTCCGACAGCGGGTCTTAAAGGAAATCACACGCTGAACACCTTTGTGAAGCTCGCGGACGGCAGCGTGTATATGATCGTTCGCCAGGGACAGGAAGTCGGCGCAATTTATAAGGGACCCGAGGATCCCGACGCGACCGCCACCCCGGCTCCCGAAGCGACCCCCGAAACAGGCGAGTCCGAAAACGCGCCCGGAGTGTGGCTGACGTTCGACGAGGAGGAGAAATATCCCGACCTTTTCAACAACGGCCACGGAATGTCCGCGGACGAGTACGATGAGGAGAAGAAGTGCCAGCTGATTCTGGTCGACGCGGGCGGTGACCCGTACATTGCGCTCAACATCGGCGGCGCGATTCTGGATTATTTCGAGGACGGTGTGGACTGCGACGAGTACAAGGTGCTCCAGCTCGGCGTCAAGGTCAACCCCAAAGCGGGCAACAGCGGCCAGATCTACTACACCAACGAGAACGAGGGCAACTTCAACGAAGGCATGGCCGTGGCGATCAACTACAAGCAGACCGAGGAATTCCAGGCGCTGACGGTCAACTTCACCAGAACCAAGAAGTGGTCCGGTCTTCTCGGACAGATCAGATACGACGCTTTCGGCGAGGCCACCGACGAGTCGGATATAGAGCTCTACTACGTGGCGTTCTTCAAGACGAAGGATCAGGCGGACGCGTTCGCGAAAGAGTTTGCCGAGAAGGGCTACGACGCGTTCCCGGTGATTGCGACGCCTACCCCGAAGCCGACCAACACGCCTTCCCCCACGCCCACGTCCACTCCCGAAGAGACTGACGAGCCCGAAGCGACTACCGCTCCGACCGTTACCGAGGCGCCGAAGGACAATGACAAACCGAAGAAGGGCTGCGGAAGCTCCGTTGTTTGCGGCGGCGTTCTCGTCTGCCTGCTCGGTGCCGCAGTCGCGGTTTTCGGAAAGAAGCGTTACTGATAAAGGCGGTTCTTACCACGGCGGCTTTTGTAACGCCGGTTCTTGTAACCGCGTTGCATGTAACAGCGCTTTAATAACGGCAAGACCGTTTCCGGTCACCGCAAGACCGTTTCCGGCCGTTAACCACCACGGCAAATAAGGAGTTTTAATAAATGAAAATTAAATTGATTGCGATACTGACAGCCGCGCTGATGATCTGCTCCGTTTTCGCGGGCTGCGTCGGCCCGAACAACCCGGCAAAGCCGACCGAAGTGCCCGCAAACGCGAAGTATTCCGGAACGTTTTCCGATTTGAACGGATCGTTCGGCGGCGTGGACGCGCTCGGAAGGGAGCTTTCGCTTGACGGACAGGTCCCCGAGCCGCGCGACAGGAAAGTGGGCATTTTCTACTTCCTCTGGCACGGACAGCACGGAACGAACGGCCCGTACAACATTTACGAGATCGTGAAGAATACGCCAAACGCCACGAAATCCAGCAAAAACTGGAAAAAGGCCGGCGGCGGAAACGACGGCGATTTCCACTACTGGAGCGAGCCGATGTTCGGCTACTACCTGGCGACCGACCAGTGGGTGCAGCGCAAGCACCTGCAGATGCTTGTCGACGCGGGAATCGACTTCATGGTGTTCGACACGACGAACCAGTACACGTACGTGACGCCTCTCAAGAAGCTTCTGGCGATCTGGGAGGAGTACTACGAACAGGGCATCAAGGTGCCGAAGCTCGCGTTCTACACGAACACAAAGTCCGGCAAGACGATGAACAGCATCTACAAGGACATCTACAACAGCAAGTCGATGAAGAGCAAGTACCCGCACCTCGACGACATGTGGTTCTACTACGATGGCAAGCCGCTCATTATCGGCGACTCGAACGACCCGGAACTCTCAGCCGAAGCAAAGGACTTCTTCCGCATCAAGGCAAACGTGTGGCCGAACGCGGGCAGAACCGACGACGGCTTCCCGTGGATGGAATTCGGCAGGCTCCTGAGCGACGACGCGGTCTACGGACTTGACGGACGCAAGGAGGTCGTAAACGTATCGATCGCACAGCACAGCGACACCGTTATGATGAGCTTCACCGAATTCTACGGCGGAAACGACCGCACGAGAAGCTGGCACGACGGCGCGAACGACACGTCCGAAAACGCGATGGCATACGGCTACAACGTCGGCGAACAGTGGGATTGGGCCATCGGAGTCGATCCGGAAATGGTCTTCTTCACGGGCTGGAACGAGTGGATCGCTCAGAAACTGAGTCGCGAAAGCAATGAGCCGGACTTGATCAAGTTCTGCGACTGCTGCGCTCCCAACACGAGCCGCGACGCGGAGCCTGTCAACGGTCTCTACGGCGACAACTACTACATGCAGCTCATCGACTGCATCCGCCGCTACAAGGGCACTGTCGCGAGAGTCAACGTCGGCGGCGACAACACGATCGACGTGAACGGCAGCTTCGACCAGTGGAACAACGCGGCAATCACCGCGAAGTACACGGACTACCTTGGCGACACAGCCGACAGAAGCTCCAAGGGCTACGGAAAGCTCGTTTACAAGGACGAGACGGGCCGCAACGACTTCGTATCCCTCAAGGCCGCAAAAGACGCTCAGAACCTCTATTTCTACGCTGAGACGGCAGAGGACATCACTCCCGCAACCGACGACAACTGGATGACGCTCTTCATCAGAAGCGGCCGCGATGACACCGCGCGCTGGGAGAACGGCTTCGACTTCGCGGTCAACCTCGAAAAGCCCAACGGCAGCGAGGCGGTCATCTCGAAGTACAACGCCGACGGCACCTGGACCAAGGTCGGCACCGGCACGATCAAGGTCGAAGGCAAAAAGCTCATGCTCTCCGTCTCTCGCGAGACGCTCGGTATTGCCGACGCGGAAATGCCTCTCAACGTCCAGTTCAAGTGGGCCGACAACTACCAGCGGAACGAGGACGGCTCGCTCGACGTCTACTCCTTCTACAAGAACGGAGACGCGGCGCCTATAGGCCGTGAGACCTACGTCTTCTCGGAGAAGATCTTTTCCGGGAAATAAAACAGTGGAGGATAAATTCACGCCGCAGTTCCTGCGGCAGTAAGCGAATAACGTTGCCGTGAAATCAGGCGGCCTTGAAAATGAAAAGAAGCCGTTCGCCCCGACAGGACGAACGGCTTCTCTGCAAAACTATAAGGGCAGTCAATCATTTCCTATTCATCTCAGAAGAATCCCCGAAATATAAAGCCGGGCTTAAGCAGTGAAAACTACCCGATTATCCGTTATTACAACCCCTTGAACACCTGCCCCGGTATTCAAGGGGTTGCCGGTGAGATGACCGTTCACTGATCGATGTCGATCCACATGACCGGACGGACGCAGTAGCGCCCCCACTCAACGTATTGTCCGCCGTAGGACACCCAACCGCCGGTTTCGATGGCTGAAGCGTGTTTGAGGTTCGTGCCAGGAGTCCTCAGCCAGTAGTTTGCCCAGTAACCGGCGCCTTTTGACATGGTGTATGCTGTCGAAACACAGGCAAGCTCCGAGTCGCTACGGAAATATCTGAGGGCTTCTTCTATGCTGAGCAGGTAGACCCTGTCGTTTGTCGGATTTCCGGGAGAAGTGCTTTCACCCGGGTTTCTGTCGGCGCGGACGGCGGTCACATTGATTCTTTCCTGCTCCTCTTCGCTGAACGCACTGTCGATGAATTCACTGTTCAGCCATGCCCGCAGGGAACAGGTCTCCCACGTGACGTTTTCGGACAGCTCGTTGTACGGCTTCGCGTCAAGGGCGTACAGACTCATGACCATGGCCTTCCCGTCGTGAACGTCGAGAACCACCCATTCGATGTCCTCTTTTCCGTTCGACTCGTCGTTATCCTGCTCGTATTTGCCGAAGGTTATGCGGTCGCCGGGGTTGACGGGCGAAGGCTCGTCGGCCGGAACCGGTTCGGCAGTGATTTCGGGGTTGGAAGGGTCGAGGTAAACCCACACCACGGGCCGTACAGTGATTGTTGTCCAATTGACGTCGGTTCCGTAGGTGTCCAGTTCGCCGATGATGTTGACAATTGCGGCGATTCGGGAATCCGCTCCTGGAGTCCGCAGCCACCACTGGGCGGAGGCAGACTTGTTCTCTCCGTAGCCCATAGCGTAGTGCGCTCCCTTTGCGATTGCGTATGCGGTAGGCGTACACACCTGCTTCGATTTCGAGCCGAAATACGTATTCACTTCGTTTATGCTGAGCAGGAATACTTTGTCTTTGGTGTCAAACCCTGTGTATGTGTCACGGTTGGGATTGGCTTCCGCGGTGACAATTGTCCTGCTGACAAGCTGCTGCTCGCTTTGATCAAACGCGGCAAGGAAGAATTCACTATTGAGCCAGCTGCGCAGGGTGCATTTTTCCCATGTGACGCGTCTGTATTCGGTGTTGTAGGGCTGTGTGTCGAGGGCGTATCTGCTTATGAGCAGCGCCTTTCCGTCCCTGACTTCAAGAACCAGCCATTCGATCTCTTCCGCGCCGTTGCCGGAGTTGTTGTCCTGTTCATATCTGCCGAAGGAGACGATATCGCCGGCTTTGGTGTCGATGGACGGTGCGGGAACAGGCGTGGGCTCGGGGGTGGGGCCGGGAACCGGCGTTTCGGGAACCGGAGTCGGAGTTGCCGCAGGTCTTTCCGTGCTGACCCAGACGGCGGGACGGACGGATATTTCACTTCCCGGCGAACCGTAACCGAAATGATAGAGGGATCCGTCCGCGTAAACGCAGGCCGCGGCTTTGGTACTCGTACCCGGCGAACGGAGCCACCACCAGCATGTAGGCGAGTAGTCGTCGCTGTAACCCCTGTTGTCAATACCGCCGTGGGCAAGCGCCAGTTCCGTCGGCGTGCACATTCTCTCCTTGTTTGAACCGAACAGAGTTTCCGCTTCGCTGTAACTGAGAAGAAAAACGTTGTCGACCGTGGCGTTTCCGGGGCTGGCTTCCGAACGGGGATTCGCGCCGGCGGGAACCGTCGAGTGCAGGATCACGTCTTTTTCCGAAGAAGTGAACGCCCCGCTGTAGAAGGAGCCGTTCAGCCATTCCCTCAAAGAGCAGCTTTCCCAGGTGACCGGAACATACTCGGTGTTGTAGGGCAGCGTGTCGAGCGCGTACAAGCTCACGAGCAGGGCTCTGCCGTCCTCAATGACAAGCACGATCCACTCTATTTCCTCGCTGCCGTTGGAAGTGACGTTGTCCTGCTCGTATTTCCCGAGAAGGACGTGATCGCCCTTTTTAAGGGTGAAACTGTCCGCGTAAAGGGCTGAAAGATAATGAGTGACGGTCACTTCGCCTGTCTGGCCGGAAGGCGTCGGTGAAGGCGAAGAGTACGGGGTAGGCGAGGGGGTAGACACGGGCGTCGGTGAAGGAGTCCGTGTCGCGGTAGGTTCGCCTGCAGAAGAAGGTTCCGGCGTGGGGGTCGGCGTTTCGGCGGCAGGCTGAGTATTAAAAGCAGTCGGTTCCGGCGTCAGATGCTGGCCGGGAGTTTCTTCGTGAACCGGCGTCGTTGCGGGGCCGGACGTATTTTCTTCGCCGGGAACAGGCGTGGTTTCAGGACCTTCCGTGGGTTCTGCCCCGGTCTCTTCCGGGGACCCTGAATCCGATGCCGGAGTGGGGGCGGGCGAAGGGGTGCTTTCGCCGTTATCGGTATTGATAAGCAGCGGATTCTCGTTGCCGGACAGCCCGCCTCCTTTTTGACCGGAGAACAGCCCGCTCGCAATAAGTGCGACGGAAACCGCCAAAACCAGCAGAACGGAACAGGCAATGACCGCTGTTTTGATAACAGTCTTTTTCCTGTCGTGTTTTTTCATCGTATTCTCAAATTCCGGGTCGCCGCAGACCCTGGACATGGTCTCTAAGAATTCTTTGCCGTTCATTTCTCTGTTCCTCCGTCAATGAGTCTTTTAAGTTTTTTTCTCAACCTTAAAAGTCTTACCCGTACCGCCGGCTCTTTCATGCCGGTTTCAGCCGCGATCGCCTTATACGTCTTGGCGTAATAATACCTGCCCGTGAAGATTGCCCTGTCCTTGGGATTAAGCCCGATCAACAGTTTCTTGATTGCCTCCCGGGAATCCTCTTCGCGACCGGAGGAAGCTTCGTCCCGACCGAATTCTTCGGTCTCTTTCAAAAACTCAGCCAGTTCGCCGGAGGACCGGTATAAATAATCTTCACTGCCGATAATGTCGGACTCGCTTACGCCAAAAAACTTTGCCAGAAGAACCACGTTCGTATAGTCGGGAACTCTCTTTCCAAGTTCCCACAAAGACACAAGGGACCTCGAGACAAAAATACTGTCCGCCAGATCCTCCTGCGTCATACATTTTCCGGTTCTCAGGGCAACCAACTTCTCGCCGATTTCTGTCATGCTTTTTCCTCTCGATTGAAAAGCGGCCGGCGGAAAACCCGCCTAATACCTCTCTTTTGACATTATTATACCAGATCAGGAACGGTATTTTTGCTACAAAACGTTACACTCATTAAGGGGAACGGCGCGGAAAGAAACAATGAATTCTCCTGCCTGTGAGCGGAGAGCCCGTCCCGCGTTTATATTATTATCGCCTCCGGATTGCATTTTACACAAGTAAGAGGCGATAAAAAAGGTTTTATGAAATTGTTTGTTCCACGGTGCGCCTGCATGTTTCCGCCGCGCTCTCTTTATATATTTAAAAATAAGAGGGGTTGCCGGCGGAAGGGAATTTACCCTTACCGGGTTTTGAACAGGCGTATCTGTTCGCGCAGGAGGTCGAGGTAGAACGTGCCGAGCGTCTGGGACGGTTCGATGTCCTTGCTGACTTCGACAGAGGGCTGCTCGCCGGTAGTCCATTCGTTGAAGCTGACCACCAGGGCGAGCTTGACGCCGATCAGGCGGGCGCGTTCCCACTGCTTCTTAAAGGTCTCGCCGTTGTTGCGCGGGGCGGCGGGAATGTAGCCGTTCTGGCCCGGGTTGCTCTGCTTTCGGCTGGAGGCGACCACGGTCATGGCTTCGGGCTTGCCGCCAAAGACCGTGAACGGCTGCGCGCCGCGCTCCTCCCAGCTCCAGAACATTTTCGAGACGTACGTTTCCTTGTCGTAGAGGGAGCCCTGCTGGCCGACGTAGCCGGTTACCCAGCGCATCGTGAAGCGGTCGTCCTCGTAGGGGGAGACGTTGTTCTGGAAGAAGGCGGGGGTGGCGGCGTAGCACATGAGCAGCGGCTTGCCGTCGTAGTAGAAGTACATGTTGCGGAAACGCTCGTTGGCGATGAACGTGTCGTAGATCTGCTGGTTTTTGGCGGCCATTCTGCCGTTCGTGAACGTGTTGAAATCCGGCTTCTGAACGTGGCCGGGGCCTGTGAAAATGCAGATCTTCGGCGCGCCGGGAATGTCGGCCCAGACGTCGAAAAGCACCTCGGTCGCCTCCTCGATCATGCGGAAGTCGGCGCGGCTGGCGCGCATCGTGGCGGGGTCGTAGTTGACGTTGTTGGACCAGTCGACGAAAACGAAGTCGACGCCGGCGTCGCGGAGCCAGATTCCGTGTTGGTAGATCACGTCGCGGTTGTCGGAGGCATAGGGCCCGAGCAGCGGCAGATCCCACGTGCGGCCTTCGCCCCATCGCCAGTCGGCCCGGAACCAGGTGGTGTAGGCGATGCCTACAAGCCTTTCGGAGGGGTCCGTTTTCGGGTAGAGCCCGCTCCCTATGGTGTCGCATCCGTACTCCCCGGTTTTCCCGTAAATGAGTTCGTCGTATTTGTCAAAATTTTCGCGCGCCGCTTCCTTTGTGACGGACGCGTCTTTTCCGTTCGGCTGCATGTATACAAAACCTCCTTCGATGTCGTAATCGTAACCGTAGTCGAAAAGCTTTGCGACGTTCCTGAGGTCGACGTATTTGAAGCCCTCGACGTCCAAAAGCCGTCTGAATGTGTAGCTCGCGCCGCCGAAGCTTACCTCGTCGCGGTCGGTGTAAAAGGTGAGGGAAGCGTCTCTCGTCGCGTAGCGGTAGACGTACGCGGTGTCCGTGCTCAGCGTAGCATCGCGCTCAAGGTAGAATGCGCCTGCAATTCCGTCAACGGGAACGAAAACCTCGCCGCCGATAACGAGCGGCTTCGCGCGGGCGTCGTCCGGGTCGAATTCGAACGAGAGCAAACCGTTGAACCCGAACCGTTCCCCGAGCATCACCGACACCGAGTCGAGCTGCGACTTGTACTGCTTCGCGGCCTTGGAACGCATCTCGCCGCACAAATAGTCGATAAAACCATACGACTCCGGCAGTTCAAGCGTATCCAGCGTGATATCCGGCGGCGTCAGGTCGGGAAGCTCCGTGGGAACGGGCGTGGCGTCAGAACGACGGCCTCCGGAATTAACGCATCCGGGAACCGCCGCAAGCAGCGCCAGCACCAGTATCAATATAAGCACCCGCGCCTTTGCGGAGCCTTGAGCAGACAAAAACCTCTTGGTCATATGCGGTTCCTTTTTAAAACATGTTAATACTGATACAAAAACAGACCGCCGCGGGGGAATTTTCTTCACGAAAACCCCTTGCAACGGTCACTTTTTCTTCTTTTCCGCCGTCACGACGATCACGCCGGACTTGATGAACGTAAATTCCGCCGACGTTCCCGCGACCTCCGCGATAACGTTCCCCTCGAGGTCCGTGTAGGCGATCGAGACGACCTCGTAACTGCCCCGGGACTCCGTGTCCACCTTGAAGACCTTGCCGGCTTCCACGCTGGCGACCATCGCCTCTGTCGACTTCTCGCCGTTGATGAACACCGTGCAGCGGCCGGCCTGATACGAGACCGTCAGCCCGTTCCCCATGGACAGCACGAACTGCGCGTAGTCGAGACCGAACGCGTCACACATGAACTTGACCGCTTTTTTCGACCTGTTTTGGGCAAAATTGCGCATCGACTCGACGCCGGTTTCGTAGTTGGAAACAGACGCGTTCCAGCGCTTCTTCTGGAGCTCGATAACGTTCTTGCGGCCCTCCACGATGATATCCAGGTCGGCGGTCAGATTTTCCGGCGTCAGAATCTCGGTGCAGACGCGGTAGAAGCGTTCCTGGAAGCGGGCGCGGAAGGCGTCGTTCTCGATAAGCGCGTGCATCATCGAACCAATCACGCAGTTGGTGGAGTGGAGCGTGTGCATAATGCTCGCCTCGTAGTCGGTGAATTCGTAGTACGCGCAGCCGAAGTCGAGGTCGAGAAGCGTGAAGTGCCACTTCGTGTCGAAATGGGACGGGTCGGCGTCGCCCGCGCGGTTGCGCCAGACCTTGATGTTGTTTTCGGGCCAGTCGAGCGAGTTGAAAAACTGCCGCGCGACGTACATGTCGATGAACGAGTCGAGATCGATGCGGGCCGCGACGTAGTTGAAATACTTTTCGACTTTGAGGTCGTGCGTGCGCATGTAGAGCACGAGGTCGTTGAAAGGCTGGGCGTCGCTCTCGGTGCCGGACATCACGACGTAGTCGGCGTTCTGGTTGGTGTGCACCTGGGAGTAGTCGCTCTCGATGACCGCGACGTTGTCGGCGTCGATACCGTAGTGCGACTCCACGTACTGGCCGGTGTAGCGTTCACGAAGGTTGTAGACGCCCCAGAACTCGCCGTTGAAGAAGACGAGAACCGGCGCGTAGGCCATCGTGTCGATGTTGAGGTTGCGGCACGCCCGCTGCATGTACGAGTCGCGAATGTAGGTCATTCCGCAGTCGTTGCCGGAATTTCTGATAAGGAGGCGCGAGAATTCGGTGATGCGCTGCCCCTTGGAGTTGACGGAGTAGCCGTCGAAGGCGTCGTAGTAGAGCTTGTTCTCGTAGCCGCCGGTCTGGTTGAGCTCCTTGCGGAAGAACAGTTTGAGCGACTTCATCGGGGCGCCGGAAGAGCCGTGGCCGCTGACCGACAGCTCGACGTTGGAGTAGCCGCGCCGCGTTCCTTCGGTGTCGAAAAACTCAAAGCAGGCCTGCCCGCGGGGGTTGGGAATGTTGTCCGAGGGGTAGTAGTGGTTGTAGAAGCCCTCCTCGCCGACCATGTCGTCCACCGGCAGCGAGAACGCGATAACGTTCACACCGAACTCCTTCATCGCGGACGATACGAAATACGTGGAGGTGAACACCTCGGAATAGGTGCCGTCGGGGGCCTTCGAGCACGCCCTTAAAGAGTAGCCGCCGATGAGTCTGCTGACCGAAGGCGCGTAGTTGCCGCCCATTGTCAGGGCGACCGTTTTGACAGTTTCACGCCTGCGGAGCGAGGTGGAGTCCGCGAGCGAGATCGGGGCGTTGTAGAGCTTTCTTGTTTCGGATTCCTTCGGGTCGGTGCCGTCCAGCGTGTAGAAGATCTCGTACCCTTCGCGGGCGGTGAGTTCGACGCTTTGCGGCTCGGAGTAGAAACCCGCGGGAACGCTGAAATCCACTTCGTTGATGGCGCACTGCTTGACCGTTCCCGCCGGCCCTTTCGACGACCGGGGAACGATCTGGCGGAGCTTCGCGGAGTTGGCCTTCGTGAGATTCACGAGCTGCCAGCCGCTGTCCTCAATGAGCATGGTACGCACCGCGTATTTGGATTTGGACATGTCGTCGACGACGCCTGTGTCGAAATAGAAGCTCTCGGTGGCGCAGAAATACGACAGCGCTGTCTTGATTTCCGCGGGGTTCACGGCGGCGTCCGGCACCATGCCCGCGAGGGTGAGCAGCAGCGAGATCTCCTTGTTGTCGATTTTGATGTCCCAGAACGCGTCGAAGGCGTCAAGGCTGATGATCTCGCAGGATCTGTCGTACTTGTCGCTGCCCGCGCATTTTACAAGGAAGTAGCCGCCCGCCTTCACTGTCGCGCCGCTGTCGAAAGCGAACTGATAGTAGGAAGCGCTGCCGAGCGTTTTGTAGTAGAGTGCGAGGCCGCCCAGGCTTATGTCGGCGTCCGAGGAGTTGTAGAGCTCGATGAACCCCGCCTCCGTGACCGCGTCCTTCTTGGCCGAGTTGCCGTAGACCTTGGAAATAATGAGGCCCTTGTATGGCTCGAGAAGCGCTTGAGACTGGCTGCCGTCGGGAACCGCCGTCGGGTTTTCAACAGGTGCTGTTGTGCCCGGCGTTGTGCCTCCGGGATTGTTGCCTGAGCCGCCGTCGCAGCCTGTGAGGGGCAGGGAGGCAAATAGCAGAAGGGCGGCCGCGGCGGCTGCCGCGGCCGCGCGCAGGAAGCGGCTGATACGCGAACGTGATAGGGATATTCGGTTGCGGGAGCCTTGCGCGTGTTCTGCCATAGTGAAAGCGTCCTTTAGTGAAAGCGCCTTTAACGGAAGCGTCCTTTTGGAAGGATGAAAGGCGCGCCCCCATTATAAAGCCCCGATAAAACCGGAAGGAAGGGGGGCGCGCCGCCTTTTTTAAAATAAACCTTACGAAACGGTCACTGTCGAGAGGCCGTTGACGGCTGAGGTGCCGCCGTTGCCGTGCTGTCCGAAGTTGTTTTCGCCGAGGATCTTGACCTTGCCGTCGGCCATCAGGAACGCCGAGAAGCCGTAGCCCGCGGCGACGCCCTTAACGGTGCCGCCGACGTCGAGATCTGCGGTGACGCCGTTCACGGTCGCGCCGCCGATACCGTTGCCCTGGTTGAGACCGTACACGCGAACGGTGCCGTCCTTCATCAGGATGAGTATGTTGCTGAACAGAATCGAGGCGGAGGCGACGTTTTTGCTCTCGAGGAGCGCCGCGCCGTGGCTGCCGCTGCCCTGGGTGAAGCTTGCGAGATCGCGCCAGCCGGCGTAGTAGAGCTTGCCGTCCTCGGTGACGAGGATCATTTCATGCTCGCCGCTCTCGATGTACGAGAC